>NZ_CP034159.1:1615051-1938061 GCF_003860585.1 Kaistella carnis | reverse complement strand
AAGATGGAACGTATTCCGAAGGAACTAAAAACGGAATGATTGGCGTGATCATTCACGAAGTAGGACATAACTTTTTTCCAATGATCATTAACTCCGATGAAAGACAATGGTCTTGGATGGATGAAGGTTTGAATACTTTTGTAGAATATCTTACAGAAGAAAAATGGGATAATAAATTCCCTTCACGTCGTGGCCCCGCGCACACCATTGTGGATTACATGAAATTGCCGAAGGAGCAACTGGAGCCGATCATGACGAATTCTGAAAACATCATTCAGTTTGGTCCAAATGCCTATTCAAAACCCGCAACGGGACTAAATATCTTGCGTGAAACCATCATGGGTCGGGAATTATTTGACAAAGCTTTTAAAACCTACTCGAAAAGATGGGCCTTTAAACATCCGGAGCCTGCAGATTTCTTTAGAACGATGAATGATGCGAGTGGCGAAAACCTTGATTGGTTTTGGAGAGGTTGGTTTTACGGGATTGATCCTGTGGATATTGCAATTGATAAAGTGACGGTTCTAAAACCTGATTTTGATGCAATGCCGCCAAGTCGAGAGTTTTCCTATACGGTAGATAAACCTTTGCAGAATGAGTTTGAAGACATTTCAAAAGTTAGAAACCGAGAAGATAAAAATATCACCTTCTATACCGATAAGGATAAAGAAGTTCAGGATTTCTACTGGCGTTATAACCGCGGACAGGAAAAAGTTGATGATAAAAAGGAGTATATAATTAAATCAGATAATTTAGAAAAAGTTCCGGCGAAGGACAGAGCCAAGTTAGAAAATATTTACGCCTATCAAATTGATTTCTTAAATAAAGGAGGTTTGGTAATGCCTATCCTTTTAGAGTTTACCTTTGAAGACGGAACGAAATTAACTGATAAGTCATCTGCTCAGATCTGGAGAAAAAATGAGGGTAAAGTTTCTAAAACGTATTACTTCGACAAGAAATTAAAATCAGTGCAACTTGATCCCATGCGGGAAACAGCAGATATTGATACTTCAAATAATTTCTGGGGTGAGATCTCAGAACCGACTTCGAAGTTTCAAGTCTTTAAACAAAAAAATGCAGGAGCTGCAAGAGGAGCTGCGAACGGAAAAACAAATCCAATGCAGGCTGCCGGAAAGAAAAAATAAAAGCTGTAAAAATAAAAAAAGCTGTTTCAAATAATTGAAACAGCTTTTTTTATGATCAATATCTAACTGCGATTTGCCGAATAAAAGTGGTGGTTTGAAAAAAAGCAAAAATGAAAGTAGTTTTTTGCATAAAGTGTTGCCTGTAATTTTTTGCGATAAAGAGGAATCTTAAAATTCTGCCATAATTTCTTACTCAGAATATTTAAAGTGCCATTTTATCACCTTTTTTACGTGGCACAAATTTAGTGAAACAATCAACATAATATTAAAATAATTTAAAAATATGTCATTAAATTTCAAACCTTTAGCGGATCGCGTTCTTGTAGAACCAACCGCAGCTGAAACTACAACCGCATCAGGAATTATTATCCCAGACACTGCAAAAGAAAAACCTCAGGAAGGGACTGTTGTTGCAGTAGGACCGGGGAAAGTTGATGAACCTACCACCGTAAAAGTTGGTGATAAAGTGCTTTACGGAAAATACTCAGGCTCAGAATTGAAGTTAGATGGTAAAGATTATCTTATCCTGAAAGAAGGAGATCTTTTAGGAATCTTAGGATAAAATTTAAAGAGCGAATAATAAGTCGACTCAATTATTAATAGTAATTAACCAAATCCCGTACATGTTATCATGTACTTTAATTAAATAAAAAGATGGCAAAAGAAATAAAATTCGATATTGAATCAAGAGATGCACTGAAAAGAGGTGTTGATGCTTTGGCAAACGCTGTAAAAGTAACACTGGGACCAAAAGGAAGAAACGTTGTAATTGAGAAATCATTCGGCGCTCCACATGTAACAAAAGACGGAGTTTCTGTTGCGAAAGAAATCGAACTTGAGGACCGTGTAGAAAATATGGGAGCTCAAATGGTAAAAGAAGTAGCATCCAGAACCAATGATATCGCTGGAGACGGAACAACAACTGCAACAGTATTGGCACAGGCTATCGTTCGAGAAGGTCTTAAAAACGTAGCTGCTGGCGCAAACCCAATGGATCTGAAAAGAGGGATTGACAAAGCAGTTTCTGCAGTTGTAGCAAACTTAAAAGGTCAATCTAGAGAAGTTGGTGATTCTTCTGAAAAAATCAGACAAATTGCCTCTATTTCAGCAAATAATGATGATACCATCGGAAGTTTGATCGCAGAAGCTTTTGGAAAAGTAGGTAAAGAAGGAGTGATCACTGTTGAAGAAGCAAAAGGAACTGACACTACAGTTGATGTGGTAGAAGGAATGCAGTTTGACCGTGGATATCAGTCACCATATTTCGTGACCAATCCGGAGAAAATGATTGCTGAATTAGAAAATCCTTATATTCTTTTGGTAGAGAAAAAAATCTCTTCAATGAAAGAATTACTTCCAGTTTTAGAGCCGGTTGCTCAGGCAGGAAAATCTTTATTAATTATTTGTGAAGAAGTTGAAGGTGAAGCTTTGGCTACTTTAGTTGTTAATAAATTAAGAGGTTCGTTAAAAATTGCTGCTGTAAAAGCACCAGGATTTGGAGACAGAAGAAAAGCAATGTTAGAAGACATCGCGATTTTAACTGGCGGAACTGTAATTTCTGAGGAAAGAGGTTTCACAATGGAAAACGCTACTTTGGAAATGTTAGGTACTGCTGAAAAAGTGGTGATCGACAAAGACAATACAACATTAGTAAATGGTGGAGGTGACGAAGCGCAAATCAAAGGCCGAGTAAGCCAGATCAAAGCGCAAATGGAAACCACAACATCAGATTACGATAAAGAAAAACTTCAGGAAAGACTGGCGAAATTAGCTGGTGGAGTAGCTGTACTTTATGTAGGTGCTGCTTCTGAAGTAGAAATGAAAGAGAAAAAAGACAGAGTTGATGATGCCCTTCATGCAACTAGAGCTGCAGTAGAAGAAGGTATCGTTGCCGGTGGTGGAGTAGCCTTAGTTAGAAGCATCGAAGCTTTAAATTTCGAAGGTGATAACATGGACGAAACAACTGGTATCAAAATCGTAAGAAGAGCCATCGAGGAGCCATTGAGACAAATTGTGATCAATGCAGGTGGAGAAGGTTCCGTAATCGTTGCGAAAGTAATGGAAGGTGAAGCTGACTTTGGTTTTAACGCGAAAAATGATGAGTACGTAAATATGTACGAAGCAGGAATCATTGACCCTACAAAAGTAGTACGTGTTGCTTTAGAAAATGCAGCTTCTGTTTCTGGAATGCTGTTGACTACAGAATGTGTGATCACAGAAATTAAAAGTGCAGAGCCAGCAATGCCGATGGGCGGTGGAATGCCGGGAATGATGTAATATCAAGCCACAATTGTAGCAATACTTGCAAATATAAAATCCGTTCAATTAATTTTGAACGGATTTTTTTATTAATTTTTTTACGACGTTTGGAGAAGAGATTGGTCAGCACAGGTTCTGGCTTTTAACAGCTCACGCAGTCTTCCCGAATAATAAGTAAAATGAGTTTCTTCTATCAATTGCGTTAATTCGTCAATAATTTTCGATATTTCTTCCCGATCGGCGAAGTTATAGTATACAAAATAGTACATAATCGAATAATATTTTTTCCAGCCCAGCGCAAGTTTATCCAAAGAAACTTTATTCAAATATGATTTAGATTTTGCCTGCTTTTTTGCTTTAATATAGGCCATAGCACACATGATGTTCCAGCAAGTGTCATGGTTTTCTTTGCGGTGTTGCGTTATGAATTTGCGGTCGCTATGAACCTGAAAAGTGTTATTCTCAATTAGAAACAGCATTTCCTCAGTTTTATCTGTAAAGATTATATGCTCGAGAACTGCATATTCAAAACTGCACACCGATCTTTCTGAAAACTCTTTATATCTTTGTCTCACAAACAGCATTTCGTTCCAGATTTTATTGAATTTAATTTCGTCTTTTCGCAACCACACTTCAAGCAACAGCACTCCAAATTTTCTGCCGGCCGGTAAGATGTAAACATCTGTGGTTAAGGGTGTTTCTTCAATTTTATTAAAGTAAATATTCCTGAATTCATTATTTTGAGTTAAAAATGAACCCATGTAAAGAAAACCGTAGGCGAAAAGTCTTGCTTCATTTGTTTCTTCGTATTTTAAATATTCCTGAAAATATTGCAGATAAACTGTGCCCGCCAAATCCCGCATTGGGTGGTGTTCCATAAAAAATGTTCGGGCTAAAGGATATTTTAATAATTGGTGATGAACGCTTGCTAATAGGGATGGTGATTCTATAATTTTAGAACAAAGGGTTTCACTTAGTTTCCAATAGTCAAATTCCTGACTTTCCGTTTTTACACCTTCCAGAAATAATTCAAGTTCATCGTCAATTAAACTTTTTTTAAAGGTGGCAAAATCAGAAAAATCACAATATTGTGCTAAAGTATCGAGGGTATAAATGTGGAATTTACCGCTACTTTTGATCAGACCAAAAAATCGTCGGAAGGTTTGGGGATTAATTACAATTCCCATTTTTTTTATCTCTGCAGCAAGTTCCTCACAGTGTGATGATGAAGAAATGTCCTTTCCCATCTTGTTTTTTACCGCCTGTCGTAATTCGTTCAGGATTCTACTTATCGTATTCATCTCTTTTCAAATGTGCTTAAACAAACTTAACAAATTTTAACAAAACTTTAATGTACAAAATTGTACACAAAACAAATCATTTTTAATTGTAATTTTGTCCTACAAACACAA
Organism: Kaistella carnis; assembly: GCF_003860585.1. NCBI lineage: Bacteria > Pseudomonadati > Bacteroidota > Flavobacteriia > Flavobacteriales > Weeksellaceae > Kaistella > Kaistella carnis. Next base: position 1,933,245 of record NZ_CP034159.1, on the reverse strand, counting down.
ATGCTAAAAATAAAATTTTAGGAAGACGGATCAAGAATAATTAACTTCTTGCGAAGTCTTCTTTTTTTTAATGACTCAGATATTGAGTTCGTTTCAAATAAAATCTTTTTGTTTCCATTACTCACAAATATAACATTCTCCTTATCTAAAATAAAAAAAATTGCGTTCAAGATGAACGCAATCATGTTTTTTAGAAGTCGGAGAAATTAAATCGTCGTTAATCTCAACGTGTTTGTTTTACCGTCTTCGTAGGCAGGAGTGGCATTTAAGTTTAATACGAAATCACCTTTTTGCACGTAACCGTGGGTATGTGCAAGCATATTGACTTGAATAATTGTTTCGTCGGTTGATTTCTGCATATCGTAATGGAATGCGCGAACGCCCCAAAGTAAATTAAGCATTGTAATCACCCTTTTGTTGGAACTGAATACGATAATATTGGAATTCGGTCGGTGAGCCGAAATTTGAAAAGCCGTGAAACCTGAATAGGTAAGCGTAACAATCGCTTCTACGTTCGTCGTTTTTGCAATCCTTACAGCAGCTAAACATATTCTTTTGGTGATAAAACGCTCATCGATACAATCAAAATCGTGTTCAATAGGGGAATTTTTGGTTCTGTAAAAATGTGTTTGCTCAATATTTTTTACAATCTTCGCCATGTTTATTACCACATCTACAGGATAGCGTCCAACGGAGGTTTCTCCCGAAAGCATCACGGCATCCGCTCCATCTAATACAGAGTTTGCAACGTCATTAACCTCCGCTCTTGTCGGTGTTAAACTGTTGATCATGGTTTCCATCATCTGGGTCGCGATAATGACCGGTTTGGCATATTTACGTGCAATTTCTACCAGGTTTTTCTGAATTGCAGGAACTTCTTCCATCGGAACTTCTACACCCAGATCGCCACGTGCAACCATTAATCCATCACATTCCTGCAGAATTTGCTCGATGTTTTTTACCCCTTCAGGCTTTTCAATCTTCGCAATGATCGGAGTTTTCTGCTTGTTAGTTGGGTGATTTTTAATGATTTCTTTTAAATCAATAATATCCTGTGCATGACGAACGAAGGATAAGGCAATCCAATCCAGTTCTAAATCCAGGATGAAGTTTGCGTCTTCGATGTCTTTTTCTGTTAAAGCAGGAAGGGAAACATTCGTATTCGGCAGGTTAACTCCCTTCTTGGAACTTAGCGGTCCCCCTTGAATTGTTTTTGCTCTAACGGTGTCTTTTTCATTGGTTTCAATAACTTCTAAAACCAATTTTCCATCATCGATCAGAATTCGTTCTCCAACTTTTACGTCTTGCGGGAATTTCTGATACGTCATATAAACGCGCTTAGAATCGCCTTCTATTTTTTCATTGGTAAAGGTAAGAATGTCGCCTGGATTCAAGTAGGATCCTTCCTTCACAACGCCTACACGAAGTTTAGGACCTTGTAGATCTCCAAGTATTCCAACAGATTGACCCAATTCCTTATTTATTTCGCGTATAGTTTCTACATGCTTTCTTACAAGGTCGTAGTCTGCATGCGAAAAATTTATTCTGAAAACATCAACACCGGCCTGAACCAGTTGGGTCATCGTTTCTTTATCTGAAGAAGCCGGACCTAAGGTGGCGATTATTTTAGTTTTTTTTAAATATCTATTCATAATATTGAATTAAATGGTAAAGCTCCGCGCTGGGGCATAAATGAAAATCCTGTATTTGAAACATGAGATTTTCAGGGAGCAAAATTACTGAAAAATCACCAAATGGTTCTGAAGTAGATATTATATAATCAACATCTTCATAATTTTCCAGTAAAAATTTTGTATCTTCTTCATTTCCAAAAAGTTCTGTGCTTTCTTTTTTTAAAACACTGTGGTCAGATTTATTGGCGATAAAGTGAATACATATTTTAGAATCGTGATGAAAAGCTTCAAATTTGGGATAGTAGTAGTCATAGTAAGTTCCGTGAAATACCAAATCATTGACCCTCTTAAACTGAAAAGTATTAAGAGTATTCAGATGATAAAAAAGTTCATAGTCAGGAACTTGCTTTGCAAGACGAACCAATCCAAGTGTAATTTCTTCGTCCGCATCAATCTCAAGAGTGAGCTTTTGGGTTTTCAAGGATGCTTTGTTTTTTATTGAGAATATAAAAAGCCCGTTGTGCCGCTTTTTCTTCCGCTTTCTTTTTTGAAGTTTCGGTTGCGTTTGCTATTCTTTCCTGATCTAGCCAAACATAGGTACGGAATACCATATTTTTATTGGGCTGCATTTCTTCACAGGTTTCATACTTTATGACGACTTTCTTCTTTTGGCTCCATTCTAAAAGCAGGCCTTTGTAGCTTACAATTTTGTTTTCCAACTTATTGATTTCAGACGGCGTTAGTAAGCGATCTAAAACAATTTTCTTACAGATTTCATAATCTAAATCCAGATAAATGGCGCCGACTAGAGACTCAAAAAGGTTTCCCGCAATATTCTCACTGAGTGAAGTTGTCGTCTCATTTTGTAAAAATTTGATAAGGTTCAGCTCTGTGCCTAACTTATTTAGATTTTTACGGTTGACAATCTTCGATTTCATTTGGGTTAAATATCCTTCGTTTGCATCCGGGTAGGTTGCAAAAAGATGGCATGAAATGATTGTTCCTAATACAGAATCACCTAAGAACTCTAAGCGTTCATAGTTTTTGGATTGTTTGTGTTTAGAAGATGTTTTCAACGAGAAAGCCTCCCTATAAAGATTAATGTTTTGAACAGCAAAACCCGTAATTTTCGTGATTTCACTGCTTAAAAAATAGTCTTTTTCGGAGAGAGAGTTTTTTCTTCTGGCTAGGAATTTAGAAAAGTATTTCTGTAACTCCATAGAATGAATTTAATTCTTAAATTTTGGTAAAGAGAACACATGCATTGTGCCCGCCAAAACCGAAAGTATTGCTCATGGCAATATTTACCTCCTTTTTTACAGCATGATTAAATGTGAAATTTAATCGACTGTCAATTTTAGGATCATCCATAAAATGGTTGATGGTTGGTGGAACGATGTTATGAATAATCGTGTGAATTACGGCAATCGCCTCAACAACTCCGGCAGCACCTAAAAGATGACCGGTCATTGATTTGGTTGAATTAATCTGAATGTCGAAAGCATGATCTCCCAATAATCTGGAAATCGCGTTAGATTCTGCGATATCTCCCAATGGAGTAGAGGTCCCATGCATATTGATGTGATCTACTTCATCGGCAGTAATACTTGCATCTTCTAAACAATTCTTCATTACCAGGTATGCTCCTAAACCTTCAGGATGTGGTGCGGTCATGTGGTAAGCGTCTGCGCTCATTCCGCCCCCTTTTAACTCAGCGTAGATTGTTGCTCCACGTTTTTTGGCATGTTCGTACTCTTCCAGAATAATGGTTCCTGCGCCTTCGCCCAATACAAAACCATCTCGGTCCTGATCAAACGGTCTTGAGGCAGTGGTAGGATCATCATTACGGGTCGAAAGTGCCATCATTGCATTAAATCCACCTACACCACTTGCGGTAACTGCTGCTTCGGAACCTCCACAAACAATGACATCTGCTTTTCCCAGTTGGATGAGCATTTTACCATCGATCAGCGCATTGGCAGATGAAGCACACGCAGAAACTGTCGTGTAATTAGGACCATGAAAACCGTATTCTATTGAAATTTGGCCTCCTGTGATATCGGCAATCATTTTCGGAATAAAGAATGGATTGAATCGGGGGATTTCTGTATTCGCCCAACCCAAAACTTCTTTCTCGAAGGTTTCTAAACCACCAATCCCGGAACCCCAAATTACACCAACTCGGTTTTTATCGACGTTGTCTTCCATAATCCGCGAATGTTCCACGGCTTCTCGGGCAGCTACGACTCCCAGTTGGGTGTTGCGGTCCATTTTTTTAGCTTCCTTTTTGTCAAAGTGAGCTAATGGGTCGAAGTCTTTGACTTCACACGCAAATTTGGTTTTGAAATTTCTGGCATCAAAAAGAGTAATAGGAGCAGCACCGCTCTCACCTTTTACAAGGCTTTCCCAGTAATCTTTGGCATTTTTTCCAATGGGTGTAATAGCGCCGAAGCCGGTTACAACTACTCTTTTTAATTCCATAAATTTTTCTTTGTTGATAGAATATTATTTGTTCACTACTTCTTCAATGTAAGCAATAGCGTGTCCTACCGTAGTAATTTTTTCTGCTTGATCATCTGGAATCTGAATATTAAATTCTTTTTCGAATTCCATGATTAATTCTACAGTATCCAAAGAATCAGCTCCTAAATCGTTTGTGAAGCTAGCTTCTGGAGTTACCTCTGTTTCCTCAACGTCGAGTTTATCAGCGATAATCGCTTTTACTCTTGATGCAATGTCTGACATAGTAAGTTATTTTTAATTAATTGTTAGTTGCTGCAAATATATAAAATTCTTTATCAATTCGACTTCTTTTTACACTTTTTAAAGATAAATTGGAATGAATTTTTATTATTCCACAGCGTATTTTCGCTTTTTAAGTATGATGCTAATATAATATTTTTCTTTTGAATTTAAAATTATATAAAAATTTCTTTTTTAATGGATTGATAGTCAAATGCATAAATAATAATTTCCTTCTATCGTTGATGAATAGTAGATGTCTCATAAAAAAAAGCCAGTCTGAAAGCATTTCAGACTGGCCTTAAGTTGAGGGTTAAAAATATTATTTTTTAATCACTTTGAATGATTCATTTTTGCCACCTTCTAGAATAGTGCTGATAATGTACATTCCAGGAGCTAATTTGCTCATGTCTACTTTACCGTTTACTAATTTTGAAGATACCTGCATTTTCTGACCAGAGATGTTATAAACATGTACTGTTTCAATTGCTTTTTTAGAATTGATGGTCAAGAAATCTTTCACTGGGTTAGGGTAGAAGTTTACCTGTGCCGTTTTTGTGTCGTTTACTGCAAGCCCATTACACATTAGGTTAAATACATAATCATCTGTACCAATAACCCATGCTCCTGATGTACCGCTATTTTGGAATGCATCTTTAGTTCCCAGAGTAGCAATTGACGAAGATTCCCAAGCTACAGCATCAGTTACTATTTCTAACCAGTATTTTGTATTTGCATCAAAATTGAATGGAGAATCGAATGATACAGTATATTTGATGAAATCGTAACCGAAATTAGTTCCCGTCGTCATATTTCCATTAATAGTACCTACGCGTGTTCCTAGTAGTGTTCCAGGCAATCCTGCATTGTCACTATAGAAATTGAAGTTGAAACTGGTGGCTGTTCCGATAACGGTAGGCTCTATACCGTATATGGTAAATGCGGTGCTTCCAATTGGTAAATCGATAGCCAGTTTTTGTGCAGTTTCCCCATTAAAGAAGCCTCCGTTTTCTAAGTTATTTGAAAGAACTTTAAAGTCTTCACATGAGGTAGGAGCAGGTGGTGGAGTTCCACATTTAATTGATCTTGTGTGAATTGTTGCGCTTGTTCCACTTCCACAAGCTGCATCAGTGTGAACATAAAAACGAACCACTCCTGAAAGGGTAGAGGTCCACGTAAGACTTCCTGTTCCGGATCCTAAAACGGTTGTTCCATCAGCATCTGAAATAGTGATGAAATAGTCAGGTTTAGAAACAGAGAAGGTATAAGAGGTACCGCTTGTTACGTTAACCTTAGAGTATTCTCCTGCATAACCTACAGTCGTAATATTTGCAACAAGACCATTACAGTTTGGAGTATATGTTGCTGACGGATATTGTCCATTTGGTGAAGTAAGACATCCTGTTGCAGCTGGAGCTTCGATCACTAAGGTATAATCTTCAGTTTCACCATAGGCATTAGGAACACAAGCATCGGTAATAGCAGGATTACCACTTCCTGTTGCACCAACCATTACCCTTAATCTGTACGAACCAGCGGCTAAATTAGCAGGAATTGAAATGTTTCCAGATAATACTCCTCCTACATCTGTTCCTTCGCCGATCTCTCCTAAGTATTCATCTGCGTCAAAAACGTCATTCTTGTTAAAGTCAACCCAAGCAGAAACTCTTTCAAACCATCCGCCTCCTACGGTTACAGATATTGGATAGGTTTGTCCTGCTTCGATTTGACCCTGCATTGCCGTGTAATCGCCATATCCACCGGTACTGCAGGTGGTAGTGTTGTTAATACCAGCTACCGTAACGTTGGTAATTACGTCACCGTCACTACAATCTGAACTTGGTAAGCAATAAGCGGTTGGAACCAGCTTAGAAGCTATTTTTACTGACACCACGGTTTTTTTTGCACTGTTCGGGTAAACCGAGGCTTTTGATGCGGTACGGCCTGTTGTATTTTGGCCGAAAGCGATTAATGGCATTGCAGCCAACATCAACAAAGATAATTTTTTCTTCATAATAAATAATTTAGTTAAACAATAAATTTCATTGCCTCTAAATTATTATAATGTTCAAAGATGTGCAAGTTTTTTTAAACTTTTAATTAAAAAAGTGTGTTTTTATTGATGAGTACGGAAGTAACTAGGGTATTATCTTCTTATAATTTTATTAAAACTGGAGATTTAAACATGGTTAATTGCTTTTAAAATCTTTTAAATAACTTTTAAAAGGAAAGATGAAGTGAAATTTCACATCAACTACATGCTTTTATTAATCATAAACCACTCATTTATAAGAGATGCAGCAAGTCTTACGGTGATTTCATTCTGGTCGTAAATTGGATTAACTTCTGCAACATCCATCGCAATTAATTTATCCGATGTTAAAATAAGTTTAAACAAATGCATAAATGTGGCATCGGCAAAAATTCCGTTGTAAGCCAAAGCTGAAACTCCGGGAGCGATTGCAGCGTTAAATACGTCCATACATATCGTTAGATAGATGACATCGGATATTTCTATAAATTCCTCAATTTTTGGATAAAGAGTAGGAAGATTTTCGAAAAAAACTTCTTCTGCGAGAATGTAATTCATTCCATATTGATGTGCAGTATCGAATAGTTTCAAAGTGTTAGAATTCCTTTGAATCCCTATATGTAAAGATTGAATGTTTCCTTCCTGCGCAATTTGCCAGAAGCCGGTTCCGGAGCTTGCGCCAATTTTAGGGTCTATTTCACGGTTGTCAAAATGGGCGTCTATATTAATGATCCCAATTTTTTTAGTGGGAAATGCTTTTTTAATTCCTGAGTAATGTGCAAATGTTACTTCGTGCCCGCCACCGAAAACTATTGATTTTCCGCCTTTCTGTAAAACGAGTTGAACTTTTTCAGCAAGTTTATTTTGGACATCTTCTAAATTTTGGTCTTCACACGTGATATTTCCAAAATCCTTTAGATTAAAATTTGGATGAACAACAGGAAAATTTGAACAGTTTTTTCTAATGACATCCGGAGCATCTTTAGCGCCTATTCTTCCCTTATTACGCTTCACGCCTTCATCTACGGCAAACCCGTGCAAAACGAAATCGTTCGGTGAAATGTTTTCGTAATTGTCCTCCAAAGAGACCCGTTGGAAAATCCTGTGATATAATGGTTCATCACCATCGAAACGTCCTTGCCAGATCATAATTTAATTTTTAATTAATTGATTAGAAATGTATTTTAAACCGGAAAAAAAAGAAACTATTCAAAAGAATGCAAGAAGTTGAACTATCGTTTGATCATTCTTCTGCAATCTTTTGAATAGCTTGTTAGAAAAAAAACATTTAGTGTTTTTTGCTTCGTTTCAAGAGAACTTTAGAGTTGTTTAATTATTTACCAGTTCGCCTTTTTTCTTTGCAAACGCCATCGCCGCCTCTTTTACCCAAGAATGCTCTCTTTGAGCCTTTCTCTTGGTTTCCAAGCGCTTTTTGTTACACGGACCATTTCCTTTTAGTACCTCCATAAACTCATCCCAAGGCAATTCTCCAAAATCATAATGTTGTCTTTCCTCATTCCATTTCAAATCTTTATCAGGAATTTTTAAACCCACAAATTCAGCCTGCGACACTGTAACATCTACGAAACGTTGTCGTAAATCGTCATTGCTTTCCCGTTTCACACGATAATTCATAGATTTTTGAGAATTCGGCGAGTCTGCGTCATTTGGTCCAAACATCATTAAAGCCGGCCACCAAAAACGGTTCAGTGCTTCCTGGGCCAGATCTTTCTGCTCTTTTGTCCCTCGACAAAGCGTCATTAAAATTTCATAACCCTGTCTCTGGTGGAAAGATTCTTCTTTACAAATCCTCACCATCGCTCGGGAATAAGGTCCATAAGAATTACCCATCAACATCACCTGATTCATGATCGCAGCGCCATCAACGAGCCAGCCGATTGCGCCAATATCTGCCCAGGAAAGTGCAGGATAGTTGAAAATACTGGAATATTTTGCTTTTCCGGAAAGCATATCATTATAAGTAGAATCCCGGTCTGCCGCGATTTCTCCGTTGTTCAAAGTTTCTGTGGCGGCATAGAGATAAAGTCCGTGTCCAGCCTCATCTTGAATCTTTGCCAAAAGAGCCATTTTTCTTCTTAAAGTTGGCGCACGAGAGATCCAGTTCGCTTCTGGAAGCATTCCTACGATTTCTGAATGGGCGTGTTGCGAAATCTGTCTCACCAATAGTTTTCTGTAATCATCGGGCATTACATCCTTTGGTTCTACTTTGTTTTCTGCCTGTACGTATTCTAAAAATTTATCTTGGTTCATAATAAGTGCTTTTAAAAATTATAAGAAATTCTATTTACTGAGAATTAATAGCGATTTCTTCCGGTAAATAAAGTCCGATCCGACCTTCGGAAAATTCTCCGACGACAAAAGAAATTGTTTTTTCTGGAGTTCGGATTTCATAGTGGTTAAACAAATACGGATTTCCGCTGAGCGGTCCAATCACTTCGATCTTGCGGTCTGCACAATGCCAGTAGTGATTCCAGATGTTTATGCCATCTATTTTAAACTCTTTATCCTCTTCGATTATTGATTTGAATTTCCAGGTGCTCATCTTTCTAAATTTTTACGGTTATATCATTTAAACGTCATAATTCAACATCACCACATTAGTGGTCGGGTGACATTGACAAGTAAGTACAAAACCACGCTCAACCTCATCGTCGGTCAATGCGAAGTTTTTCTCCATAAATACTTCTCCTTCCATAACTTGCGCTTTGCATGTACAGCAAACACCTCCTTTGCAGGCAAATGGAACGGGAAGTTTCTCGTGCAACGCCTGATCCAAAATGCTTTTTTTCTTTGAATTAAGGTGGAACGAGTATTCGTCGTCATCAATAATCAAAGTTACCATGCTTTCCAGATTCGGGATCGCTTTAAATTCGTCGCTCATTTCTGCATTTCCTTCATCATCAGGAGCGGAATAATATTCATACATAATTTGAAGGGAAGGAACCTTCTTCTCTTTTTTCAAATAATCCGAAATTCCTTTAATCATTTCTGAAGGACCACAAATAAAATAAGTAGCATCCTGTACGGGTATTTCGGGAAATCTTTCAAATAAAAGATCCAGTTTTTCTGCAGAAATTCGGCCTTCAAAAAGTTCATCTTCAAAATGTTTCTCTCTGGAGAGTAGATAAATCACTTTTAATCTGCCCTCAAATTTTTCTACGAGCGCATCAATTTCTTTTTTAAAGATAATTTCATTCAGACTTTTATTGCTGAAGAAAAGATACGCAGAACTTAAGGGTTCCTGATAAAGCGCTTCTTTGATATTTGATATTACCGGAGAAATTCCGCTTCCTGCCGCTAATCCAATATACGTTTTTTGATTTGAAACATGGTAATGGGTATAAAAATGTCCTGCAGGAGCCATTACTTCTATAAAGTCCCCTAATTTTAATTCCTGATTAAGATAGGTTGAAACTTTTCCTTGATCCAAATGTTTAACTAAAATTTCGATTTCCGGGTTATCTTCACTGGGCGCATTAATAATAGAGTAGCTTCTGCGCAAGTCTTCTTCCCCAAAAACAAAACGTACATTCAAATACTGTCCTTGTTTAAATGAAAATTCATGTTTTAAATGTTCCGGAATTTCGAAAGCAATATGAACGCAATCGTTGGTTTCCCGTGAAACTTTTGTTGTTTTTATCTTATGAAAATGATGCATAGTATTTTAAAATCTCTATATTTGGGAGTTCAACAAATATACTTATTTTTTGAAACGTGTAAAAGTCAGGTTTTTAATTCTTTCTGTAAATGAAACTGAATGTTCATTAATTTTAGATTAAAAAGGATCAAATTGGAAATTTTGGCCGATTAAAAAAGCTTAAAATTTTTGATTTCGGAAATTTTGACCGAATTTATTTAATTATTGTCAATAGAATGGTTTTTGAGCATTGGTAATCAGAATTAAATAATGATTGACAGTAAGAGTAGGAATTCGTATCTTTGTAGGGATTCTTACTGTTTCTGAAACCTAAAAAAAACTTATTGATATGAATTTAAACCAATACACCGTAAAATCTCAAGAAGCCATCCAGAAAGCGCAACAAATCGCTATGGAATTTGGCAATCAGAGTATCGAGCCTCAACATTTGCTTGAGGGAATATTTCAGGTAGATGAAAATATTTCTGAATTTTTATTGAAGAAATCGGAAGCTGAATTAACTTTAGTCAGAGAAAGAAACCGCGAGAATATCCAGAAACTGCCGAAAGTGGAAGGCGGAAATATTTATCTTTCACAATCTGCAAACAAAGTTTTGCTTGATGCTCCAAATGTAGCGAAGAAAATGGGCGATGAATTTGTTACCATTGAGCATCTCTGGCTTTCACTTCTCGACGTAAATTCCGATGTTTCAAAAATGCTCAAAGATATGGGCGTTACTAAAAATGGACTGGAAATGGCGATTAAAGAACTGCGAAAAGGTTCAAAAGCCACCTCTGCAAGTTCAGAAGAAACCTATCAAAGCTTAAATAAGTATGCAAAAAACTTCAATGAACTGGCTGCAGAAGGAAAACTCGATCCCGTCATCGGTCGTGATGAGGAGATCCGTCGTGTTTTGCAGATTCTTTCAAGAAGAACCAAGAACAATCCAATCTTAATTGGGGAACCAGGCGTAGGTAAAACTGCTATTGCGGAAGGGATTGCGCACCGAATTATTTCTGGCGATATTCCTGAAAATCTCATGGATAAAACGCTTTATTCCCTGGATATGGGAGCTCTGATCGCTGGTGCAAAATATAAAGGTGAGTTCGAAGAAAGGCTGAAATCAGTCATTAACGAAGTTACTAACTCCGATGGACAGATTATTTTGTTTATTGATGAAATACACACCTTGGTAGGAGCTGGCGGCGGTGAAGGTGCGATGGATGCTGCAAATATTCTGAAACCAGCGTTGGCAAGAGGTGAACTTCGTGCAATTGGTGCCACGACTTTAAATGAATACCAAAAATATTTCGAGAAAGATAAAGCACTTGAAAGACGATTCCAGAAAGTGATGGTGGAGGAGCCTGATACCGAATCGGCCATTTCGATTCTGCGTGGTATTAAAGATAAATATGAGGCGCACCACAAAGTCAGAATTAAAGATGAAGCCATTATTGCTGCCGTAGAAATGTCTCAGCGCTATATTTCCGACCGGTTTTTGCCGGATAAGGCGATTGATTTGATTGATGAAGCGTCTGCAAAACTTAGAATGGAAATTAATTCAAAACCCGAAGAACTCGATGTTTTGGACCGTAAACTCATGCAGCTGGAAATTGAACTGGCCGCGATTTCACGGGAAGGCAATGAGATTAAAATCAATCACTTGAAAGAAGATATCGCAAGGGTTTCTGAACAGCGCAACGAAATCAACGCCAAATGGCTCAAAGAAAAACAAAAATCTGAAGATCTTACCCGTATTAAAAAAGAAATTGAAGCTTTAAAATTAGAAGCTGAAAGAGCTTCCAGAGTGGGTGATTATGCAAAAGTTGCTGAAATTCAGTACGGAAAACTTCGGGAAAAAGAAGAAGAACTTCAAAAGCTGGAGCTTGAAATGCAGAATAGTGAAAATGAGTTGATTAAAGAAGAGGTTACTGCTGAAGATATCGCGGAAGTCATTTCAAAATGGACCGGAATTCCTGTCACCAAATTAATTCAGTCTGAACGAGAAAAATTATTGCATCTGGAAGATGAGCTGCACAAAAGGGTAGTTGGTCAGGAAGAAGCCATAGAATCCGTTGCAGATGCCATCAGAAGAAATCGCGCCGGATTAAATGACGAAAAGAAACCAATCGGAAGTTTTCTATTCCTCGGGACAACCGGAGTTGGGAAAACGGAATTGGCAAAAGCACTCGCAGAATTCCTCTTTGATGATGAAAATAATATGACGAGAATCGACATGAGTGAATACCAGGAAAGACATTCGGTGTCGCGATTGGTTGGTGCTCCTCCGGGATATGTGGGTTATGATGAAGGTGGACAATTAACGGAGGCAGTTCGAAGAAGACCTTATTCTGTCGTGCTTCTAGATGAAATTGAAAAAGCGCATCCTGATGTTTTCAACACTTTACTTCAGGTTTTAGATGACGGTCGTTTGACGGATAATAAAGGTCGGGTGGTGAATTTTAAAAACTCCATTATCATAATGACGTCTAATTTAGGATCGCACATTATTCAGGAGAATTTTGAAAATATTACCGATGATAATGTTGTGGAAATCGTTGAGAAAACGAAGGAAGAAGTTTTCACTTTATTGAAACAGACCTTAAGACCGGAATTTTTAAATAGAATTGACGAAACGGTTCTCTTCCAGCCTTTAAGCAAGAAAGAAATTGGTAAAATCGTACATTACCAGTTACGCGGTTTCAATCAGATGTTGGAAAAACGTGGCATTATCATGACGGCGACCGAAGATGCAATTGCTTATATCACCGAAAAGGGTTACGATCCAAGTTTTGGAGCAAGACCATTAAAAAGAGTCTTGCAGCAGGAAGTTTTAAATAAATTATCGAAAGAAATTCTTGCCGGACATGTAAACGATGGAGACCGAATTATACTGGATTACTTCGATGAAAGTGGTTTGGTTTTTCGACCAGCAGAGTAATTTTAAAAGGTAACTGCTTCTATGTCTTATTTTTGATATTACTTAAAGATCAAATAATTTATGCAAGGCATTGCAATTTATACCGATCCGCTAAGCATTTTAGCGGATTTTTATTATGTAATTATTAAAAAATAATTAATCAGTTAGGCAATTTCTATTCTAAATATTTTGCCATGTGAAAAAAATAGCTAATATTTGCATTGTTCTTATGCTTATAACAAGTAAAGAATAAATTTTTTTTCATCATTTGTGTTTTTAGAATCCACTTTCATCGGTGGATTCTTTTTTATTAATTCTTTTCCAAATATTTTGATAAGGAAATTAGAAGAATTAAAAGTCTTCAGAACTACTTTCCTCAGCGCTAAAAGGATTAAAAATTCAAAAAGGGTGTTTTATTTTTACATTTTGCCCCTAGCGTGATCTTAAAAAATAATTATTCCTTTTCAAATTAGAGGAACTGAGTTTACAACTTGGTCTGTAATTCAATTAGTTTCACTACTTTTGCACCTCGAAAATTCACTCATTAATTAGCATTCATCAATATGATTTCGGTTCAAAATTTAGGTCTTCATCATTCTGGAAATTACCTTTTTCAAAACGTCAACTTCACCATCAAAAAAGATGATAAAATTGGGTTGGTCGGTAAAAATGGAGCAGGTAAATCTACTTTGTTAAAGATGCTTACGGGCGAAATTAACTTTTACGAAGGTAGTATTGTTCAGGAAGGAGCCGTGACAATTGGATTTCTAAAACAGGATTTAGATTTTGTAAAAGGTCGTACCGTGTGGGACGAAACACTTCAGGCATTCGAAGCCATCAATGCGATGAAAAACGAACTCGAAGACGTAAATCATCAAATGCTTACCAGAACAGATTATGAAAGTGATTACTATGAAAATTTAATTCATAGAATGACCGAACTGAATGATTTGTTAATGCACCACGATGCCTACAATTTGGAAGGTGATGTGGAAAAAGTATTATTGGGTCTGGGTTTTAAGGCAGATGATTTCCATAAAATCACCGATGAATTTTCTGGAGGTTGGAGAATGAGAATTGAATTGGCGAAACTGCTTTTGCAAAAAAATGATTTAATGTTACTCGATGAGCCAACCAATCACCTGGATATGGAATCGATTATCTGGCTTGAAGCTTTCTTGAAAGATTATCCAGGCGCCATCGTATTGGTGAGTCACGACAAACAGTTTATGACCTCAGTTTGTAACAGAACTTTTGACATTAATAATAAAAAGGTTGACGACTACAAAGCCAACTATACCAAATATTTAGAGCTCAGTAAAGAGCGTAAGGAAAAGCAAATTCAAGCCAAGAAAAATCAGGATGTCGAAATTAAGCAGATGGAAGATAACATCAACCGTTTCCGTGCTTCTGCAACTAAATCATCATTCGCGCAATCGTTGATCAAGAAATTAGATAAACTGGAAAGAATTGAAGTGGATACAGATGATGTTTCCAAATTTAATATTCGCTTTCAACCGGCCATAACTCCGGGGAAAGTAATTTTCGAAGCTAAAAATTTAGGAAAAGCGTACGGCAACAAGCAGATCTTTGATAAGGTCGATTTCTTTATTGAACGCGGACAGAGAATCGCTTTGCTGGGTCAGAATGGTCAGGGTAAAACTACCTTGGCGAAAATATTATCAGGTGAAATTAAAGATTATACCGGAGAATGGAATCTGGGACACAATGTAAACATTGGTTATTTTGCTCAGAATCAGGAGGAGGTTCTAACACCAAACAAAACCGTTTTAGAAGAAGCCGAAGATGCGGCGACGGAAGAAACACGTCCCAGAGTTCGGGATTTGCTGGGAAGTTTCCTTTTTCAGGGGGATGATGTAACCAAAAAAACAAAAGTGCTCTCCGGAGGGGAACGTAACCGTTTGGCTTTGTGTAAATTGTTGCTGCGTCCTTTCAATACCTTGATTATGGATGAGCCGACGAATCACCTGGATATTCAGTCGAAAGAAATTATCAAACTGGCTTTACAAAAATTTGAAGGAACGTTAATCGTAATTTCTCACGACCGGGAATTTTTACAAGGTTTGAGTGATAAGATTTTCGAATTCCGAGATGGAAGAATGAAAGAATTTCTCGGTGATGTTAATGAGTACTTAGAATTCCGTCAGAAAGAAAGCATTCGTGAAATTTCTGCCGAAAAATCGAAATTGCAGGAATTGCGAAACGAACCGGCACCGGTAAAGGTGGTGGAAAAACCTGTTGAGAAAAAAGTGGTGATGGTTTCTAAAGACCAGAAAAATATTCAGAATAAAATAAAGAAAGTAGAAGAAAGGATTTCTGACCTCGAGCAGAAAATTGAGGAAATGGAAGCTTCTTTTACCACCGAAAATCCCTCCGCAGAAACTTTAGAAGTTTACAATACAAAGAAAGCAGATTTAGATCTGGCATTGCAGGAATGGGAATATTTGGGAACGCAGTTAGAAGCGTAACCGAAAATTAATTAAAAAATATTCTTATGTAACCGTGTCAAGGCTCAAAATCTTGACACGGTTTTTTTTGTAGGATTGCTAATGGCTTAAAAACTTCTAAAATTGCTCGGCTCAAAAAAATACCGCGCTGTTTTAGTTTCAGGCGAATTCACATCCAACTTATACCAAGGTGAAATTTCTTTATCAAAAGGATTTTTTAACAAATGAATTGATTGTGCGGGTGTAAAACCTTCAGATAAAAGAAATAATTTGTCTCCTTTTTGATTTTCAGCCACGCCGGAAATAAAGACAATATGTCCCGGACTTCCAGCGGTGATCAAAATATCTCCCGTCTTCAAATCGTTTGTTTTCAAAACGGGTTTTGTTTCTTTATTTAAAGAAATCGTGCCGGCATAATTGAAAATTAAATCCAGATATTTTCTAAAATTTTCTTTTGAGTCATCAAAATTCTCCGTCTTTCTGAATTGCACCGAATTTCCATTAACAAAGGCGCGGGTTCCATTTTTATAATTGTTCCAAGTCATTAAATCACCACTCGTAAAATGAAATTGAATATCATCGAATCTTTTGTTTTTAAATAAATATTCTGCCCGCAATCGAATGATTGCATCCGCACACTGTTGCAAGTCTTTGGTTCCCGTATCGATATCGAAAATAGCTTCGTGAAGATCTTGAGTTGAAATCGGTGTTCCATCGTATTTCAAAATAGGAGCACCATATTTTTGAAGCCGGAAATTTTCAATATAGGATCCGAAAGAATTGGGATCTTCTTCAGTCCAATGGTAATCATCAGGTGCGGGAAAGCGTTCTCTAATGGTGTTTTTGTCTTTATTTATTTTCAAAGAAGATGCAGTTTGTGTCACTTCACTAAGGTCTCCATCAACAATTTCCGATGAAGAATCCGGTGTTTTCTCACAACTGAAAAGAAAGAAAACGGCACATAGAAATGATATTTTTCTCATGGGTTAAATATAACTAAAATCTTATATTTAGCATATAAGGCTCAATATCTAACGCTAAACATCTTACGGTGTCAAGGTTCTAAACCGAGATACAGTTTTTTATTATCCATAAAACTTGAATATTTCATGTGAAGTTGGAGTCGCAGAAAATATTATATTTGATTTTTAGAAAAATACTTTCTATGAAAATAAAATACCTTTTTCAGCTTCTTCTTTTTTCGATATTAATGATTTCTTGCAGTAGAGACGCAGAACCCGAAAAAATGGTAAAGAATGAAATATTAACTAGTAAAGTTAAAACCGGCATTCTTTACCCAGATTTGCGGATACAAAATTTAGCTGAAGTTAATTTTATGTTCGAATATGACAGCCAAAAAAGAGTGACGAAAAAAAACGGAGGATTTCTTTCAATTTCCGGATCAACAGGTTTTAATGCAGCATTTACTGATAAAATATATACGTCACTCCTTTATAATAATGATAAGGTAACCGTAGAAGATTTTTATAATTCCAAAGAATTTACCGTCCCAAAAAATAGTAAGTATTTTACTTTAAATTCTTCGAATTTGATTGCGGAAAAAGAAGTTCCAGATAGGTTTAGTTCTTATAGTTATAAAAAAGAATTTTACTCTTATAAAAATGGTCTTTTAGACGAAATAAAGACCACTTTTCCCAATGCACTATATGAGCCAACTGATCCCAATGATTATATCGAAACTTATTCTGAAAGATTTTATTATGATGCTACAGGAAATTTAACGAGAACAGAATACTTTGAACTTCATGATGGGGTTAAAACGGAAAACAAACGCATTCGACAGTTTGAAAATTATGATAATTCGGGCAATCCGTTCAAAAGATTTACACTTTTGGATGAATATTTTTACCGCTCACTTTCCAAAAATAATTTTAGAAGTTACAGGGAAGAAGTGTATAGATTTGATGAAATAATCTCGACAAAGACGCAAGAATGGACTTTTAATTATGATGCAAACGGACAAATCATAATCAATTAAGAATCTTTTTGTGCAAAACGTCATTAGTTTTTGGCTACAAAAATATTTTAGAAATCACCAAATTCTCGGTGATTTTTTGATTTTTAGAAATGATAATCAACATGAAACATCCCACCGAATTTGCTATCTTTACATTTCAAATTTTGTTTCTATGAATCACAGTCTTGTTGAAGGTTTTTCTAAGCTTTCAAAACAAAGAAAAATCGATTGGCTCATCAAAGAATATCTGAGTGAAGACCGCAGTTACGAGCAAGTTCTTCAGCAATATTGGAACGGCGATGAAACCCTGCAAAAATTACACGAAGAATTTTCGGAAAATACCATTTCCAACTTTTATATGCCTTATGGAATTGCACCCAATTTTCTCATCGACGGAAAATTGCTGGCTTTACCAATGGCCGTAGAAGAGAGTTCGGTCGTTGCAGCAGCTTCAAAAGCTGCGAAATTCTGGATTGACAAAGGCGGTTTCAAAACCACCATTATTAACACCAAAAAACTAGGACACACGCATTTTATCTTTAATGTGGAACCTCATAAAATCTTGCATTTCTTTAACTTTAAATTAAAGAAAAGGTTATTTGAGGCCACGGAAGATATTACCAAAAATATGCGTAATCGCGGTGGTGGAATTCTGAACATCCATTTGATCGACAAATCGGCCGAATTAGAAAATTATTTTCAACTGAAGGCAAGTTTCGATACAGTAGATTCAATGGGAGCGAACTTTATTAACTCCTGTTTGGAGCAATTTGGTAAAACTTTAAAAGAAGAAGTTGAAAAAGAAGAAAGTTTCACTCGGGAAGAGAAGGATTCTTTGCAAATTGTGATGAATATTCTCTCCAACTTTACACCCGACTGTATCGTTCGAGCGGAAGTTTCCTGTAAAATTGAAGATTTAAAAGACGACAGCGGAATTTCAAATGAGGAATTTGCGACCAAATTCAAACGCGCCGTTACCATTGCCGAAATTGAACCTTACCGTGCAACTACGCATAATAAAGGAATTATGAACGGTGTTGACGCCGTTGTAATTGCAACCGGAAATGATTTCCGTGCTACTGAAGCTTGCGCACACGCTTACGCAGCGAAAGATGGAAAATATACGAGCTTAACGCATTGTACGATTGATAACGGAATTTTTAGATTCTGGATCGATCTGCCAATTTCCGTTGGAGTTGTGGGAGGTTTAACCAATCTTCATCCTTTGGTGAAGTTTTCGTTGGCTTTGTTAGGAAAACCTTCTGCGCAGGAACTTATGAGTATTTTGGCGGTTTCCGGCTTGGCGCAAAATTTTGGCGCATTGCGTTCCTTAGTTACCACCGGAATTCAGAAAGGTCATATGAAAATGCATTTATTCAATATTCTGAATCAGTTAGGGGCGACCGAAGAAGAGAAAAATCACTTTGTGTCTTATTTTAAAGATAAAACAGTAACGCATCATGAAGTGATTGAGGAGTTTAACAAAATGAGAAATAAATAGGATGTTTCAAATCTTTTTAGGACTGTTAATTTTAATTTTTGGTGTTTTTCTTAAAGTGACCAAAGATCCCGGATTTTCAAGAACAAAGAAATTTTGGTGGATGTTTGTCTCCATCGGAGTTTTAGCCATTATCGGCCAATTATTTATTAAATATCAATTAGGAGAATTATAATATGAAAACATTTACGCTAATTATTGGGGCAGTTTACGGCTTAGTCGCCGTTATTTTAGGTGCTTTTGGGGCGCATGCTTTAAAGAAAATTATTTCTGTAGACAAACTCGCAAGTTTTGAAACTGGGGTAAAATACCAAATGTACTCGGCGCTTTTTCTGCTGATCGTGGGGTATATTTTAAAATTTGAATCGCCCTCAGAAAAATGGATTTCTATATTAATGATCGCCGGAACTTTTATTTTCTCCGTAAGTATTTATCTGCTGGCTTTTAGTGAAGTCGCGGCAATCCCGTCAAAAGTAATTGGTCCCGTTACTCCATTGGGTGGATTGATGATGATCATTTCCTGGGCAATGCTTATTTTTTATTTTGCTAAAAATAAGTTGTAATGCTTTTCATTGCGGGAAACACTAAAAAATTAATCGGTCAGGAGACCCGTAAAATCAATAAAAATGGTTTTTTAGTGAATGCTGAAATTAAAGTTTTTAGAAACTTTATCACCTTGTTCTTCATCCCTATTATTCCCATTGGAAGAAAGTACAGCATTTACATTCCACATTCCGACGAATATTATGAGAACGGCACTTTTTCTAAAATGCCCGCTGAATATTTGGAGATCTGCAAAGAAGTCGGTAGAAAATTTTAAAAAATGACAAAGCCTAGAATCGCCCTCTTTATCGGGATTTTGTGCATTTCTATTTTTCCCGTGATCGTGAGGATGAATTTAACCTCCGGATTAATTTCTGCGTTTTATAGAATGGCCATTGCGACGGCGATTATTTTGCCTTTTGCACTTTACACGAAGAAACTGAAGTTAGAAAGTATAAAAATGCTCTTGCCGATTATGGTTTGTGGTATTTTGTTTGCGTCTGATATTGCGGTCTGGAATATTTCGATTCAGAATTCTACGGCAACACAGGCGACATTGCTTACGAATCTTTCTCCTATTTGGGTCGGTGTTTTTTCTTTGATCTTTCTGAATTTTCGACCACGAAGAAGCTTTTGGCTCGGAACGGTTATCGCACTGATTGGCATGACTGTTTTTGTTGGAGTTGATACGATTCTAAACTTACAACTGGACTTTGCGTTTTTCCTCGGGATTTTATCTGGTGTACTTTATGCGCTTTATATTTTGGTCAGTAAAACTGTTTTGGAAAAATTGGAAGTCATCACATTCATTACCTATAGTATGATTTTCAGTACTCTGTTTCTTTTCATTATCAATGTGGTTTTCGGAGAACAATTTTTCGGCTTCAGTAATGTGGCTTGGGTTTCTCTTTTGATTCAAGGGATTGTTTGCCAGTTGATCGCGTGGTTGCTGATCAGTTATTCAACCCAAAACATGCGTGCAACGAGAGTTTCTTTAAGTTTATTGAGTCAGGCCATATTTGCTACAATCTTAGCAGCGATCTTTCTTAATGAAAAAATATCGGTGATTCAAATGGTTGGCAGTGTCATCATATTAGCAGGAATCGCAACTACTTTTTATGAGAAAAATTCAATAGAGAATTTATAATTTATATTAAAAGTAAATAAGCAGCTCGCATAACGAATGGTGATTTTCAACTTTTAATAAATATAATTTAGAATCTCTTTGTATACTATTTTTAAAAATATTGGAGTTAAATTGCTGTTAATAAATACTGTATAAGTAAATTGCTTCCAGATAATTAAAAATAGCATTGTTGGATTTAACTTAACTACGGCAATCATTTTACGAAAATTAAAAGTTATAGACCTTTTGTTAATGCAGTTTACTCGATTTCATTCGGTACTATTCAAATTTGAACTTGCTTAATTCATATTTATTAGCTATATTTGTTAAAAATATTACAATATGAAATATTCAAAAATCAAATCCGTTTTGGCGTTATTAGCAATTAGCAGTACGCTTCTAATTTCTTGTAACAAAACTGAAAAAAATGAAGTGGTAACTGAAGCTCCCGTTGAGACTGTTACCAATGATGTCGATGACGCTGCTAAGCAGGACACGATCAAGATCACATTGAATGGCAATGATAAGATGCAGTATGATCTTTCAGAAATTGATGTTTATGAAGGGCAAACGGTTGTTCTTACTTTAAACCACACCGGAACAATGCCGGCCGCGTCCATGGGACACAACTTCGTGCTGTTAAAAAATGGGACTGATCTTGAAAAATTCGAAGCTGAAGCAGCGAAAAATCAGAAAGATGGATATATTCCAACGGACACCAGTGAAATTATCGCGCGCACCAAACTACTTGGTGGTGGAGAAAGTGACACAATAACTTTCCAGGCGCCAGAAAAAGGAACGTATGATTTCCTTTGTTCATTCCCAGGACATTATTCTATGATGAAAGGGAAATTCAATGTAAAATAATTTTTAGAGATTTGTAATCTCTTGGATTTTTTAAATAAAAGGATTGGTAAGTTTTTACTGATCCTTTTATTTTTTACGCTCAATTCATTAAAGTCGAATTTCTGCCCAGAAATAATTCAAGTTAATTAGTAAATTATTTAAACTTACAAAAAATAAAATTAAATTTTAGAAATGAAAGAAACGATGTTAATTCTTCACTTTATTGGTTTGGCCATGGGCGTAGGAACCAGTTTTGCGCATATGTTTTTAGGACCTACTTTATCTAAATTAACACTAGCCGAAGCCGAGACATTCAAAACTCAAACGAAAGGTTTAAGTCTTATGGGAACGGTGGGGACCGTTGTGCTACTTGGTTCTGGAATCTATCTCATCATTCCCTATTGGCCCGTCATTTTGACCTTGCCACTTTTAATTGCGAAACTGGTATTATTTGTTGTTTTGGTGGTATTGATCATTCTTATCAACCTCGGAGCCCGGAATAATTATCAAAATCAAGACCTTGCAACTCTAAAGCGGATAGAGCTCCTGGGGAAAATTTCCATGGTTATTGGTGTTGCGATCGTGATTCTCGCGGTTAATGTTTTTAATTAAACAGAACTTTTGAAAGACAAGAACCTCATTTATATTGCTTTCAAAAAGTAATACGATGTTTGTCCCACTGAAAGTTAGTTGAGAAATGGAGGACGAATATTTTATTCCGAAAAATCTCCACCTTGATCTTTGGTTCCTGTGTACAATAGATTCATAGGATGGTCTAATTCTTTTTGTTTTATATTGATTTCAGTCCACGCTATATTTTTATCACAGGTGTTGATGGTTTCAAATATTACGGCAGAAAATATATTCTGGATAATTTCGAAAATCATGAGCGCTGAATGATGATTTCAATTAATCTCTCAATCTCATGAGATAATCCCTTAGTTCGGTGTAATTATTGCTCTATCAATTCGCTTTGGATATATTATTAAATATCATACTCATAAGATTAATAAATAATTGCTAAAGTTTTTTTTAATTCTAAATTTGTATTTTTGTACTCAATATCAATCAATTGAAAAAGTATCTGGCCATAATGTTTACGTTCTTCTATTTCGGATTTTCATCCGGGATGGTCTATAACGTGCATTATTGTCTGGATCAAATTTTTGTTTCTTCCACTTCTTCCTCTAAAACATGTGAACTGTGTGGAACCAAAAAAGAAAAGGATTGTTGTAAGAGTGAAATTAAGATCTTGAAAACTGACGTTGCTCAGAAAGCCGATATTTCATTTATAAATAACGCTCCTTTAGTAGCAATTGTTCCTGAAGTTATCTACGCGGAGTTTTTGATGCCTATTGTAGAACGGAATCAATTTTCTGTACAGGTTAACGCGCCACCCGACAAAGCAGAACTTCCTCTCTTTATTTCTTATTGTAATTTTAGAATTTAGAATCGATCCATCGTTTTTTACTTGAAGAATGATGCTCAACTGTGTCCAAATATTTTTTTGGACTTACTCTATTTTAAAACAATCTAAAATTTATTACAATGAAAAAGTTAATTTTCACAACCCTATTCTCTGTATTTTCAATTCTAAACCTGTCGGCTCAAAAGAACGATGCTTCGATTTCAAAACTGTATCAAAACTACCTGAATATTAAAACAGCCTTGGTCTCAGATAATTCTGATGACGCTTCTAAAGCAGCCAATGCTTTTGTTAAATCAGCCTCAATGGTTGATTACAAGGTTTTATCGGAAGGCAATCTAGATGTCTTGAGAAAAGGAGCAAGTACGATCGCAGATAGCAGAAGTATTGAAACGCAGAGAGAATCATTCAATGGTCTTTCTAAAAATATGATTGCACTCACGAAAAATTTTAAACTTGCGGACGATACCGTTTTTGTTCAGTACTGCCCAATGGCAGATGCAAGCTGGTTGAGCGCCGAAAAAGCCGTCAAAAATCCTTATTACGGAAAATCCATGTTGACGTGTGGCAGTGTGAAATCTGAAATAAAGTAAACTACTTTAAGGATGCATGTACTGATTTTCAGATTATTGTAAAGTTGAATAGTTAGTTCATGTTCAAAATTTCAACAACCTTTTCTGAGTCCAACAATCAAAGAAATATAAATTTCTCATTGTTGGTCAGAAGGGTTTAAGGATTTCTTTCACGAGCAATTAATTTAAACATTTTTCAATGAAACACATTTATCATATCCATGGAATGACTTGTGGCGGTTGTCGGGGTCATGTAGAAAAAACACTCTCTAATATAGAAGGAGTTTCAAGCGTTTCTGTAGATTTAGAAAAAGCAGAAGCAAGCATCGAAATGGGTTCTCATATTCCCCTCGAAAAATTTCAGGAAGCTCTGAAAAAAGATGGTGATCAATATACCATTCATAATCCCGGTGAACATCACCATATTGAACCGAAACAAGAAAAACCGAAAGTAAAAGGAAACGGAACTTTCTACTGCCCAATGCACTGCGAGGGTGAGAAAACCTACGATAAAGCGGGTGATTGTCCGGTCTGCGGAATGGATTTGGTTGAAGAGCAAAAATTAAGCAACTCCAATTCGGAACAATGGACTTGTCCGATGCATCCGGAAATTATAAGAGATGAACCGGGAGCATGTCCGATTTGTGGGATGGATTTGGTGCCGATGCAGCCTGATATTTCCGCCGAAGAGAAAACCTATAAAAAATTATTAAGCAAACTATGGATTGCTGCAGCTTTTACGCTACCCATTTTTATAATGGCGATGAGTGAGATGATTCCAAACAATCCACTCTATAATTTGATGGAGCAAAAACACTGGAATTGGGTCCAGTTTGCTTTGTCGATTCCAGTTGTATTTTATGCAACCTGGATGTTTTTTGAACGTGCCTATAAAAGCATCAAGACGTGGAATCTCAATATGTTTACACTGATTGGAATTGGAGCTGGAGCAGCTTTTCTGTTCAGTGTTTTCGGAATGTTTTTTCCCGATATTTTCCCGGAACAATTTAAATCGCATACCGGAGCAGTTCACGTTTATTTTGAGGCTGCCACGGTGATTTTGACTTTAGTTTTATTAGGACAAGTGTTGGAAGCCAGAGCGCACAGTAAAACAAATTCCGCGGTTAAAGAATTATTAAAACTCGCCCCAAACAGAGCTATCAGAGTTAAAAACGGAGTTGAAGAAGAAGTAACAATCGAACAGATCGTGATCGGTGACATTCTCCGGGTAAAACCGGGTGAAAAAATTCCTGTCGATGGTGCAATTACAGAGGGTGAAACTTCTGTAGATGAATCAATGATCACAGGTGAACCAATTCCCGTAACCAAAACAATAGACGACCAAGTAAGCAGCGGAACCATCAACGGTAATCAATCCTTTTTAATGAAAGCCGAAAAAGTGGGGTCAGATACGTTACTTTCTCAAATTGTGGAAATGGTGAATAACGCCAGTCGCAGTCGTGCCCCAATCCAGAAATTAGCCGATACCGTTTCGGGTTATTTTGTGCCGATCGTGGTACTTGTTTCGATCATTACCTTTATAGTCTGGGCAGTTTTTGGGCCACAGCCAGTTTATGTTTATGCTTTTGTAAATGCGATTGCAGTGCTGATTATTGCCTGTCCATGTGCTTTAGGATTAGCAACACCAATGTCTGTAATGGTCGGTGTTGGCAAAGGTGCTCAAAATGGAGTATTGATAAAAAACGCGGAAGCTTTAGAAAAAATGGACAAGGTAGATACTTTGATCATCGATAAAACAGGAACCATCACGGAGGGAAAACCAACCGTTGAAAAAATAGGAGTTTTCGGAGATAACTTTACAGAAAAAGAAGTTTTACAGTTCATTGTTTCTTTGAATAAAATGAGTGAGCATCCCTTGGCAGATGCTACCGTAAAATATGGAAAAGAACAAAATATAGAAATTGTAAATGCTGAAAATTTCAGTGCAGTTACAGGCAAAGGTGTTGAAGGGAAAGTCAACGGCAAAAAAGTCGATTTGGGTAATGCCAAGATGATGGAATATGCCCAGGCTGAAATTACCTCTGAAATGGAAACTGAAGCCCAGAATTTTCAGAAACAGGGGAAAACAGTTTCGTACCTATCTGTAGAAGGAAAAGTTGCCGGATATGTCGTTATTGGTGACAAAATAAAACCGACCAGTGCAAAAGCAATTAAAGAATTAATGGAAAAGGGCATTGATGTCATCATGCTTACGGGTGACAATCATGATACTGCACAAGCGGTTGCAAAAGAACTCAATCTTGTCCATTTTAAAGCCGGAATGTTACCTGAAAATAAACTGCAGGAAGTAGAAAAACTTCAGCAAAGCGGGAAAATTGTAGCAATGGCAGGAGACGGAATTAATGATGCACCTGCTCTGGCAAAAAGTGATGTCGGTATCGCCATGGGAACCGGTACTGATGTTGCAATCGAAAGCGCAATGATCACATTGGTACAAGGCGATTTGCACGGAATCGTAAAAGCAAGAAACCTAAGTGATGCGGTGATGAAGAATATCAAACAGAACTTATTTTTCGCTTTAGGCTATAATATATTAGGAATCCCAATTGCAGCTGGCGTTTTATTTCCAGTTTTTGGAATCCTTTTATCACCCATGATTGCAGCGCTGGCGATGAGTTTCAGTTCCGTATCAGTAATCGGCAATTCATTACGTTTGAAAAACATTAAAATTTAAAAATAAAATAATGGATAATTCAATGGACCACTCAAAAAGTAACGTGTACACCAAATTTGTTTTAATGCTTGCTGCCTCATTTGTAGCGATGTACATTACCATGTATCTCAATACCTATGAACTGGATCATGTTTATTTCAGCATGACCAGATTTTATATGGTATGTCTTGGAATTTCTGCGATGGCTTTGATCATGTTCTTTTTTATGCGAAAAATGTACAAGAATAAGCAAAAAAACCTTGGAATAATAGTGGGAAGTGTAGGTTTGTTTTTCGCTGCGCTAGGTTTGGTTCGCGAGCAAAGTCCTGTCGTAGGTGATGTTTTTTGGATGAAAGGAATGATACCCCACCACTCAATCGCAATTTTAACAAGTGAAAGAGCGGATATTAAAGATCCTGAAGTAAAAAAATTAGCAGAAAGCATCATTTCTGCGCAGAGAAAAGAAATAGAAGAAATGAAAACAATGATAAAAAGATTAGAAAATGAAAAATAAGATACCCAACTTTTTCAAATTATGCACGCTCCTCTTTCTCGTCGTATCGGTTCAGGGGTTTTCTCAGGACCATACCATGCATGTGGAGAAAAAAGAGACCGCAAAAGAAGATGGCAATGGCAAAATTTCTTTTGGCGGTAAAACAGTTCGTTATGATCTTTACGTAAAAGACACGCTTGTTAATTTTAGCGGAAAACCCGCTAGAGCCATTTCGACGAATGGAAAATTGCAGGCACCAACTTTATATTTTAAAGAAGGCGACACGGCAGAAATTTATCTGCATAATCAATTGAAAGAAAACACAGGTCTTCACTGGCACGGCGTAATTCTTTCCAATGAAATGGATGGGGTTCCCTATTTAACTACGAAAGAAGTGAAACCTGGTGAAACGCATCTTTACAAATTCCGTATTTCCCAAAACGGAACCTATTGGTACCATTCTCATGAGGGAACTCAAGAGCAGATTGGAATGAATGGCATTTTGGTTTTCCAAAAAAGAGATGGTCAGCCCGACAAAAAATTCGATGCTGATATTCCGGTGCTTTTAGGAGAATGGACGGATGAGAATCCGAAACAAATTATGCGTCGTCTGCATATGGATCAGGGAGATTATTGGTCAGTAAAAAAAGGTACCGTTCAAAGTTATTCCGAGGCGGCGAAAGTCGGTCATTTCGGCACCAAACTTCTGAATGAATGGAAACGAATGGAAGCCATGGATGTGAGCGATGTTTACTACAATAATTTTCTCATCAATGGTAAAATCTCTTCGGATTATAAAAATCTGAAAGCCGGTGATAAAGTTCATCTGCGCGTTGTTAACGGTGGATCTTCGTCTTATTTCTGGTTAAATTATGGTGGCGGAAAATTCACTGTGATTGGCAATGACGGGAACGAAGTGGAACCCGTGGAGGTTGACCGATTGATTGTTGGCGTTTCTGAAACCTACGATATTGTAGTGACTATCCCCGAAAATAAAAGTTTTGAATTTCGTGCCACGTCGGAAGATAGGCAAGGTCACGCATCGCTATATTTAGGAGATGGAGAAAAAATTGGTGCACCAAATCTGCCAAAATTAATGCTTTTTGAAGGCATGAAAATGATGAACGGCATGATGGAAATGAGTGGTGATATGAAACCGATGACCATGACCATGGGGAATCAGATGATGGATATGAATGAAGTCATGTATCCTGAAATTCCAGAAAGTCAAAGGATGCAGACGATGAAGCATATGAATGAAATGATGGGAATGAAGGAGAAATCTTCAGACATGGAAATGGATCACAGCAAGATGGATCACGGAGCGATGGATATGAAAGCTGACATGAATAAAGATTCCAAGGAAAGAGATCACAGCAAAATGGATTACAGCGAAATGAAAATGGATGCTGACAAAGAAGTAGATCACAGTAAAATGGATCATAGCAAAATGGACATGAACTCTGATATGAAAATGAAAGATGATAAAATGGATCACAGCATGCATGATATAAGTTCCACTGACCAAAAAAGTATTAAACGCTTAAATTATAACATGCTCAAATCTCCCTTCAAAACAGTTTTGCCTGATGACAATGTAAAAGAATTAAATTTCACTTTGGAAGGAAATATGAGAAACTACCTGTGGACTTTGGATAATAAAACGGTAGCCGAAAGTGACAAAATTTTAATTAAAAAAGGTCAGGTCGTAAGAATTACACTGTATAATAATTCGATGATGCGTCATCCGATGCACCTTCACGGCCACGATTTTCGTTTGATAAATTCCAAAGGGGAATATTCGCCACTGAAAAATGTGGTCGATATGGCACCGATGGAAACCAACACCATCGAGTTTGCGGCGAATCAGGATGGCGATTGGTTTTTCCATTGTCACATCTTGTACCACATGATGGGCGGAATGGGAAAAGTTTTCGAGTATGAAAATTCAGCACCGAATCCGCAACTGCCAAATAAAGAAGCAGCTTACAGAAAATTTTTGAAAACGAATCAGATGATCAGTACTAAAGCGATGTTGGATGTTGCTTCTAATAAATTGCATTTTGAAAATATGACCATGGTTGGTGCAAGATGGATGAACGTTAATGAATTTCACAGCAACTACAAATTTGATCATTACGAAGGAAGTGTAAAAGTTGGCCGCTTTCTTGGGAAATACCAATGGGCAATGCCTTACGTCGGTTTCAGAACTCAGAAAACGCATGACCTGGCAAAAACCTGGTTTGGACAAAATGTAATGCCTGAGAATGAAAACGTAGCGATTGCGGGGATTCGGTACATTTTACCATTTTTGGTAACGGCCGATGCTAACGTTGATCACAATGGGAAAGTACGCCTGGAATTAGGCAGAGAAGGAATTCCGATCTCTCCAAGAATTCGCGGAAGTTTTGCCGTCAATTCTGATAAAGAATTTGATTTTGGACTAAAATATATAGTGCAAAAATGGGTTTCAATATCCACAAACTATGATAGTGAGTTTGGGTTTGGAGCTGGTTTGACGTTTATGTATTAAATTCTGCAATCTGCATTATTATCAGCCGTCTTAGCAATAAGGCGGCTTTTATTTTTTTATCGCAATCTGTTCACCCATTTTTATGGTCGTTTCTAGGCTGTTTGCTGTATTGGTCAATAAATCAGCATCAATTTTAATTTGATCTTTTTCAAACAACAGAACTACCGTAGAACCGCCAAATTTGAAATATCCTTTTTCTTGCCCTTTTTTTACTGTCGTACCCGAGTAGGTTTGAATCATGCTTCCAACCATTGTGGCGCCAACTTCTACCATGACGACATTGCCGAATAACGGAGTTTGAATGACGCCGTATTCCCGTTTATTGAGCCAAAATATTTCCGCTTTTTTACGAAGAGCCAAAGGATTGACGGAGAAGTAATCACCATCAATTTTAATATTTGAAGATGAGGTCATCCCACTTACCGGAAAATGATAGCGGTGATAATCGGGTGGCGCAAGGCGAAAAACAATCATCGAGCCGTCCTTGTATTTTTGAGCTAATTCGGTATTGTCCAAAAATGAGTCAACATTAAACCGAAAACCTTTGATATAAAAATCGGAACTGCTAACGTTCTCGTAGGCTAAGATTTTACCGTCGGCAGGAGAAGCTACTGCCAATGAATCTGAAACAATTGGTCTTGCTTCCGGTTTAAGCTGCCGAATAAAAAAATCGTTGAAACTTTTGAAGTTCTGTTTCTGAGCAATGGTAATATCTACGTCGTATTCTTTTACAAACGGCACGATCTTGTCGGCAGAGGCTGGCTTTTCCATTTGATCGCCGTACAGGGAAGTTACAATTTTGCGTTTTGCAATGGTCCATAAAGTCGCTTCGCCTACGGGATTATGATATAGCCAATCGAGCCATTTCTCACCATAAACATTTTCAGTTTTTACCTCTCCACTTTCTCTATCGATATATCTGATGGGTTTTTGTGGTGGAACAGGCAAAGCAGCAAGCACGAAAATTAGGGCTAAAATAAACCAGACGATTGTCCAATTTTTATTCGGTTTTGTAAATTTCATCGTATAAAATTACTTGTAGATCAATTTTTTTCAAATTTAGAGTTATTTTCTGTAAATAAAGATTCTTGGTCATCTTGCAATTATTCAAATTGCTTTGAGTGCCGAATACGTAAAACAGACAAGTCTACTTAGGAGAAACAAGTCGCGCCCCGGATTGAACGGCGTGTTTGAGCTCTCCCGAGGCATTTGCTCGGGAAGCGAGTAGTGAAAGCCGGAATTGTGCGCCCAAATAAAAATAATAAAAAGGCCTTTTAATGTAGTCAATTGTGCGCCAAAAAAAATAGAGACAGTGCCTGTGGAGGAAATCACTCGTGCAACCAAAATGAACTTTTTCCAAAGCTGAACTCGAACTTATGTATATAACTAAAAAAAAAGAATTTGCGGTCCGTATGTATGCAAATTTTCTTAAATTTGTAAATCTTAAAAAAAAATAAATATCTAATTTACATAATATGAATCTTCACGAGTACCAATCGAAAGAAATTTTGGCAAAATACGGCGTAAACATCCAAAGAGGTTTTATCGCAAATAATGTTGACGAAGCTGAAGCTGCAGCAAAAAAGTTAACAGAAATGAACGGAAATGAAGGCTGGGTTGTTAAAGCACAGGTTCACGCAGGTGGACGTGGTAAAGGCGGCGGCGTTAAGTTTTCTCCGAACATGGAAAAACTGAAAGAAAATGCTGGAAACATTATCGGAATGCAGTTGGTTACTCCACAAACTTCTGCCGAAGGGAAAAAAGTAAATTTCGTTTTGGTGGCTGAAGATGTTTATTATCCAGGGGAAACTGAAACCAAAGAGTTTTATGTTTCTATCCTTTTAGACAGAGCGCAAGGGAAAAATATGATCGTTTATTCTACGGAAGGTGGAATGGATATTGAGCACGTTGCAGAAGTAACTCCTCACTTAATTCATAATGAAGTTGTAGATCCTGCTGTGGGATTGCAAGGTTTCCAGGCAAGAAAAATCGCTTTCAACTTAGGTTTAGAAGGTGCTGCTCACAAAGATTTCGTAAAATTTATTGGAAACCTTTACAACGCTTATGTTGGAATTGATGCAAATCTTTTTGAAATCAACCCGGTTTTAAAAACTTCTGACAATAAAATTATCGCTGTTGATGCTAAAGTTTCTTTAGATGACAACGCCTTGTTCCGTCACAAAGATTTGGCTGAATTAAGAGATACAAGAGAAGAAGATCCTACTGATGTTGAAGCTGGAGAAGCTGGTTTGAACTTCGTGAAATTGGATGGTGACGTTGCCTGTATGGTAAACGGTGCTGGTCTTGCGATGGCAACTATGGATATCATTAAATTATCTGGGGGTAACCCAGCGAATTTCTTAGATGTTGGTGGTACGGCTGATGCGGAAAGAGTTCAGAAAGCTTTCGGAATTATCTTGAAAGATCCAAATGTAAAAGCAATTTTGATTAACATCTTCGGAGGAATCGTACGTTGCGACCGTGTTGCTCAAGGGATCGTAGATGCTTACAAAGCGATGGGAAGTCTTCCTGTTCCATTGATCGTGAGATTGCAGGGAACCAATGCAGTAGAAGCAAAACAATTAATTGATGATTCTGGTTTACCGGTTCATTCTGTAATTACTTTGGATGAAGCTGCTAAAAAAGTAAAAGAAGTTTTAGGTCACTAAGATTTTCATAATATAAAAGAAAAACCGCTCAATTTATTGGGCGGTTTTTTTATTTATTTTCAGGAGCCGAATCTAACATGAAATTGATCCTTACCTTGTAAAATGATTCTATATTTTTTCTTCTGTTTCGTAGTCAAAAAAAGGATTTCGCTGTGATTATGGCCAATCACCATGCTAATTTTCTAACTAGATCTGATTGGAGAAATACCTTTTATACTTTGATGATACTAATCCTCATCTTATTCTGCGCCCACTTTATTCAGAACCTGAGGAGCAAGATCAGCCTGTGTCGCCAATAGAATTCCCTCACTTTCCAATTTGGCTTTTAGACGGATGAGTGCATCGGATTTTACCTTATTAATGCTGGCCCCGCTTTTCATAAAAAATCTTGCCTGCATATAAAAAATACCAAATGATTGTTTTTGAATAAATACTTGAGCGTCATCAACATGGTCAGCAAATTCAAAAGTTTTAATCTCATTCAAAATTAAATCGCTGACTTTTTCCAGATCCTGATTATTTGAAATTTGGATATCAAGAAAAACCTTCCGCTGTCCCGAAGCAGAATAGTTGGTGAAGGGCGCACTGAAAATCAATTGATTTGGAACGTGTACTTTTTTACCTTCATCGGTGATTATTTTAGTAGTCAGAAAATCGATGCTTTCAACCGTTCCGGACACGTCTTTAATAGTGATGTAATCGCCCACAGCAAAAGCTTTATCTACACTGATCAATGCTCCGGAAAACATAGAGGAAACCAAATCTTTTAAAGCCACCCCGGCAATCACCCCGGCAACTCCCAGACTTCCGATAAACTTTAAAACAAAGCCGCCCATTCCCATGATTTCCAGAGAAATGAAGGCTCCGGATAAAATGATGAGAAATTTAAAAACTTTAATTAAAGTAACGATCGAAGTGTTTTTACTTTTCGGAAAGAACCGATGCCATATTTTTACAGAGACTTTACTTAAAAAAGTACTCAGAGTTAAAAAAAGAAGGAAGACCAGGATCCCTACCGCAAGTCTAGGCGTTGCTTCTGCAAATCCCCTGTACCACTTGTTCAGGACACTCATTATCGTTTCGTAGTAGTTCATAAGTCAAATATATCAATAAATTAAGTTCTCTTCATAGCAAAATTCTTTCCAAAAAATTAAAGTGCTTAAATTTTCAAGTTTATGTATCTTTGTGGCCCACAAGAAAAACGGCCTGTTGATTCCAAATTCGTTTGGGGTAGGAAAGTCCGGACACCATAGAGCAGCAAAGCGGATAACATCCGTCGGTCGTGAGATCAGGACCAGTGCAACAGAAAGTATGTATATTAATTTATAGTGAAACCAGGTAAACTCTTTGCGGTGCAATGTTAAGTATATCGGATTTCTCGATTCGTTGAGATAGGAGTGGCTCGCTCCAAAAACCGAGGGGTAAACAGCTCAAGTTTTGCAGCAATGTAAAGCGTAGATAAATAACAGGCATTTTGGTTTCGGCCAATTTACAGAATCCGGCTTATAGTTTCTCTTGTGGGTTTTTAAAATAATTTTCAGACGACCCTCAAACCAAAAAATCTTCCAAAATTTAATTTGAAAGACTTTGAGGATTTATATATTGTTTAAAAGGATTCCTGTATTTTGGCAAAATTCAAAATTCAAAATTCAAAATTCAAAATTCAAAATTCAAAATTCACCATTCCTAGTCCTTCTCCAATTCTTCTTTCGCCGCTTCCAATCCTTTCATCGCAGTGTCGGAGAGTGTCGGGAATTTTAAATCCATTTTTTCCAGCGCATCAATGATGATCTGTATTGCTGAGACCCGCGCAAACCATTTATGATCAGCCGGAATCACATACCAAGGTGCGTGATCTTTTGACGTTTCATTAATTGCCTTTTCATAAGCATCCATATATTCGTCCCATAAGGCACGTTCGGGCAAGTCACCGACGGAGAATTTCCAGTTTTTTTCAGGCTCGTTGATGCGGTCCAGAAATCTCTTTTTTTGCTCCTCTCGGGAAACATTCAGAAATATTTTGATAATGGTTGTGCCATTATCAGCCAAGTGTTTCTCGAAGTTGCGGATACTTTCGTAGCGGTTGTCCCAAAACTCCTCATCGAAATCTTTTACAGAATCCCAAACTTTTTCATTTAAATTATATTCGGGATGTACTTTACACACCAATACGCTTTCATAATGACTGCGGTTAAAAATCCCAATTTTCCCTTTCGCTGGTAAAGCGAGATAATGTCTCCACAAGAAATCGTGGGAATATTCTCTGTCACTCGGCGTTTTAAAACTGTGGACTTCGCAACCTTGGGGATTTACGCCACCGAAAACGTGCTCAATTAAAGAATCTTTTCCTGCAGCGTCCATGGCCTGCAGAACGATGAGTAAAGATTTGCTTCCATCCGCATACAGTTTTTCCTGTAAATCACGAAGTTTTTCCTGTTCCTTCTTCAGCATCTCATTGCCTTCACTTTTTTCCAGTTTTCCCTGGTATTCGGTGTCGGCCTTTTTCATTGAAAACTTTCCTTTTACAATAAAATTATCTGTGAAATCTAAATCCATCGTTTTAATATTTCTACTAAAATAAAAAAATCATTTCAATACTGAAATGATTTTAAGGTTTTTGTGATAAAAGGATCTCTATAGAGATTCCATTTTTCTGGCTTTTTGAGCTGGAGCAACTTTAGTTGCTTTCACTGCTGCAGTTTCTTTTACTTCAGCTGCTGCCGGGGCACTCGCATCAACGTTTCCTTTAATGTTGATTACAGATCTGCTGTTTTCCGGATCATTAGAATATACTTCTATAATTTTAGTAAAAGGACCCACCAATGTTGTATTATAACCTACTTTTAATTGAGCAGTTTTTCCGGGCATAATAGGTTCTTGGCTCCATTCTGGGGTTGTACATCCACATGCTGCCTGAACTTTTGAAATAATAAGAGGCTTATCGCCCGTATTTTTAACGGTAAAAAAACGATGTCCATCTGCTCCAACTTTTACAGTTCCATAGTCGAAAGTTGTTTTATCAAATGAAATTGTTTGAGCGGAAGCAAAAGCAAAAGAACCGGCTAAAAATAGGCCTGCGAAAATCTTTTTCATATTTTTTTTATTTTAATAATTGTTGATTTGATGAAAAGTAACAGGCAAAGTTAAAAATTATTTTATTAGTAAGGTCAATTTTTTTTATTTCCCTATTTTTGCACCTATTAAGCCTAAGAAAAGATTATGCAGATTTCAGAAAAATATTCGCCGCAAGAAACCGAACAGAAATGGTATCAGTATTGGCTCGAAAATAATTACTTTCATTCTGAGCCGAATGAAAAACCGCCTTATACCATTGTAATTCCACCACCAAACGTGACTGGGATTCTTCATATGGGGCACATGCTAAACAATACCATTCAGGATATTTTGGTTCGCAGAGCAAGAATGCAGGGATTTAATGCATGTTGGGTTCCGGGAACAGATCATGCTTCGATTGCGACGGAAGCCAAAGTAGTGGCGAAACTGAAAGAAGAAGGAATTAATAAGACAGATATTACGCGTGAAGAGTTTTTGAAACACGCGTGGGACTGGACTGACAAATATGGCGGAACCATTTTGGAGCAGTTAAAAAAATTAGGGTGTTCATGTGACTGGGACCGTACCCGTTTCACCATGGAGCCGAAACTTTCTCAACAAGTCGTTAAATCCTTCGTTGATTTATATAATAAAGGCCTTATATACCGCGGTTATCGTATGGTCAATTGGGATCCTGAAGCTAAAACCAATATCTCTGATGAAGAGGTCATCTTCAAAGAGCAAAACGGAAAACTGTATTATTTAAAATATAAGATTGAAGGAACTGAAGAGTTTCTATCTGTTGCGACAACCCGTCCGGAAACGATCTTTGGTGATACTGCCGTTTGTATCAATCCAAATGATGAGCGATATGCGCATTTAAAAGGAAAGAATGTTATTGTTCCTATCGTAAATCGTATGATCCCAATTATTGAAGATGATTATGTTGATATTGAATTCGGAACTGGTGCTTTAAAAATTACGCCGGCTCACGATACCAATGATTATGAAATCGGAAAGCGTCATAACTTACAGATGATTGATTCTTTGGATGATGATGCGAATTTGAATGAACACGGTCTACATTACGTAGGTAAAAATAGATTCGTTGTTCGTAAAGAAATCGTAAAAGAATTAGAGCAAAATGATCTTTTGTTAAAAGCAGAAGATTACGTAAATAAAGTAGGGACATCTGAGAGAACTGGCGCAGTTATCGAACCTAAAGTCTCGGTTCAGTGGTTTTTGAAAATGTCTGAAATGGCAAAACCTGCATTGGATGTTGTCATGAATGATGAGGTGAAATTCCACCCCGAGAAATTCAAAAACACCTATAAACACTGGATGGAAAACATCCGCGACTGGAATATTTCCAGACAGTTATGGTGGGGCCAACAGATCCCGGCTTTCTTTTATGGTGAAGGACAGGATGATTTCGTTGTAGCAGAAACCATAGAAGAAGCTTTGACTTTAGCTCAACAAAAAAGTGGAAATCAAAATCTGACTTTAGAAAATTTAAAGCAAGACGAAGACGCACTCGATACCTGGTTCTCTTCCTGGTTGTGGCCAATGTCTGTTTTTGATGGAATTACCGATCGAGAAAATAAAGATATTAATTATTATTATCCAACCTCAGATTTGGTTACTGGTCCGGATATTATCTTTTTCTGGGTGGCCCGTATGATTATGGCGGGAATCGAATACAGAAACGAAGTTCCGTTTAAAAATGTTTATTTCACCGGAATTGTTCGTGATAAACAAAGACGTAAAATGTCCAAATCACTCGGTAATTCTCCGGATCCGATTGAGTTGATGGAGAAATATGGAGCAGATGGCGTTCGTGTTGGAATCCTCTTAAGTTCTGCGGCTGGAAACGATTTGTTGTTTGATGAAGAATTAATGTTGCAGGGACGTAATTTTGCGACAAAAATATGGAACTCCAATAAGTTAATTCAAGGCTGGAAAAAAGACGATGCTATAAAAGCCAATGAAGCTGATCAACAGGCGATTGACTGGTTCGGAAAGCAAATGGATAAAACCATTATCGAAATTGCAGATCAGTTTGAAAAATTCCGTATTTCCGATGCTTTACATTTGTTGTATAAACTCATCTGGGACGATTTCTGTTCTTGGTATCTGGAAGCCATTAAACCAAATTATGGGGAAGCAATTTCTACAGAAGTGTACAATCAAACCATTCAGTACTTTGAGGAGTTAATGAAATTACTGCATCCATTTATGCCGTTTTTATCGGAAGAGTTATGGCAGAATATTTCTGAAAGATCAGTAGAAGAAGCTTTGGTTATTGCACAGCAAAGAAAGGCTACTGATTATGACCACGATTTAATCAAGAATTTTGATGTTTCAAAAGAGTTGATTTCAGGCGTTCGAAATTACCGCCAAAGCAAAGGAATTTCTCCACGTGAAAGTGTAGAGGTTTACACCAATGCAACAGCTTTTGATAATGAAAATTTAGTTCGGAAACTGGCGAATATTGATCAGATCCACTTTGCCGAGAAAACAGATAAACCAACCTTTTCCTTCTTGATTGGGGGAACTGAAGTTTCTATTCCTTTGAGTGAAAACTTAGATTTAGGCGAAGAAAAAATAAAAACTGAAGAAGAGATTAAATATTTAAAAGGTTTTCTGATTTCAGTGGAGAAAAAATTATCCAATGAGAAATTCATGGCCGGCGCACCACAGCAGGTAGTAGATATTGAATTGAAAAAGAAAAAAGACGCGCAGGACAAATTGATCCTGCTCGAAGAAAAACTGAAAACCTTATCATGAATCACCTTGAAAATATAAAGAAGCTTTTTACAAAGAATTTTGTTGAAAGTCCTTTGATTGAAACTTTTGAAGCGGGAAATATTCATTTGTCAACCGGTAAACTGGTAGCCTGCGATCCTTTGATTACAAGTGAGATGCCCAAATTTTCAACGCTTTTTCCCATTGGTGATTTCCAAGTTTTGGTTCATAAAGAAAGAGAAAGCAACTGTATCGCCTACGTTGAAATTGTTTTTAGTGAGGCTGCGATAACCGACTGGAAAATGGCGACGTTGGAAGGTCAGGATATCGATGATCTTGAAGAAGGCGAAATTTATGGTTATCCGGTAGAAAGCGGCATGGGCTGTTTTATGGATTTAGAAACGCAGGAATGTTTAAACCATTTAGAAAAACAATTGTTTCATCGAAAAGGCGCAGATTTTCTGGGTATTTATGAAGAGTTCTTCCATGAACATTTCTTTCAGGAAGAAGGCGCCATCAATCAATTTGCTTTTTTAGAGCCGAAAGAAGACCATAAGGGAAATATTTTCGCTTTTGAAACAGGATATGGTGAAGGATTTTATGCCAGTTATATCGGCTTTGACAAAAATAATAATGCCGTAAAAGTAGTTTCTGAGTTCATCGAAATTAATTAGGAGAAAGATTTCCCAATCCTACATATTTAAGTACATTTGACTGATAAGTTTTAAAAAATGAATATTACTAGCGAGCAACCAAAGATTATTGTAATTGGCAGTTCTTCTATCGATTTAGTTTTAAATACGACGAATCCGCCCCAGCCAAATGAAACCGTTATGGCGGAAAAGTCTGAAAGTTTTTTTGGTGGCAAAGGAGCCAATCAAGCTGTAGCAACATCGCGGTTAGGAGCAAGCGTTTACTTTATCGGTGCGGTTGGTATGGATCCTTTTGGACAGCAAATTTTACGTAATCTTGTAGATGAAGGCGTAAATGTTGGCTATGTCGTGGAAACGGAAGAGGCAGCAACAGGTACGGCTTATGTAGTGGCAGCAAAAGGAGTGAATTCAATTGTTGTCGTTCCGGCTTCTAATTATTGTCTAAAACCCAAACACGTTGCAGAAGCCGAAAAGTTCTTTGCGACGGCTGACTTAATTTTAATTCAACTGGAAATCCCAATGGATGTGGTGGAATATTCCTCCCAACTGGCAAAAAGTAATGGCAAAAAACTAGGGATTTACGCCTCACCCGCCAAAAAGCTGTCCGATGAAGTGATAGAAAATGCTACTTTCATCGTCGCTAAGAGTAATGAGCTTTCCATAATTTTTGGGGATATGCCACGTGAGGAAATTTTAAGAAAATATCCAAACAAATTATTTGTTCGCGATGATACCAATTCTACCACTTATTTCAATGGTACTGAAATGAAATATTACCGCAACGACCATGATTCTGTATTACACAAAATGGGCATGGGTGACGCTTTTACCTCTGGATTTGCTGTCGCACTTTGTCATGGAAACAGTATTGATGACTGCGTGAAATTTGGAAATGACGTCTCTTTGAAAGTAACCAAGAATCGAGGTTCTCAAAGCGGATTGCCTTATTTAAAAGACTTTGAAATAAAATAAATAGTATTCATTACCTATCATTTTTACTTCTACATTTCTTAAAAATGTTTAATTTTAAAAAAATAATTCCACTTATTTAAAGTGGATTTTTTATTAAATGAAAGAACTGATTTTAAAAACACCTGATCATTTTCCACTTTCCGTGAAGATTTTCGAACCAGAAATTTCAAATGGAAAACTCTTGCTCATCAACTCCGCCACAGGAGTGAAACAACAGATTTATTTTTCTTTTGCCAAATATTTAGCGGAAAAAGGCTTTACCGTGATCACCTACGATTATCGTGGAATTGGGGAGTCGAAGCCAAAGAAAATGAATGGCTTCAAAGCGAGTATGCGAATTTGGGGAACTGTAGATTTTAAAACGGTCACTACTTTTATTAAAAAAGAATATGTTGGATTTGATCAATTCTGTCTGGGACATTCGGTGGGTGCGCTAATTCTTGGAATGAATGCGGATTCACAAATTTTTAAAAAATTTATTTTCGTTGCAACGCAAGATGCTTATTTGGGGAATCTGAATTTTAAAGTCGCAGTTGCAGGTTTACTCGGTTTTGGAATCGCGCTTCCGATCATGACTCATTTCCTGGGCTATTTTCCGGCAAACCGTTTTGGCTTAGGTGAATCTTTGCCAAAAGGCGTGGCTTTTGACTGGCAGACTTTAATTTTAAATAAAAAATCCACAAAAAGGCTCTACGAAACCAATGAGGCTGATTTTTCAAAAAATCTGTATCAACCTACGTTTATCATTCATGCCGAAGATGATTCCTGGGTTACCCAAAAAGGAATGCGGAATTTAATGAAAACAACATATCCCCATTTGAAAACAACCTATCGGGAAGTTAAAATTTCAGAATCCGATAAAAGCGAAATTGGTCATGTGAATTTTTTCAGATCTTTTAACAGAGGTCTTTGGAAAATTGTTTTGGAACAACTCTAAGCCAGTCATTTAGAAATTAGCAGAAAAACCTTAAATTTACCCAACAGCTAAATCAGCACAGTATGAAAATATATACCAAGACCGGCGACAAAGGGGAAACGGCACTTTACGGTGGAACCCGAGTTTCCAAAGCCTCTGCCCGAGTTGAATCTTACGGGACCATCGATGAATTAAACGCATTTATAGGCGTCGCGAAAAGTGAAATTAAAGACGAACAGGTTTTAAATCAATTGAAGAAAATACAGTTTGATTTATTCACTCTGGGTTCAGAATCCGCGACACCAACAGATAAATTAACTTTAGCAAACGGAAAATCCCGCTTGGCTTTAATGATTACAGATACTGAAATCGAAGAGCTCGAGCATTGGATGGATGATTTTGAGAAAGAGTTGGAACCGTTGCAATACTTTATTTTGCCGGGTGGCGGAAGATCTGCGACCTCACTTCATGTGTGCAGAACGGTTTGTCGACGCGCAGAACGCAGTTTGGTTTTCCTCAATGAATCTGAAGAAGTGCGGCCGGAATTGATTAAATACCTGAACCGACTTTCCGATTATCTATTTGTTTTGGCTCGTTATGTTTCAAAATTAAATGGGGAATCTGAAGAATACTGGAATCCAAATGACCGATAAAGCCCTTTTATTCATCAATGGAATTCCACCAAAAAACCTACCCGAAATTACTGAATATTCTTTGATTGCCTGTTCAGACGGTGCGTTTCATTATTTAAAGGAACAGAATTTCCCAGTGGAGCGCCTCGATTTTATCTCCGGTGATTTTGATTCGCATTCCGGTAATGATGAAAATATTTATGGAAATAAATTCATCTACACGCCGGATCAGGATAAAACAGATTTTCAAAAGTCTTTAGAAATTATAAAAGAAAAAGGATATAAAACCATCGATGTGTACGGCGGAAGTGGCGGCGAAATGGATCATTTCTTGGGAAATCTAACGGTTGCTTTTTTATTTAAAGAAGACTTGAAAATTACGTTCTTTGATGATTATTCGCAGTATTATTTTGCACCGAAAAAAGTAGTTTTAAACGGCATCAAAAATCAGCTGATTTCACTTTATCCGTTCCCTGTCGCAAAAGATGTAACTACAACCGGTTTAAATTGGCCATTAAATAAGGAAACTTTAAACATTACCACCAGAATTGGAACCCGAAACTTTGCCAAAGAAGATACGGTTACTATTGAATTTCAAAGTGGAGACTTGATTATTTTTACAGGCAATAAAGATTCTGAGAATTTTAACGGAATTTTAAAATAAATACTCAACTTTTTTTACCAACTTTGCACTTTTATAACAGTAAAATTTCAGCACCTAATGAAAATTAAATATTCAGAGCTCATCGACCAAACTTTGTATTTTCCGACCGAAGAATTCAGCGTCACCGAAAATACACTTCAATTTCATGATATACCGCTCATGGAGGTGGTAGAAAAGTTTGGGACCCCTTTGAAATTTAATTATCTGCCGAAAATTTCTATGAATATTCAGCGGGCAAAAGCCTGGTTCAAAGAAGCTTTTGAAATCAATGATTACAAAAAGGATTACAGATATTGCTATTGCACCAAATCAAGCCATTTCGCTTTTGTATTAGAAGAAGCTTTGAAGAATGATATTTCCCTTGAAACCTCGTCTGCGTATGATATCGACATCGTAAAATCTCTTTATGAAAAAGGGAAATTCGATAAAACGGTTGAAGTAATTTGCAACGGTTTTAAAACGGATGATTATTTAGCAAAGATTTCCGATTTGATCAACCACGGTTTTCAAAATATAACTCCGATTCTGGATAACTATAGAGAACTTGATAAACTCACGGAAAGTATTGATACCAATTTTAATATTGGAATTAGAATCGCTTCCGAAGAGGAACCTAAATTTGAATTTTATACATCTCGATTAGGGATTGGGTACAAAGATATTATTCCATATTACAGCCAGAAAATTGCAGATCATCCGAATGCGCGATTGAAAATGCTGCACTTTTTCATTAATACCGGAATTAAAGATACCGCTTATTACTGGAATGAATTATATAAATGTTTACGCGTTTACGCCCGTTTGAAAAAAATCGCTCCGGAAGTTGATTCCCTCAATATTGGTGGTGGTTTCCCTATTAAAACTTCTTTGAATTTCGATTACGATTACCAATATATGGTCAACGAAATCGTGTCTCAAATCAAAAAATTCTGTGAAGAAGAAGGCGTGGAAGAACCAAACATTTACACCGAATTCGGTAGTTTTACGGTTGGTGAAAGTGGCGGTCACCTTTATAAAATTATCTCTCAGAAACGTCAGAATGACCGTGAAAAATGGAACATGATCGATTCTTCTTTCATGACCACTTTACCAGACACCTGGGCGATTTCACGCAAGTTCATCATGCTTCCGCTTAACCGTTGGGAAGATACATATGAACGCGTTTTCTTAGGTGGTTTGACTTGTGATTCCGATGACTATTACAATTCTGAGCAGCATACCAACGCGATTTATTTACCGGTTTTCAGCGATACAAAGCCGCTCTATATTGGCTTTTTCAATACGGGCGCTTACCAGGAAACCATTGGTGGTTACGGCGGAGTTCACCACTGTTTGATGCCGCAGCCGAAACATATTTTGATCGATAAAGACGAAGAAGGAAACTTTACATATACCGTTTTCCGGGAAGAACAAAAACCGGAAGATGTCTTAAAATTACTAGGATATTAAACTGAATAAGGAGCAACAAAAACGTTGCTCCTTTTTTATTTGCGGTCCCGCTGTCCACTATATCCCGCCAAGGCGGGGATGCCGTTCCCATCGGGGCTAGAATAACGTTTAGGATT
This sequence comes from Kaistella carnis, assembly GCF_003860585.1. Classification (NCBI taxonomy): domain Bacteria; kingdom Pseudomonadati; phylum Bacteroidota; class Flavobacteriia; order Flavobacteriales; family Weeksellaceae; genus Kaistella; species Kaistella carnis. The sequence continues at coordinate 1,890,232 of NZ_CP034159.1, read as the reverse complement.
CTTTTCAAATGATACTTCTACAAAATACTTTTCGACGCTCGCTTCGCTCGCGCCCCTCAAAAATATTTTTCTACTTTCTGAAACTCAATCTCCGAAAAGTCTGAAATGACCAGATTCGCTTTCTCATAATTCTGGCCAACAGAATGTTCACTTTTATAAGCTGTACAGAAAATCGCCGCAGAATGAGCGGCGATAATTCCGTTTGTAGAATCTTCGATAACCATACAGTTTTCCTTTGATTCATCAGCAATTTCAGACGCTAAAAGAAAAATTTCCGGATGAGGTTTAGATTCTTTTAAATCTGCGCCACTAATTTTCCCAATGAAATATTTTTCCAGATCAAATTTCTCAAAAACCATATCAATCGTAACCATGCTTGCAGAAGAAGCCAAAACGAGTTTAATGTTATTATCAAAATAATTTTCAATCAAACTTTTAACTCCCGGAAGTAAATTAAAATCTTCGTCATTATAAAAAAAGTGTCTGAAATACTTTCTCTTAATTAGCGCCAACTCTTCATGCGATTGCCTTAACTGAAATTTTTCGATTAAAGTAGTGCAAACTTTCTTAGTCGATGCTCCGGTAAACGAAGTATACAATTCTTCGGAAACTTCAATTTCCAAATCATCGAACGTGCTGAAATAGGCTTTGCGATGGAGTGGCTCGGTGTCAACGATGACACCGTCCATATCGAATAGCACTGCTTTTAATGGCATAAATATTTAGTTAAAGGTGGATTAGTTTCGGAGTACATAAAAAATTGCTAGCATAGCACCGATTAAAATTAAATATGCAAAAATAGAATAAGGATTTGCAAAATTGATCGTCCAGCCTAAGTATTTAAATCTTTTAGGTGGAAATGATCGCTGATCATTTTTGTTGAAGTAGAAAAGCCCTAAAATCCAATGATCTGGATTGTTAACGTCTCCTATATTGCTGTTAGTTTTCATAAATGTTGAACTGGTTTTTATTAAAGAAATCTTTTAGAATCATTTTAATGCTAAAATCCACGAACTGATTTTGTCCAAAACTTTAGGTGAAAAGGTTTCCTCGATTTGTCCGTATTCAGATGGATTGCCTGTTGTAGCCGTTTGGAAAAGATGATTTAGACCTTCAAATTCCAGGACTTCAAACTTTTTATTTCCTGCTTTTATTAAAGATTTTTTAATTCCTGCTAAATTTTCTTTTGCCGAAACCTGCATATCCAAACTTCCGTCTACTGCCAAAACTGGGATTTTAACTTTGGATAAATAATCATCCGGATTAAACTTGATGAAATACAGAAACCACTCCGACGACATTTGAGCGATGTAAGGTTCTCTTTCCTGCGCTGTCATTTTAGGGAAATGTTCTTCCAGATATTTAGTAAAGTCTGTTTTGAAATCTTTTCCTTTATAGTTTTTTGCGTACGAAAATGTTTTCGATTTTATCGCCAATACGTCATCAATCGCGGCTTGTGGTAAATTTGTAATTTCTGCCAGTTTTTTATTTTGATCCAAAACCAGGTCCAGAATTGGAATTCCGGGGGCGGCAAGAAGAACTAAAAATTTTACATTTTTATTCAGATCTGCAACCATCGGCGCAATCATTCCACCTTCCGAATGACCGATTAATCCAATGTTTTTGTAACCGTTTTTTACGAGATAGTTCACGGCTGAATTTATATCTGTCGCAAAATCTTCTGAGGTGGCACCTTCTTTTCCTTTTTCTGATCCGCCAATTCCGCGGTCGTCCAAACGTAAAGTGGCAATTCCTTTTTTAGCCAAATCATCTGCAATGACTAAAAATGGTTTATGCTCGAACATTTCTTCATTTCGATCCTGTGCACCACTTCCGGTAATCATTACTAAAATCGGTTGGTTTTTATTGAAGTTTTTAGGAGTAGCCAGTGTTCCCGCAAGTAGATTTCCCTCCGTTTCATTTTTAAGAGTGACGTCATCGCTGTTGTAACTAAAAGGTGGTTTGGGAGTCTGCGGCCGGCTGACAGTTGTTGTTTCTGCGTTTCTTGTAAGAATCAAAGGAAAGTTCATTCCGCTTTGGGAAAAAATTCCGTAAATTTTTTGAGTGTTTAATTTACCACTAAAAGTAATTCCTAAGTTAGAAGCATTAAACGTCAATTCGTTATTTTCAAATAAAGTTTTCTGAATCGGAATTCCTTTTGCTCCCTGTGTTGGACTGTCAAAGGTTGATTTTAAATCATTTCCTTCTTTTTCGATATGAAATACCAAAGGCAGTTTTTGTCCCTGAACATCTAGGGTTCCGTACCAAGACCCCGTAATATTTTGGGAGAAAAGATTTTGGAACATTAGTAATAATGCAATGAAGACGAATTTTGTTTTCATGACGATTTTATTAAAGGTTATTAATAAGGACTTTAGAAAGTACTTCGGCAATAATCAAGGCGATTGCGAAATAAATATAGTATTGCCATTTTTTCAGATTTGTTGCCGTTCTGAATCCATTAACCAAAAGTACGATGGCATAAATCAAAAAGATCATTAAAATTGAAGAAACTGCCATAATGGAAATAAGTTCCATGGTGTCAAATTTTAAATTTTCTAAATGATCTTTATTATTTAAAACTTGTTCCGATATCTTATCGAAAAGAGGAAGACTGATTAAAGTACTTGAAATGTAAATCGGAATTCTGTAAATCAGCGAAATATTAATTATATCGATGAATCGAGTTTTTGGATAAATCACTTTTCCTAAAATAACCAACAGAACGAAAATCGTCAAAATATTTATGGCGTTTTCTTTTAATGAATTTATAAAAGTATTCGGCGAAGAATGTGCATCAAAAATACCATCATAAGTTGCCGAAAAGTATTTCCCAATAAGACTTCCAGCGATTACAGACAGAACTCCGATAATCAGTAAATTTCTTTCGGAGAATTTTAAAAACGGGTTGAAAATATATTTCCAGTTCATTTTAAAGAGTTTTTAATTGTTTGATTTTTTCGATGAGATCATCCATTTTATTTCGCATCGTTGGGTAAGAAAGTTCGGCCTGCTTGGCCATTTCTTTAATACTGCCGCTGGACAGGAAAAATGCAAGAATAAAATCCTGCTCATCTCGACCTAACTTTAAGTAAAGCGGTAAATCATAATTTCCGTTCACCGTTGTGTCACAATGATTACATTTCATCTGACTTACATTGAGTGAACTTTCACAACTTGGACAAAATATAGGGAGTTTCATTAGTTTTCTGAATGTTTATTTTAATAATATTAAAAATTAATTTAACAAAGTTAAAAAATATTTTGATATTTTAAAGTTTTCTTTCTTTAAATTGTAATTAAATTGTTTGGAAAAAAATTGAATTGTTCAAAATCTATAATTCGATATGAAATATTTATCTTTGAACTTCAATTATTATAAAACTAAAATCAAAGACAATATGAAAACATACGCAGATATTCCGGAAGAAAATGCTCAACTGGAAACCTCAAAAGTAATGCTGGTAACCGTTCCTTATGATGGAACTTCCACTTGGGGAAAAGGTGCTGATAAAGGACCGGAACTTTTTTTAGACGCTTCCGAAAACATGGAATTGTACGATATTGAAACCGGAACCGAGCCTTATTTAGAAGGTGTTTATCTGGCTGGTGAAATCTCCGAGAAATCTTCTCCTGAAGCGATGACCGAAGCGGTTTATCAAAAAACGAAAGAACTCCTTGCAAACGACGGAAAATTATTTACTCTTTTTGGGGGTGAACATTCGGTGTCAATTGGATCGATTCGCGCGGTTGGTGAGAAATATGAAAACTTAACGGTTTTGCAATTGGATGCGCACACCGATTTACGTCCGGATTTTCATGGTTCAACTTCTAATCATGCTTGTGCAGTGTATGAAGCGAGCCAAAAACATAATTTGGTTCAGGTCGGAATTCGTTCTTGCGACATCGAGGAAATGCAGTATGTGAACAAAGAACAGTGTTTCTGGGCGCACCAAATTGCAAACAACGAAAACTGGATCAATGACGTTTTGGAAAAAGTTTCCGGAAACGTTTATATTACGATTGATTTAGATGCATTTGATCCTTCAATTGCTCCGTCAACAGGAACTCCGGAACCGGGCGGTTTGCAATGGTATCCAACTTTGGAGTTGTTGAGAAAAGTATTTGAAAAATGCAATGTGGTGGCTTTTGACATTGTAGAATTGATGGATTCTCCGATGCCGAAACCTACTGCTTTCTTAGCAGCGAAATTGTATTATAAAATGTTGGCGTATTATCACATCAATAAGAATTAAGAAACGATACCTCAAAAAATCAAAACCCATAGAATTTCTATGGGTTTTGTGTTTTAATGTTCTAATAAAATATCATCAGCATCTTTCATTCTGTGCATAACGGAACGCGCATAAGAACAATGTGGATAAACTTTCCAGTTGTTTTCCCGGGCGAATTTGATGCCTTCTTCGACCAAATATTTTCCCATTCCTTTTCCTTCAAATTTTGAATGAACCAAAACGTAAGAGATTACTAATTTATTTTCGTCGGGGAAAATGGTGTAGGTTAATCTGCCCACTTCTTCGTCTTCTTTATTCAAAGTTAAAACGCCTCCATTTCCTGATCTGTTATTTTCGTATTTCATGATAATCGATTTAGTTCCTTAAAATTAAGGAAAATAAATGGAAACGAGATTTTTCTACTGTTAACTGATTTTGTTAGGATGTAAACGCTGCAGCCCGACTTGAGTGGAAATCCTTTTTTTTTGCAGAGGACTTTAGAAATTGCAAAAAAAGATTGGGAACGGAAGGCGGAAATCGCTGCCATAAAGAACAATAAAAAATTATAAAAGATTCGGCTTTGCCAAATGTCTGCCCAAATAATAATTTACAAATCTTTTCCCGTGTAGAAATTGTAGTCTTTGATGACGACGCTGATGAATTGCCGTTCTGTCATTTTGGTGGGATCGATTTCTAATTTCAGGATTTCTTTGATTTTTGTGGAGAGTTTTGAAACCACTTGTCGGTCATCAATTTTCAGGGCTTTTTGATAATTTTCCTTGATGATTCTCACGTCGTTATCGGTCAATGCTATCACTTGCGGGAAAAGTGGAACGTAATCTTCTTTCAGGTTTTCTAAAATGGTATGCGAAATATTGACGCGATTTTTTAAGGAAATAACGGCCGTCCCGGAAGCCATATCGCCCAACCTTTGATTGTTTTTTGAAACGATCATACTGATTAATCCGACCACGCCGGAGTTGGAATAAACATCGATCAACCGGAAAAACCACCGCATCAGATAGTCCCCAAAACTTGCCTGGAATCCATCGATTTTCACCACTTTTATTTTCACCAGTTTCTTTCCAAAAGTTTGACCTTCCATCAAACTTTCGCTGACTAAGGTGTAAATGTGGATTGGGATTGTAAGGATAATGTACACAGACATTTGCGACCAATTATCGAGCCCGTCCATATAGGAACCGAAATTAAATACACGGAACAGGAACCAAAAAAGCGTAAATACGTACGCCCCTTTGATAAGGAGATCAATGACAAAAGCCAAAATTCGCTCGCCAATACTTGCGGTACTGAAATTAATATTTACATTTTGTGAAGTATTTATAGCGATCAGCGACATATTTTTATTATTTTAGCATCAGATGAGAGAGGTTGCGTTTATCAAACAAAATAAAGAAAAATGGTTGGGAATCGAGCAGGTTATCGCAGGAAAAGTCAAAAAAAATCCCGATGATCTTTCTTCGCTGTACATTAATTTGGTGAATGACTTGTCGTTTGCGCAAACTTATTACCCGAAAAGTAAAACGACGGTTTACCTAAACAATCTTTCTTCACTTATTTTCCAAAGAATTTATAAAACCAAAAGAACAGAACAAAACCGTTTGTTTGAGTTCTTTAAAACTGAGGTTCCGCTTTTGGTTCATCACTATCGAAGGTATTTATTTTATGCCTTTGGATTCTTTATTTTATTTGCTTTAATTGGTTTTATTTCAGCGTATTACGATAAAGAATTTGTAAGAATTATTTTGGGTGATGAGTACGTCAACAAAACGATTGAGAACATTGAAAAAGGAAATGCAGTCGGCGTTTATCAGCAAGGTTCCAATTGGGGAAGTGCCATTGCTATTATTTTTAATAATCTAAAAGTCGGAGCTGTTCTTTTTATCTACGGCGTTTTCGGTGGCGTAGGAACGTTGTATGCGTTGTTGCAAAACAGTATTATGCTCGGAGCGTTTCAATATTTTTTTCATGAACATGGAGCGTTGAAAGAAAGTGCGAGCGGAATTTGGCTTCACGGTGTTTTCGAAATTTTCAGCATGGTTGTGGAAGCGATGGCAGGTTTAATTTTAGGCGCTTCGATTTTATTTCCAAAAACTTATTCGCGATTTAATTCCTTTAAATTAGGTTTTAAAGATGCCTTTAAAATATTTTTAAGTACTGTTCCATTTACGATTGTCGCGGGAATTATTGAGGGTTATGTCACCAGATATGCGTTGGTAATGCCTGGCATAATTAATGGAATTCTCATTTTTGGAACCCTTTCTTTAATCGGTTATTATTATTTTATCTATCCTTATTTAGTAGCAAAAAAATCAAAAATACATGATGCAATTTTATCAGAAACGGGACTTCGGCCAATTCATTAGCGATACGTTTGCTTTTTTTAAAGAGCACGGAAAAAACTATTTCAAAAATTATCTTTTGATCAATGGGATTTTATTAATTCTGATGGTTATTATTTTCGTTTTTGGATATCGGGAATTGTTCTCGCAAATGATGGGTTCCAATACCAGCGGGCAAAACTATTATTTTGAAGCCTACTTTCAAGAAAATTCAGCAATGCTGATTTTAGTTTCTACAATCGTGTTTGTTCTGTTTCTGGCGGTGACGATGGTTTCCTATTCTTATCCGATTCTGTATCTGAAAAGATTGACAGAAACGGGAAATAAGAATATTAAAGCCGACGATATTTTAAGTGATTTAAAAAATAATATCGGACGGTTTCTAATTCTGTTTCTGGGATTATTTTTCATCGTAACTCCTTTAGCAATGATCGTTTTCGGCTTAACGGTGGTTTTAATGTTTATCCTTATCGGATTCTTTTTACTGATATTATTAGGACCTGCTTTAATGAATGTCGTAAATTTTTTAATGTTTGATTATTTCAATACGAAGAAAGGTTTTTTTGAATCTTTGAGTTATGCGGTTAGAGCGCAATTTTCCTATAAAAACGGAAGAGAGAAATCTCCTTTTTGGAAATATTGGGGTTCAACGATCGTGATGTATTTTATTATTCAAGTAGTTGCTTCGATTTTCACCATGATTCCGATGATGTTTATATTTGGTGGAATGATGACTATTCCTCAAACTGGAGAATTGCAGCAAAATCCCTTTGAAGGTCCGATGGGAATTTTCATTTTCATATTGTATGGCGTGTCGCTTTTATTTTCATTTTTAATGATTAACGTGATTTTTGTAAACTCCGGATTGCAGTATTATGACAGCCGAACAGACCTTCACCGCAAAGTGGACTTATCAGAAATCGACACGATTGGCACCCATGAAATTTAGGATATTCCTCTTCTTTTTTATCTTGCAATTTATATCCGGAAATTCTCAGGAACTTCCGCCACCGCCAATTTCCCATATTAAAGATTCTGCTGAAGTTCCCTATAACGAGCAATTTTACAGCGATTCTATTTTACTCAAAAAACCTACAACTGATAATATTGTTTTCCCTAAAAGTTTTGAGGATAAATTTCAATCCAAATACAAAGGTTCAGATTACGATTACACCACCATAAAACCCAGAGAATCGCTTTGGCAAAAGATTCAGAAAAGAATAAAGAAAATTCTGGAAGCAATCTTTGGTAAAGTTGATCCCAGCAAAACCGGAAAGTACGCTGAGAATATTATGCGGATTTTCGCGGTCATCATTATCGCTTTTGTCCTTTATTTTTTAATTAAATTTTTACTGGGCAAAGACGGAAATTTCTTTTTCAGTAAAAAGAATAAGAAAATCAATATCGAGAATCAGGATCTTCAGGAAAATATTCATGAAATTAATTTCAGTGAAAGCATCGAGAAATTTGAAAGACAGAAAGATTACCGTTCTGCCGTTCGTTATCAGTTTTTATTGGTTTTAAAGAAACTGGCAGATAAAAAACTCATCAATTGGAATCCCGAGAAAACAAATAAAGATTATTTATCAGAGTTAAAATCCAATGATTTAAAAACGACGTTCAAAGATTTGGCTTATATTTTCGATTACGTTTGGTATGGCGAATTTGAAGTTAACGAAGAGAGTTACGCTCAATTCAAAGAGAAGTTTTTAAATTTTAAGATATAGAAAAGCCTTTTGGGTTTTAGTTAAATATGAATAAAACGTTCAAATTATATGGTTTAATTTTCATCATCGTGATGGCAGTTTTGGCGTTGCTGGAACTCAGTAAATCCGATGTGACCGATTGGCGTAAGAATTTTGATGTGAATGAAAAATCGCCTTTTGGATTGTATATCTTTAGCAAAGAAGCGAATCATCTTTTGAATGATAAGGTAAAGCGAACCGATCTTTCGCCTTATGATTTCTATAAAACTCAAAAATTAAAACCTCATAATATTTTAATTATCGAATCTAAACTGGATTCGGAATCCTGGAATAAAATTTTTGAGAACGTAGAAAAAGGGTCGGATGTGATGGTGATTTCGGATTTCTTTCATCAGAGTATTTCTGATTCTTTAGGTTTCTCGTTGTCGACGATCAGTTATGAAGATTTTAATTTGTTATTACTGACCGATAATAAATTTGCGGCTGATTCTTTAAAGTTAGATAAATTGCCCTCCGGAAAAGGATTTGAATTGATTTCAAAAGATCACGAAATTTTAGGAAAGGAAGAAAGTGATAGCAAAATGGCTAATTTCATTAAAGTCAATCATGGAAAAGGTCATCTTTATTTGCATTCAGAACCGTTGATTTTAACCAACTATTATTTGCTAAAGCCCGGCAATGAAAAATATGTTCAGGATGTATTTTCTTATCTTCCTGATCGTGAAACTGTTTGGTTTTCAGGTGATAATAAAAATGTAGCCGAATCCCGTTCACCCTTGCGATTTATTTTGGCAAATCCTGGTTTGCGTTATGCTTGGTGGTTATTATTAGCCGGACTTTTACTGTTCATCATTTTTAATGCAAAACGCAAACAGAGAATTGTTCCGATCATCGAACCGAAGAAAAATAAATCCGTTGAGTTTGTAAAAAGCATCGGGAATCTATATTTACAGGAAGGTGATTTCCACGATATGATGGCGAAGAAAGCACAATATTTCCTCAATCGCGTCCGAATGGATTTGTTGATTGACACCAAAGATTTAGATGAAAAGTTCATTCATCTTCTTCATTTGAAAACTGGTAAAAGTGTAGAAAAAATTAAGGAAGCGACCGAATTAATTAAGAAAGGTCAAGATCCTTATGCAAGCGTGATGCAGTCAGATTTAATAAAAATGAATAAATTGTTAGACGAGATTTTACTGTAAAACTTCAACAATTGAATTAAAATAGAATACCATTGAACCCAATATAATTATGGAAAATTTTGAAAATCAAAATCAAGAAAATATAAATACAGAGTTTCATTCCCGATTGGATATGACCGAACTTCAGCAAAGTTTGGAACAGGTAAAAGCGGAAATCGGCAAAGTGATTATCGGTCAAGAATCGATGATTGAACATTTATTGGTCGCACTTTTATCGAATGGTCATGTTTTGATTGAAGGTGTTCCGGGCGTGGCGAAAACGATTACGGCAAAATTGTTGGCAAAAACGATCGATGTTGGTTTCAGTAGAATTCAGTTTACACCAGATTTAATGCCGTCTGATATTTTGGGAACTTCTATTTTCAATGTTAAAAATTCTGAGTTCGAATTTAAAAAAGGACCTATATTTTCCAGTTTTATTTTGATTGACGAAATCAACCGTTCGCCCGCGAAAACGCAAGCCGCTTTATTTGAGGTGATGGAAGAACGTCAAATCACAATGGACGGAAAGCAATACGAAATGCAGGAACCTTTCCTTGTTGTGGCAACTCAAAATCCAATCGAACACGAAGGAACGTATCGTTTACCAGAAGCGCAACTCGACCGTTTTCTTTTTAAAATAAATGTCGGATATCCGAATCTTACGCAAGAAGTACAGATCATTAAAAACCAACACGAAAACCGATTAGAAGATAAATCAGATGCCGTGCAGAGAGTGATTTCCGGAGCACAGTTGAAAACGTATCAGAATTTGGTAAAAGACGTTGTTGTAGAAACTCAGTTGTTAGAATATATTGCGAAAATTATTGTGAACACGAGAGAAAATCAATTCCTTTATTTGGGTGCGTCTCCGAGAGCGAGTTTGGCTTTATTGACGGCTTCTAAATCATTTGCTGCAGTTCGTGGACGAGATTTCGTAACGCCGGAAGATATCAAAGAAGCAAGTTACGCCGTTCTTCGCCACCGAGTCATGGTTTCCCCAGAACGCGAAATGGAAGGATTAACTGCGGATGAAATTATTCGCCAGATTTTGGAGGCGATTGAAATTCCGAGATAGGTTTTAATGAGCAATAAGTAATTGGTAATGAGTAATTTGAAAAAGGTTAACTTTTAAAATGAGGAATTTGTACATCAATAACCGTTTTTTCTTCACGCTTTTTGGCGTGGGATTTACTTATATTCTGGCTTTTTTCTTTCCGGTGTTGATGTTGGTTGCGCATGGTTTATTGACTTTGGTGGTGATCGCTTTCATTGTGGATTACATGCTTCTTTTTAATCAAAAAAATGCAGTTCAGGCACAGAGGATTTTACCGGAGAAGTTATCAAACGGCGATCAGAACTCAATAAAAATAGATATTAAAAATAATTATCCATTTACCATTAAAACCAAAGTGATTGATGAAATTCCGTTTCAATTTCAGAAGCGTGATTTTAATATTGAAAGAACTATTGAGAAAAATAAAAACATCCTTTTTGAATATATTCTGGAACCGAAAGAACGCGGTGAATATAGTTTTGGAAACCTCAATGTTTTTGCGGAATCGCCTTTAGGATTGGTTTCTAAGAGATTTACTTTTCAAAAAGAAGCGATGCTGCCGAGTTATCCGTCGTTTATTCATTTAAGAAAATATGAATTGATGGCGCTTCAAAACGAGTTTCTATTGGGTGGAATTAAAAAGATCCGGAAACTCGGTCACACCATGGAGTTCGAACAAATCAAAGAATATGTTCCCGGCGATGATGTGCGAACGATTAACTGGAAAGCGACTTCGAAACGAAATCAGTTGATGGTGAATCAGTTTCAGGATGAGAAATCACAACGGATTTTTATGCTGATTGATAATGGAAGAACGATGCAAATGCCTTTTAATGGTTTGAGTTTACTCGATTATTCGATTAATGCAACCATGGCTTTAAGTCACATTATTCTTAAAAAAAATGACCGCGCCGGAATGATGACCTTCTCCAAAAAAACAGAACATAAAGTTGCGGCAGATAATAAATCGGGCCAGTTGAGAAAGATTTCTGAAGCACTTTATAATATTCAAACCAATTCGTACGAAAGTGATTTTAGCCGTTTATATCAAGATGTAAAATACACGATCGGACAAAGAAGTTTGATTTTGCTTTTCACCAATTTTGAAACTTTGGATGCTGTAAACCGACAAATGAAGTATCTGCGTGGAATTGCAAAAAACCATTTGTTGGTAATTATTTTCTTTAAAAACTCTGAACTTCAAAGTTTAATTAATACCAATCCGGAGAACATTCAGGAAGTGTACGATGAGATTATTGCGGAGAAATTTGAGTATGAAAAGAAATTAATTATTCAGGAACTTCGGAAATATGGAATTTACACGGTTTATACTTTACCCGAAAATTTGAATATTGAAGTCATTAATAAATATTTGGAAATTAAAGCGAGAGGAATTCTTTAATTAAAATCCCTATTTTTACTTATCCAATTTTAACAATCAATTTTATGAAAATTACCCTAAATAGAATCAACGAGGATTATTTATTTGAATGCACCAATTCGTTGGGCAACAAAATCCTTTTAGACAATACCTCACAATCAGAAGGAACAAAAGGGGTTTCTCCGATGGAAACTATTCTGATGGCCGTGGCAGGTTGTAGCGGAATCGATATGGTTTCAATCTTAAAAAAGCAAAGACAGGAAATCACGAAGTTTTCCGCAGAAGTTGTGGGTGAAAGAATTGAGATTGACGAAGCAAAACCATTCAAAACAATTACGGTTTCTTTTCATCTTGAAGGAAATATCGATCCCAAAAAAGCAGAACGTGCCGCTGCACTTTCATTTGAAAAATACTGTTCTGTTTCAAAAACCATGGAGCCGAATGTAACGGTGAATTATGAGGTTTTTGTGAATGGTGAGAAAGTGGGACAAGTGTAAGAAAAATTTAAAAATAAAATAGAATGCAATGTAAATGAAAAAATTGTCTAATTTTGAATTGTGGAAAAAATTGGTCAAATAGAAATAAAAGTTTCTGGAAAAATTGGAAACGCCGATATTACTCCTGACAACTTTGATATCAGGGAGATTATTTCTGTTTTAGAAAACGTCGATAATCTGTTATATTCAGGAGAAAAAAAAAATAGACCTTTAATATCATATGAAATTAAAGAAGGATCCGTTAGAAATATTTTTAAAACAGGAATTCAATATATAGTTAGTTTTAATGCGGTTTTAGGTTTAATTTCGCAAACATATTCAATTGACTATTTAGATTTAGGTACTGCGAAAGCAATCGAAAATCTGCAAGATTTGGCAAAGAAAAAAGATTTAGCTTTTGATATTACTACTTCAGTCAAAGAATCAAATAATATTCGTATCGATAAATTCACAGATTTCAAAAGATCAGAAGCTATTTGGGCTGAAGCTGAATTCTATTTTTATGGAAAAATAACAAATGCAGGAGGAAAAGATAAAGCAAATATTCATCTATTGACTGATGAGTATGGGACTGTAAGAGTGCAGACTCCAATCTCGTTTTTAGAGAATCAAGAAGAAAATATTTTATATAAACATTTGGGTTTAAGAGCCAAAGGTAAGCAACATACAGAGAATGGCGAAATTGATTTTACAAATTTAGAATTTATTGAATTAATTGACTATCATCCATTGTTTGATGAAAATTATCTAAAAAAATTAAGAGATAAAGCAAAGCAATCGTGGCTTTCGGATATTAATGCTGATGAATGGTTAAAGCAAATACGAGGAAGTTATGAAAGTTAATGGAGTTTTATTAGATACAAGTTTTTTTATAAGATTTTTAAATGATGAAGATCCATTATTTAAAAATGCTATGGATTATTATAGATATTTTTTGAATAAAGAAATCAAAATGTATATCTCAACGATCTCTATTGCAGAATACTGTGTGGGAGGGTCGATAACAGAACTGCCATTAAGAAACTTAGCAATTTTACCCTTCAATCTAAATCATGCGACCAAAACCGGAGAGATTGCGAGAATAGTATTCACTAAAAAGGGAAAGTTAAAACTTACCGAAAGAAATATTATCCCTAATGATTCCAAATTATTTTCCCAAGCAGATGTAGAGATGACAATAGAATATTATTTATCTTCTGACAGTGAAAGTCTTAAAATATATGATTTATTAAAAGATGAAGGTAAAGTTTTAAATTTTAATTTTATTGATTTGCTTACTCCGCCAAATGAATATTTCGGATATCTAAATTTTTAGATTTTTTATTTTTTATTTTGCCTTCTTATCTCGACCTCGAGCCCATTCTCGGTTGAATCAATTTCGCAATCGTCGCCGTCCAGCCGGTTTGGTGAGAGGCACCAATTCCTTCGCCGGTATCGCCATTGAAATATTCGTGAAACATCATGTAATTTTTAAAGAATTCATTGTGATTTAATAAATCATTTCCACCATTGAAAGGTCGGTTTCCATGTTCATCTTTACTGAAAATAGAGTAGAGTCGTTTGCTTAAATCGGTCGCCACAAAATCAAGATTGCGACTTTCACCGCTGTTGGTCGGATATTCGATTTGCAAACTGTCGCCATAATAATAATGGAAACGCTGTAAACTTTCTACAATCAGGAAGTTAATTGGGAACCAAATCGGACCGCGCCAGTTGCTGTTTCCGCCGAACATGCTGCTGTCACTTTCAGCGGGAGTATATTTCACTTTGAAATCTTTTCCATCGACTGAAAAGGTGTAAGGATTATCTTCATAAACTTTGGACATCGATCTAATGCCGTAGGGAGAGAGAAATTCCTTTTCGTCAGCCATTCGCTGCAGAATTCGGGTCAACCTGGTTTTCCTTAATACGCTCATTAAGTGTTTTCCACCTTTACCCTCCACTTCCCAGTGGGAAACTAAATTAGCGAGTTCCGGCTTGTTCTTCAGAATCCAATCCATTCTCTTGCGGAAATTAGGGAGTTTTTCAAGTAAAGTATGTTCTACAACTTCCACCGCAAACATTGGTATAAGGCCCACAATGCTTCGCAGTTTTAGAGAAACAGAATCACCGTTATTCAATTGCAGAAGGTCGTAGAAAAAGCCATCTTCTTCGTTCCACAGACCATTTTTAGTTTCCCCCAGATTATCCATGGCTTCGGCAATATATAAGTAATGTTCGAAAAACTTAATCGCCATATCTTCATAAATCGGATTATAAAGAGACAGTTCCATTGAAATCCGCATCATATTCAAAGCGTACATCGCCATCCAACTTGTCCCGTCGGCTTGCTCTAAATGGTCTCCGTTTTTGAATTCCATATTTCGGTCAAAGGCCCCAATATTATCCAACCCTAAAAATCCGCCACCAAAAACATTATTTCCGTTTTTATCTTTTCGGTTAACCCACCAGGTGAAATTCAATAGTAATTTTTGAAAAACACTTTCCAAAAAAGGAACATCAGGTTTCCCATTAATCATTTGATCAATTTTAAAAACCCGGAAAGTAGACCAAGCATGAACAGGAGGATTTACATCACTGAAATCCCACTCGTACGCCGGCAACTGCCCATTCGGATGAATATACCATTCTTTCGTCAACAATTTTAATTGATGTTTTGCAAAACCGGAATCTAAAATAGCATAAGGTACACAGTGAAAAGCCAGATCCCAAGTCGCAAACCAAGGATATTCCCACTTATCAGGCATCGAAATAATATCCTTATTCTGCATATGTTCCCATTCCAAATTTCGCACGTGATGGTCCAGGTTTCTCGGTGCATCAAATTTAGGATCTCCTTTCAACCACTTAGAAACATTATAATGATAGAATTGTTTGTTCCAAAGTAAACCTGCAAATGCCTGTCTTTGAATCATTTTTTCTTCTTCATCCGTAATCTCTTTTTGGATTTCACCGTAAAATTCATCGGCTTCTTTTTGTCTTAAACTAAAAACATCGTCGAAGTCAAAGAAGGCATTTTCCATATCATGTGGACTCAATCGGAAATCGAAAGATTGACTTCCGCCAGCGTCGATTTCTGTATTGATTACGAAACAGGCTTTCGTTCCCGTTTTGTCAGGGTTCATTGCATCTTTGTCGTTATGAACTAAGAAATTATTTATACCGTCTTTATAGTATCTTGGTTCGCTGCTTGCACCGGAAATGATTGCGGGATTACTTTCATTATTACAAAAAAGTGCTTCTGTATTTTGATCTCTTGAATACAGTTTTATAACCGGCAAAGATTCATGATGAATTTCAATGTCGCCACTCGCCGAAGATTTTAGTTGAGGTTCATATTCTCCGTGACCCCAACTCCAGTTGTTTCTAAACCAAATCGTTGGAAGAATAACCAAGGGTGCTTTTTGTCCGCTTCTGTTTTTTACAGTGACACGAATTAAATAATCATCATGATTTATTTTAGCATATTCAATGAAAATATCAAAATAACGATCATCATTAAAAATCCCGGTATCTACCAATTCATATTCTGACTCATGTTTAGATCGTCGGCCATTTTCCGCAATTAAATCGTCGTAAGGAAATTCATTGATCGGATATTTATACACCATTTTCATGTAGGAATGCGTAGGCGTATTGTCTAAATAATAGAAAATTTCCTTAATGTCTTCCCCATGATTACCTTCGTGATTGCTCAAGCCGAAAAACCGTTCCTTAATCATTTTATCTTTGCGGTTCCAAAAAGAAAAGGCAAAACAAATCTTTTGTTTGTTATCACAAATCCCGGCAATTCCATCTTCGCTCCATCGGTAAGTTCGGCCAATAGCGTCGCTGTAAGTCGTGTAACCCCAGGCGTTTCCATTATGGCTATAATCCTCACGCACCGTTCCCCACTGTCTGTTGCTGAGATAAGGTCCCCAGGTTTTCCAATTCTTATCGAGCATTCTCTCTTTCTCCGTCGTCATTATAAATAATTTCTGGTGCAAAACTAAGGAATAAATAAAATTCGGGAAATTTGTAATATTTGAATTTAATGCTTTTCTTTGCATCGAAATAAGTTCATTTACATATTTGAAAATGTTATTAAGAAAGGTGGAGAGATTAGACTCAATGAAACCTTAGCAACCCTTCGGAAACGGAGAAGGTGCTACATTCTATCCCTATTTGGGAAGAGATAACAGAAACTATTTTACCTTTCTCAGGTAGCATTTTCAATTTTAATTTTAAGAAAAATTGAAAACTTCGCTACAACATATCAAACTCAATATTCAATATTTAATATCAGGAGAAATTCCAGATATTCATTTGTCATATCCCATTCAGTCGGCATTTATATTCTGTTCCAAACATTTTGGTACAACATCCTTTGTTGGATATTCATTCGACGTTGTAAGATTTTTTTAATGGAATACCGCCAACTTCATCAACTTTAAATACCAGCATTTATGAAAAATAAGAACGAAATAAAGATTTTAAAAAACAGATCAATCATCAAATTCGAAGGAAAAGATTTCTTAGGAGAAGTCGGAATAGATGGCAGAATCTTCAAAGCACTGACTTACGCCAGAATCAGCGTGGGCGTTATTTCTCAGCAAGCCGTAGAAAACGGGATTTCAGTTTTAGTCAACGAAAGTGATTCCGAAAAAGCCGTAAACTGTTTGATCGAGGAATTTGAAAATGAAAGAAAATCAGGAAAAGTTAGTCAGATTTTCAGCATTAATAATGTTTCTGTTTTAGGATTCGTGGCTCCGGATTTTAATAAAATAATGTCTGAACTGGCGAGAAATAATATTTTCCCTTTAATTTTAAATCAGGTTTTGGCAGAGAATAGAATTAATTTGGTCGTCACTTCTTCGCAAGATGAAAAATCAAAAAACATCATCGAGGCTGAGATTTTTTCCAAACCGAAAACAGTTCATTTGGCAATCATCGGTCATGGCAGAGTAGGTTCTACCTTAATTGATCAGGTTCTTCAAAAATCAGAAGATATCAGGAACCGAAAAAAAATTGATTTAAAAATTGTCGCGGTGGCAAATTCCCGCAAGATTGCCTTTAATAAAGATGGATTTAATGCAAACTGGGCCGATGAGGTTTCGGTTGCTGAAGAAAAGTCAAGTGTGGAGTCGCTTATTCATTTTTCTCAGCTTCATCAGCTTGAAAATCTAATCGTAGTCGATAATACCACGAGCAAAGATTTTGTCAAAAATTATACGCGGTTGGCAGATAATGGATTTGATCTGGTTTCTTCAAACAAAATTTTCAATACCGCTCCAATTTCAGAATACCGGGATCTAAGAAATGTTCTGACAAAAAAGAATAAGAAATACCTTTATGAAACCAATGTGGGAGCCGGATTGCCTTTGATCGACACAATAAAATTGCTTCATCTTTCAGGAGAGAATATTACAAGAATTAAAGGGGTCTTCTCAGGCTCGCTGAGTTATATTTTCAATAATTTTTCAGTTCGGGAGGAAAAGTTTTCGACCATTGTAAAAGAAGCCATAGAAAAAGGTTTTACATCACACGATCCACGGGAAGATTTATCGGGAAACGATGTGGCGAAGAAACTTTTGATCCTCGCAAGAGAACTTGATTTAACTAACGAACTCACCGATATCAATATCCAAAGTTTAATTCCTGAAAAGTTAGGTAAGCTTAATAAAAATGAGTTTCTAAATAGTTTAGATCTTCTTGATTCTTATTTTGAGGAAATAAAAAAGAACCAGAAAGAAAATCACGTTCTGCGCTTCATAGGGGAATTGCATGGCGATTTGCAACAGGAAAAGGGCGAATTGGATGTTCAGTTAATTTCTGTTCCTGCCAATTCTGAGATCGGACAGTTAAAAGGTTCCGATTCTATTTTTAAAATTTATACCGAAAATTATGGCGAAAATCCGCTCGTGATCCGGGGTGCCGGAGCAGGAGCCAAAGTTGCAGCCAGAGGGGTTTTCGGAGATATTTTACGATTGTCTGAAAATAAATAGACCTGTAGTAGTAAATTTTCCAAAGTAGATTACCGCGATGAATATTTTAAAGATGGAATTATTCTTTAAAAAAGAAATCGCGGTTTCTTTTTATTTCGCCAATCCATCAGTAATACTTTGCAAGCAGATCAAAATTAACCATGCTGAACTTTTAATTTAAATGTTAGTTTGAGGAGCAACTTAATCCATCTTGTTATATTTCCGCATCAAATTTTCATAAAAATTCTGGGGCAAGATCCATTTCAAAGGAATGCCGATTTTCTGACCGAATTTACCGAAGTAAAAATGGGCTTTCCAGGTTTTTTTATTTAATAATTTCTCAATGTATTCTGCAACTTCGATTGGTTCTGTTCCCTCATCCACATGAGAATTCATGATCGCATATATTTTGTTAAAAGTTTTTTGATACGGTTCCGAAACTTTAGTTTTAACGCGATTCTCCGCAATATTTGTTTTAATATCCCCGAGATGCAAAGTACAAACTTCAATATTCCAGGGAGAAACTTCATAACGAATTGCTTCTGTCACCTTGTCCAAAGCAGATTTCGATGCTGAATAAAATCCTCTAAACGGAAGTCCCATTTCACTCCCAATGCTTGAAATATTGATGATCTTCCCAAATTTCTGTTCTCGCATTTTTGGAAGAACTGCCGTCATCATTTGAACAGAACCTACCAGATTCAGATTAAATAATTTTAGAATTTCCTCTTGAGTAGAATCTTCAACCGCACCAACCATTCCCATACCGGCATTGTTGATCAGCACGTCGATTCTCGATTCCGTTTTTAAAACTTCGGCAATTGCCCTTTGAACTTGAGCATTGTGTGTAATGTCGGTCGCAATCGTTTTGAAATAATCCGATTGTACCATTTTTCTGCTTAAGCCGAAAACGGTATGTCCTTTTTTTCCAAAATATTCGGCCAGAGTAAAACCAATTCCGGCCGAGGTGCCGGTGATAATTATAGTCATTTTGATATTTAATTTTTTTCGAGAACTTTTTCCAAGTCTTCCCAGAATTGCGGATAGGATTTTTCAACCACATCTTTGTTTTCGATCGTTAATTCTTTGATCAGGCAGAAAGGTGCGAAACTCATGGCCATTCGGTGATCATTATAAGTCTCAATAGAAATTTGAGAATTTGGTTCGAAGAATTTCAGTGAAAAAATGGAATCATCGGTAATTTCAGAAATACAGCCGATTTTAAAGAGTTCATTTTTTAAGGCCACCAAGCGGTCTGTTTCTTTCACTTTCAAAGTTTCCAACCCTGTAATCTCAAAAGGAATCTGCAATGCTGTAGCCGTTACACAAAGGGTTTGTGCAATATCCGGACAGTCATTCATATTCAGGTAAATTTTTTCAGGAAATATAAAAGAGCTCTCGGGTAGTAACGAAATTTTACTTTCCGAACCTTGCGAGATCGTATTTACACCAAAGAAATTCCAATAGATTTCTTTCAGATCAGAATCTCCCTGCAGAGAGTAAGGCCGGAAGCTTTTTAAATTAATCGATTTTCGACCAATCGCTGCTAAGGAATAGTAGTAAGAAGCGGAGCTCCAATCACTTTCTGTAATACATTTGATGATCTGAGAATTCTTTTCACTTTGAATATTTGGAAATATTTTGATGATTTGACCTTCCCATTGTGTCCCAATTCCAATACTTCGCAGGATTTTTAAAGTCATTTCCAAATACGGTCGCGACGTTATTTTCCCTTCCAGATCAATCTCCAGACCATTTTCCAGTTTTGATCCAACCAAGAGCAGAGAAGAAATAAACTGACTCGAAATATTTGCCGGAATAGAAACTGAGCTTTTATCTAATCTTTTTCCGATAATTTTTAAAGGCGGAAAACCCTCTTTTTCGACGTAAGTGATGTCGGCGCCTAAGTGTCGCAAAGCATCTACCAGTGATCCAATCGGTCTTTCTTTCATGCGCTCAGAACCTGTTAATACAGTAATTCTTCCTTCCTGTAAGGCAAAGTACGACGTTAGAAAACGCATCGCGGTGCCGGCATGGTGAATATCAATAATTTCAGCATCGCTGCTGAGTGCCTCCTGCAAAAGTTGAGTATCTTGAGAATTGGAGAGATTCTCGATCATAATGGTATTCTCAAAAAGATGACTCAAAATCAAAAGACGATTCGAAATACTTTTCGAACCGCTTATTTCAATGGTGACATTGTCTTTTAAGTCTGATTTTTCCAGCTTCATTTTTTAAACGATTTCCATAATTTCCCGGTGAAGATTACCATCATTCTCCCTTCAATTTTTTATTATTTTGATGGCGCTCTTTGTCGCGCTCGGTTTTCACCTTCATTTTTCGGTCAAACGCTTCCTGCAAATTCGTTCCGGTTTGATTGGCCAAACATAAAGTTACAAATAAAACATCCGCCAACTCTTCGCCCAAATCTTTGGTTTTATCCGATTCTTTTTCGCTCTGTTCCCCGTATCTTCTCGCAATAATACGCGCAACTTCGCCTACTTCTTCCGTCAGCATCGCCATATTGGTGAGTTCGTTAAAATAGCGAACCCCAACATTTTTAATCCATTCATCAACCTCTTGCTGAAGTTTGGTGATCTCCATATATTTTTAGTTTTTAGGGCAGACATTTCCGCCTTCCACTCCCAATCTTTTTTTTTGCCTTGCTTCTGCCATTCCCGAAAAAAAAAGGATTTCCGTTCAAGTCGGGCTGCAGATTTCGTACTATTAAAAAGATCTCTCCAAGTTGGAAAAATCAGTTTGTTTTATTGATAAGCGCCCATGCTTGGACTGACTGTTCTTGAAACCTTTACAATATCGAAAGGAACAGTTGCGGCCACTGCCACACTTCCTTTTCCTTTGGCCGGAGAATCATCCTTTAATCGCAAATTCATTTTCTGCGTAAAATAATTCTGGAATTTAGGATCTTCATTTTTAATAGAACCGGAACCTAAATCGTAATTAGATCCGTTGCCATACTTTAATAATGAATTTTGGAAAACATAATTAAATGTTTGGCCGGCAGTTGGCTGAAAGACCACCGCGTTTTCTTGTGACGTATAAATAATCGAATTTTTAATATTCAAAGTCAACGCACCCTGTTCGACAGAAGTTCCATTGTCATATTCATTTGTCGCGTACAATCCCAAACCTGGCAGTGCCGAATTTAAGTCCCAGTAATTCGCCAGAGTAGCGTGCGTGATGTTATACGTTCCACCTTTAAAAATTCCAAAATTTGCCTCGCCGCAATTATTCATGACAAGATTATTCGCCGTAACTACTGAATTCACAGCAAAAATTCCAAATTCCTGATGCGTGTGAAAAATCGAATTCTCGATGACCGCAGTTGCTCCCATTAATTCAAGTCCGCGGGTTCCGCCGAAAACCTTTGCGTAATTCATATTTAAAGTGGAATTCGTATCCATCAAAATTCCATTCCAGTTTTTAGGGATCGTGTCGTACCGCGGATCATTTCGATCGCCACGGAAAATAACTTCATTTCCCAGATCACCGTTAACGTTGAGTTTGGCGTTTTTAGAAATTCTTATCCCACTGTTTTTATGGAAATAAACTTTTGTTCCTTCTTGAATATCGAGGGTTTTACCTTCTTCAAGAGTAAGATTCCCGAAAATAATTTTCGCCTTATTGTTAGTCCAGGTCGTGTTGGAACTTAAAATATTCGGATTCGTTTTACTCTCAATAAAAAACTCAGCATCTTGTACAACCGAGAATAAAGTGATGTTTTGGTTTCCTGCCGGGGTCTGAATGTTGATTCGGTCTTCAGCAATAGCTTCCGGTGCATTGGCGATCGGCGCAATTTCAACGAAGATATAAAGACTGTCTTTTTTTCGCAAAGGAATATTGCTAAAGTCAGTTCCGGATTGTCCGTCAACATTAATCCTATAGAGAGAACCAGCGCCACTTTCGAGTGTGATTTTTGGGATCATCACATCTTTGTCTTCGTCATTGTAGAGTTTTACCGCATAGGTTTCGGATCGTACTTGATTGTAAACGGTGTCCAAAAAAACGGTGTCTGCGGAAAAACGGAGCATTTGTGAAGGACTTTCAAAATTAATGTCGTCTCTGTTACAGCTTACTGCCGTTAAAAGAGTCCAAAATGAGAAAGCCAGTATGAGTTTAAATTTGTTCATTTAATTGGGAATAGGTAGAAGTTTCAAATTTAAATAAAAATGTTGAACAGAAAAATTATAAATTTAGTTGTCATAGTATTTGGAGATTAGAAAAAATATTGTACTTTTGCGGTCTAAAATTTAGCAGAGAAATACCATTACTATTTCGAAAGCAAAGCTTTAATTATTAATAATAAAATAAGTTATGAAAAACGGAATCCACCCAGAAAATTATAGACTTGTTGTTTTCAAAGATATGAGTAACGACGAGATGTTTCTTTGCAAATCTACTGCAGATACAAAAGATACAATTGAATATGAAGGTTCAACTTATCCATTAATCAAAATGGAAATCTCTTCAACTTCTCACCCTTTCTATACCGGAAAAGTGAAATTAGTTGATACTGCAGGTAGAGTTGATAAATTCATGAATAAGTACAAAAAATTCTCAAAGTAATTTTTGAATTTTAACGATAATTAAAGTCTTTCAATTTTTTTGAGAGACTTTTTTTATTGTAAATTTGTTTTACACATGTCGCAGGCGATGAAGTTTAAAAACTTTCAAATCACAAAGTCACAAAATTAAATTGATTGGGATTGTAAGATTTCCTCTTTAAGAAAACATGAAGCTGCGAAAATCTTTAGATTTTACGTTTTGTGAACTTCTTTTTAATTTAGGTTTTGAAACATTATTTTGTGACTTTATGGTTGCAAATCAAGTCTTCATGTAATGACAGTTATAATATTATTTAGCAATCATCAAATATAATCTATGCAACTCGTATTTTCAGATGCCCAGTTCTGGGAAGATTTCTTACCACTCACTTTTACCCGACCCGTTGCAGAAATGCGTTGCGGTATTTTGACGTTTTCAGAAAGATGGCAAAAATTACTCGGTTTTTCAGAAGTTTCTTTTCTCACCGAAGATTATCTGCAGGAAAAATTCAGAAAACCTGAGTTGAAAGAAAGCCTTTTTATTGTTCCTAATTTTTTACCGAGCGAGAATCTTTTAAATCAAATCAAAGAGTTGCAGTATGGCGAAGCTTTGGTTTACAAAGATGAATTGTTGGCCGTAAGAATCAACATGGATAATTTTTCTCTCAGTCAAATTAATAAAATGACTGATATTGAAGAAGAAGTTTTGTTTTTTAATCAACCTACAGATTTGTTTACCTTTAATGAAAAAGCCATTGATTTTGATTTTGAACTGTTAACTAAAGACAGAACTTCCGCGCCACTTTCTAAAACCAATGGATTCTTGGGCGACGAAAAAGATTTATTTATTGAAGAAGGTGCAGTAATCGAATTTTCTACGCTAAACACAAAAACCGGAAAAATCTACATCGGAAAAAACGCCGAAGTCATGGAAGGTTGTAATCTTCGAGGTCCGATCGCACTTTGTGAAGAATCTAAATTTAATTTAGGAGCTAAAATTTATGGTGCAACTACTGTTGGTCCGCATTCTAAAGTAGGCGGTGAAGTCAATAATATCGTTATTTTCGGATATAGCAATAAAGGTCATGACGGTTTCGTTGGGAATTCTGTCATTGGCGAATGGTGTAATCTCGGTGCTGATACCAATTCTTCTAATCTTAAAAATAATTATGCACAGGTAAAACTCTGGAATTACAAAGCCAAAAAGTTTTTGAATACCGGACTTCAATTTGTGGGATTAATTATGGGTGATCATTCCAAAGCTGCCATTAATACACAGTTTAATACCGGAACTGTGGTAGGAATTGCTGCCAATATTTTCAAATCTGGATTCCCACCAAACTTAATTGATAACTTCTCCTGGGGCGGAATGAAAGGCGACGAAAAATTCAAATTGGAAAAAGCCTACGAAGTTGCTGAATTAGCCATGGGAAGAAGAAAAGTTCCGTTCACTAAAGAAGATCGAAATATTTTGAAATATATCTATAACGAATTTTAAATAGAATTTTTAGAAATTCTCTCAGCTCGTTGCCAATTCATCCCATTTGAATTTGGTATCTTTGCAAAAATATTTTTCTCACTTAAAACGTTGATAGCATGCAACTGTATAATACTTTAAGCGCAGAAGAAAGAGCTCAACTTATTGATGAAGCTGGTAAGCAACGACTTACTTTGTCTTTCTATGCGTACGCCAAAATCTCAGATCCCAAAAAATTTCGCGACGAATTATTTATAGCCTGGAATGCACTCGATGCATTGGGACGTATTTACGTGGCACACGAAGGTATCAATGCTCAAATGAGTATTCCTGCTGATCAAATGGATGCTTTCCGGGAAACCCTGGAAGTTTATGATTTCATGAAAGGAATTCGATTAAATGTCGCCATAGAGCACGATGATCATTCTTTCTTAAAACTTACCATTAAAGTGCGTCCGAAAATCGTTGCCGATGGTTTAAACGATGAAACTTTTGATGTAACCAACAAAGGAGTTCATCTTAAAGCGAAAGAATTCAATAATCTATTAGAGGATCCAAACACCATTGTTGTCGATTTTAGAAATCATTATGAAAGCGAAGTCGGTCATTTTGAAGGTGCAATTACGCCGGACGTAGAAACTTTTAGAGAGAGTTTGCCTATCATTAATGAGCAATTGCAGGATTTCAAAGAAGATAAAAACCTGCTCATGTATTGTACAGGTGGGATCAGATGTGAAAAAGCAAGTGCCTATTTTAAACATCAGGGATTTAAAAATGTCTATCAACTAGAAGGTGGAATTATCGAATATGCGCGTCAGGTAAAAGAAGAAAACATTGAAAGTAAATTTATTGGAAAAAACTTTGTCTTTGATCACCGGTTAGGTGAACGAATTACAGATGATATTGTCTCACAATGCCATCAGTGTGGGAAACCTTGTGACAATCATACCAATTGCGCCAATGAAGGTTGTCATTTGCTCTTTATTCAATGTGACGATTGTAAAGCGGCCATGGAAAATTGCTGTTCAACCGAATGTTTAGACATTATTCATTTGCCCATTGAGGAGCAGGTGAAATTGCGAAAGGGCGTTCAGGTTGGTAATAAAGTATTCAGAAAAGGAAAATCTGAAGCGCTGAAATATAAAAAATCAGGCGAGTTACCGCACAAACCTTTGGCGAAAGCGGAAACTAAAGATATCCGTAAGAAAATAGTGGTTAAAAAGACACTGATCGGAAAAGCGGAGCATTATTACACAAAGTCAAAAATTGCCCAGTTCTTAATTGCTAAAAATGGACTTTCAATCGGTGATAAGGTTTTGATTTGTGGACCGACAACGGGAGAAGAAGAATTGACCATCACTGAACTTTTCGCAAATGGGATTCCATGTGAAACCGCGAAAGAAGGAGATCAAATTACTTTTTCAACACCATTCAGAATTCGTTTATCGGATAAATTATATAAAGTTTTAAGTTAAGCAGCATTTTTTTAAATCACATCTTAAAATTAGTATCACTTAAATTACGTTCCCCGAAGCGTAATTTTTTATATTTTTGAAGATGGAAAAGTCCACTCTTAGAAAGATTTATTTGGAGAAACGAAAGAAACTCCATGAAAATGATATACGTTCTTTGTCAAAGAAGATCTTTGAAAATTTTATTTCAGAATTTCCGGTAAGCAAAAATCAGAAAGTTCATTGTTTTCTCTCCATTTCGAAGAAAAATGAAGTGGATACCAACTTTTTTCTTGAATATTTCTTTAAAAATAATATTTGGGTATTTGTACCGAAAGTTGTAGGTGAAGAATTGATTTCTATAGAAATTACAGAGGAAAGTGCTTTATTAGAAAATTCCTGGGGAATTAAAGAGCCTGTTGAAAATATCGATTCTGGAATCAAAGATTTTGATCTGATTTTGGTTCCTTTATTATATGCTGACTCTTTTGGAAATAGAGTAGGCTATGGCAAAGGCTTTTACGATCGCTTTTTCTCTGAAATCAAGCCGAATAACTTAAAAATAGGACTTAATTTCTTTTCGCCAGAAGAACTGATTGATGATGTTGCACCATTTGATATTGCACTGGATTATTTAGTAACACCAACGGCGGTACTGTCTTTCACAGGCTTTACATCAAAATCTAAGAAATAAAATTTAAATTCTTTTTGGAATTTTACGGGAGAAGTTTTTAAGATGTATTGCGCATTTTTTTCAAAATTCCCAATCGAGCGATTTTTATAGTCGAAATATTCTACATAGAATTTCGCAAAATCCAAAGTGTCATTTCCTTTAATCGTCTTAGAAACCGTGATATTTCCCACCTTTGCCGTTTGGACTTTCAAACTGTCCAGTTCATATAATAGAGGGCTTAATTTATTTGAGTCCTGTTCGGCGAAATAGCTTTTCATCTGTGCATATATTACAGAATCTATTTCAGTGTCGCGGTTCCCGGAAGTATATAACGTTGACAAATCAAGAAGTTCTTGAATTTTTTGCTTCGTAATGGAATTAATGGCCTGCGCACTATCCATTTTTGTTACCGGATATGTTATTTTATTGTTGTTATTTCGTACAATTTCCAGATCAGACATATGTTCCTTTTCTTTTGTGCAGGAAAAAAGAAAGAGGAAAAATGATAGGGCAAAGAAGAATATTTTATAATGACTTTTCATCGGTAGGAATTTTAAATTTAATCATGATTATTTTATTATTTTTATCATTCTTAGTGTCGATCACTTCTAATTTTTCAAGCGAGGTAGAGGGCAAGGTCACAAGATTGATGTACCGCTGTTTGTCCATCGTTTCTACGCCATAGGTCTCATTGTCGTACACTTGATAAATAAGCGCATCGTCACTGATGAGATAATTTAATGTTTCTCTTTTTCTTTTCAAATCCTTCAGGGATTTAGAATAGTAAAAAAGCATAATGGCGTAATCATTTGGTTTAAGTTCGATATTCTCCGCTTCCGGTGCGGTTTCTAGGTTTCGGGTAATCGTGTCTGTTCGGTAATAGGGCGAAGAAACGACCATTGTTAGACTCTTTGATTTGGTCGTATAAACAAAAGCCTCATTAGGTTTTGCGGTGTACAGAATGGGCGATTCATTGTCTTTAAGAATCTGAACCTGCAATTCTGCATTAATTTTCGAATTTCGATCTGCATCAATGAAGCTGTAATAGAATTTTTTGCTGAACAGTTCATCTTTAAAACCAAGCAGTCCTACTAAAATAGCCAAGACACCCGAAATTCCGAGCCAAATATATTTTTTTACAAGAGAAAGCGTCGATTTTTGTTCAGAAGTATCGTAAGTTTCGAAACTCGATGTATTTTGTTTAAGTGATTGATTTTCAGTAGCCGATTTTTGTAAATCAGTTTTTTCTTCGCTTTTTAATGCGTCGTTAGGAAGGTTTATTTCTCTTTTTGGGAAAATTGAAGGTTTTTCTTCCAAATCTGGAATCTGGTCGAGTTCCTTTTGCAATTCTTCAGATAAATTCTCATCATCTTCTCCGTACTCTTTTAATATTTCATCTGAGAATAGGTGCTTTTTTTTGAAATCGTACCACGACACATAACCTGCATAAATAGACAGGATATTTAGCATATCGATGCGTGGAAGTTTGGTCACGGGAGAATTTTTGAAATAGGTGTAAAAGGTTTTTTCGCTGATGTTTCCTTTCGCTATTTTTCTTAAATCTTCCTGAAAATAGATAATGTCAATGCCTTTCCATTTTGATATATCATCAAAGGATGGCGTGTGATTCTCTAAATATTGAGATTGAACCTCATTTTTTAGCTGTTCAAAGTGTAATAAATCTAAATCGCTCAATTGCTATTTTTATGTAATTTACTGGTTTACAGAGGTCTATTTTTGTAAAACGATTTTACAAATATATTACAATTAATTTTCCAAAACAAATTTATTTCTCGCTATACCTTTGTCCTGTTCAATTAGATGAACCAATTAAAAAGAAAACAAAACAATTAATTTATTTTATTATGAAAAAATCATTTTTCTTAGCTGGATTCGCAGCTATCGCATTAGTAGCTTGTAACAAAACTGAAACTGTAGAAACTGCAAACGCTGCTGATTCTACTGCTGTAGCTATGTCTGATTCAGCTGCTATGGTTGCTGACTCTGCTGCAACTGTTGTTGATTCTGCTGCTGCTGTAACTGTTGATGCTGCTAAAGATGCTGCTTCTGCAACTACTGAAGCTGGTGCTGATATGGCTAAAGATGCTGCTTCTGGAGCTGCTGATGCTGCTAAAGGTGCTGCTGACGCTGCTAAAGATGCTGCTAAAGATGCTAAAGATGCTGTAAAAGACGCTAACGCTAAATAATTAGCTAAGTTTTTAACAACTTATAAACCGTTTCTCCATGAGAAGCGGTTTTTTTTATGCCATGTTCTGTCTTAAAATTTCATAGCAGCAGATCGCAACTGCATTGCTCAAATTCAATGAATCAATACTTCCGCTCATCGGAATAATCGTATTGTCTCCTTTTTGTTTCCAAAATTCCGTCAAACCTGAATGTTCCGTTCCAAAAACGATGGCACTTTTTTCTTTTAAATCTCTAAAATGAAGAGGCTCCGCACTTTCATCCATCAGCGTGGTGTAGACATTATAATGATGATCCTCTAAAAACTCAACTACCTCGTTATTGGAAGAAGAAAAAATATTCATTCCGAATAAGCAACCAACGCTGGAACGAATAACATTTGAATTGTAAAAATCGACACGCGTGTCTGCGACAATTAAGGCATCGATTCCAAAAGCTTCACAACTTCTTAAAATCGCCCCAAGATTTCCCGGCTTTTCTATGCTTTCTACAATAATGACAGAGGATTTTTCCGCAGGTTTAAAATCTTTTAAAGAGGCAAACTTAGTTTTATAAATACCAATAATCCCTTCCGAGGAACCACGATAAGCAATTTTTTCGTAAATTTTCGGAGAAACCAAATGGATTTTACCTGTTGGCAAATCATTATTAAATATACTTTCTTCGATGTAGAATTCCTGAGGTTCAAAACCAAATTGCAAAGCGCGCTCATTTTCCTGTTTCCCTTCCACAACGAAAACATCTTCTTTTTTCCGGAAGCGATTGTCGGTGATAAGGCGCGTGACGTATTTTACTTTTTCGTTTTGAAAGCTTTCAATAATCATTTTGCAAAGGTAGTTAAATGGAAGAAAAGTTACATGAATAGTTGGGCATAGGAATGGGGATATACTAATTTAATCATCGATGGACCCCAATATATTTTCGGAAGATTCCTCCAAACTTTGCGGAAGATTCTTTTTGTTCTTAATTCCCAGTGATTTAAGTTTAACCGTTTGCGTGATTAAATTATCATTTCCAGTCGATAACTGCTTGAAGGCATCGTTATAAGTGTTTTTTGCCTGGTCTATATTTTTGCCGAGTTTCTCCATGTTTTCTACAAAACCTACAAATTTATCGTACAATTTAGCACCGCGCTCCGCAATTTCCATAGCATTTTTGTTTTGATATTCCCGCTTCCATAGATCAGATACCAATTTTAGGGAAGTAATTAAATTGCTGGGATTTAGTAATAAAATTCTCTTATCGTAAGCAAAATTCCACAGATTGGGATCAGCCTGCATTGCTGCAATATAAGCTGATTCACTCGGAATAAACATCATGACAAAGTCAAGGGATTTGTCGTAATCATCGTAGGCTTTGTCGCTCAATTGTTTAATGTGATTTCTTATCGAATTTAAATGCTGATGAAGTTTTACCTCATAAATTTCGGCATCTGTTTCGTCGACCAAGTCTGTAAAAGCAGTTAATGAAACTTTGGAATCGATAATCACATTTCTTTCATCAGGATATTTTACCACGGCATCCGGACGCATTTTTTTACCGGAAAACTCAGAGAATAAGGCTTTGTTATCTTCATCCCGAAGTTCATGTTCCAAAAAATATTCACGCCCTTTAACCAAACCTGATTTTTCCAAAATACTTTCCAGAATCATTTCGCCCCAGTTTCCCTGGGTTTTACTTTCACCTTTTAGAGCGCGCGTGAGTTTTTTAGCGTCCTCTGAAATTTGTTGGTTCAGCAACGCCAATTCCTTTACTTTTTCTCCTAAAGAAAATCGTTCCTTCGACTCTTTATCATAAGTTTCGCCCACTTTATTTCGAAGTTCTGCGATTTTTTCCTGGAAAGGTTCCAGAATCGTCTTTAGATTATTCTGGTTGAGTGCAGTAAATTTTTCAGATTTTTCATCTAAGATTTTATTGGCTAGATTTTGAAATTCACTTTTTGCTAATTCCTGCATTTTTGCAACTTCCTCTTTTTGAGTTTCAAGAAGGGTTTGAAGATTTGCGTTTTTTGAAGAAAGTTCAGAGCGAAGAATTATTAAATCCTGTTTTTCATTTTGAAGATGAATAAGCTCTGATTTTAATACAGAGTTTTCTGCAGCCAATTCTTCATTTTTAAAATTGATGTTCTTGATATCCGCCACAGTTCTGATATAATTTTGATTTAAATCATCAAATACTGTTCGGGGAATATGTGAAGATTTTACAATAAAATAGAGAACGACGGCCCCGATGATACCGCCGATTATAAAGCCAAGGAAAAGAGAAGTGAAATCCATTTTTCAAAAATAGGAGAAAATAGTGAGTTTGTCTTAATTGTTATTTAGAAAGCAAATCTAAAGATTTCCGTATATAATTTAGAAAGCTTTTTTTAATGGGAGAAACAAACCTCTAGCCCCGATCAAAGCGGCATCCTTTTTCTTTTTTTTAGAGGGGAAATGCAATGGCAAAAAGAAAAAGATAGAGCGGCGAGCGGGATTAAGCTCCTAAAAAAATAAAATATAATTAATCTGTAATTCGTAAAAATTCTTTTGCCAGTTCGATCATTTTCGGGTCGCCCGTATATTTGCCGTGTTCGTCGGATAGTTTTACGGTTGGAATCCAGTCGCCGTGAATTGATTGTGCCGCAATAAGTTTCATAACGATGTTCATTGGTTTCAAGCCGACGTCGTTTGTCAGGTTGGTACCAATTCCGAAAGAAATTCCGATTCTGCCTTCGCAGGCTTTTGTAATTTCTTCCACTTTCTCCAGATTAAGTCCATCGGAGAAAATAATATATTTAAAGAGAGGATTGATGCCGTTTTTCTTGTAATGCTCAATGGTTTTGTTTGCGAATTCAATCGGATCGCCGCTGTCATGTCGAACACCGTCAAAAAGTTTTGCGAATTTTTTATCGAACTGTCGGAAGAAAACTTCGGTCGTGTACGTATCGGAGAGGGCAACTCCCAGATCACCACGGTAAACATCAACCCAATGTTCGAGCGAAAGTGCATTTGCCATCTTAAATCCGTATTCTGCCGCATGAAACATGAACCACTCGTGGGCGTGCGTGCCAATTGGTTTTACGCCATATTTCATAGCGAAATGTACGTTTGAGCTGCCGATGAAATTGCCTGACGTGTTATTTCTAACCAATGATTCTACGACCAAATCATGTACTTTATAAGAATGTCTTCGGCGCGTTCCAAATTCTGCAAAGGTCACCCTAAGACGTTGCAGCTGTTCTGCTTTTTCGAGTGTCTTCTGAATTACAGCATCATTGGAGTTTCTTTCCATATGATTCATTTCGTAGTGTAATTCAGAAATCAAAGCCAGGATCGGAACTTCCCATAAAATAGTACGGTACCATTCTCCTTCCACTGTCACTTCCAAAGTATCTTCGGTTTGGTGTATATGAACTTCGCTCGGATCGTAATGGTAACCGCCTAAAAAATCAAGATATGGTAAATCCAGGTACGGACAGGTTTCACGTAAGAACTGTTTCTCTTCCTTTGTTAATTTCAGTTCTGCCATTGCGTTCACCGACTTTCTGAGTTCTTCTGCGAATCCTTCTGGGAAATGATGTTTGCCCCGATTAATGAATTGGTATTTTACCTTCTCATTCGGGAAAAGTTTGATGACCGCATTTTGCATCGTGATCTTATAGAAATCATTATCTAGAATTGATTTTAATCGAACTTCAATCATAGTTTATGGTATATAAAAACAAATGTAAAAATTCAAAAACAAAAATCGCCTCTTTAAAGGCGATTTTATAATTTATTCGGGAAGTTTTTATTTTCCGAGGAAAGAATTGTACATCCAAACTTCTTTTTCCTGTTCGGTGATATAATCACTCATTTGCGAATTCGTTCCTTCGTCGCCGGCTTTTTCTGTCATTTCTAAAATTTCTCTCTGCAGATCAATCACGATCTTAAACGAGGCCAAAATGTTTTCGACCGCTTTGTTTGCATCAGAAACTTCTTTACTTTCCTGGATGGTTGAAAGGGTCAGATAATCAGAATAGTTGTGATTTGGAGTGGATCCTAACGTAAGAATTCTTTCTGCGATTTCATCAATTTTCAAAACTAAATTATTATAGAGTTCTTCAAATTTTGGATGAAGGGTGAAAAATTTGTCTCCTTTAATATTCCAGTGGGCACCTCTTGTGTTTTGGTAAAAAACAGAATAGTCGGCCAAAAGGATATTTAATTTATCTGAAATCTGTTTACAGTCGGTTTCCTTTAAACCAATAATTTTTGAATTGTTCATCATCTTTTAATTTAAAACTCAAAGATAGTGAAGATTTGAAGCATTTCAAAGTTTAGCTGATTGATGAGGGCTATTGATTTTATTTGCTCAATTTAATGAGTCAATTATATTTTGATTAATTTAAATGATTTCAATCCGCCGGAAGTTTTAATTGAAATAATATAAGTCGCAGAAGGCAAGTGATCCACATTGATTCTTTTTGACTTTTCGGTCATGATTAATTTTCCGCTTAAATCGAAAATGAAAACTTTTTCAATGTCGAGCTTGGAGGTTTTAATGTTAATGAAATCACTTGTGGGATTTGGATAGACCATTAGATCGACTTTAACTTCTGCAGTTCCTAATCCATTCTCCAAAGTCACAGGCTCCCGGAAGAAAGAAATTTCAAGCAGTTCTCTTGGGAGCTTTTCAAAATAATAAGCTTCACATGTGTAAGCGGTAAAATCTTCTTCTTCCACTTTGCTGATGTAGTAACTTTCCGTTGTAAGTGGAGTTTTTTGATCTAAATTTTTAAACCAGGTAAATTGATAGTCATCTCCGGAAAGAGATTGCGGCAAAGTCGCGGAGTTACCAAGCATCGCATAAACGGTTTTGGGCTCATCATACCGTTGGGGAGAAAATGTGAAATCAGTCAGCTTTTTTTCTTTTAACAAGAAGGTTTTGATATCTTCTTTTGAGAAACGATTATTATCAAGAAAGGTGAGTGCCGGAATCTGCTCCGGAATTTCGCCGGAAAGTTCATTTCCAGTGAGTGAAAGCATTTGAAGTTTTTTCAATTCCAATAAGGAGGAAGGAAATGCGCCTGATATTAAATTTTTATCCAAATAGATCTGTTCGAGATTTTGTAAGGCGCCGAGGTTTTCAAATCCACCTGATATTTTATTATCTGAGAAATTTAAATGGATGAGTTTCTGTAGTTGTGAAAGTTCGGCGGGAAAAGCAGTCATTTGATTACCGGCCAAAGAAAGCCATTCCAGATTTTTTGGGGCTGCTAAAGAATTTGTCAAATTTGCGGGAATTGCATTATTGCTTAAATCAAGTGATTGCAGTTGTGTAAGCGTATTGATTTCCGTCGGAATCTTCGTCAGTTGATTTCCGGAGAGATTCAATTCCTTTAAACCAATTAAAGTTGACAGATAATTAAATTTTTGCGCAATTTTATTGTTGCTTAAATTAAGCGACTCCAGTTTTGTTAAAGTTGAGATCTTTTGTGGCACGGCAGTTAAGCCACTATTTGACAGGTCAAGAATGATCACATTCGGAAAATTCTGCACGAAACCTTCAATATCTGAAAAGACAAATTGATTGTTTCCGAGGGAAATTTCTTGTAATTTCGAAAGGGGTACAATCGCGGAGGTTGGATCGCCCGTTAATCTGTTATTGCTAATATCAAGTCGCGTCAATTCCCCTAAACTTGAAACGGTGTTGGATGCTTCACCTTCCAGTTGGTTGGAGCTTAAATCCAGTTTTTCCAACTTGGTTAAGGAAGAAAGTGAAGATGGAAAATTTCCTTTCAGCGCATTTCCCCGAAGGTTGATCTCTGAGACGCTGCCTTTTTTTATTTTGATTCCATACCAATACCGCGGATCTTTGTCTAAGTCCCATTTGGTGCTCCAGTTTTCGCCATGAGTTGCTGTAAAAAGCTGAACAAGGGCGCTTCTCTCCGCAAATGAAATGGACCATTTTTGAGAAAAACATAGCGGAGAAAGGAAAAGAAAAAGTAAAATTTTATTCAAACGGTTTGTGTTTTTAGAGGCTACAAATATATTATAAATGTTGATTGGTTAGGATGATCTTAGAAAAATTTTCTACTCATTATATATTAACTTTATTAGAGGACTTTATTCAATTTCACAGTACCTCTAAATATGGGGATTTCAACAAAATTTTCACTATATATATTACGTATCGCCTGGGATTTTCATTATCAAACATGAATTAATTTGACCGGTATTTATTAAAAAATGTAAATATTTGTAAATCAGTGATTGCCAATTGGAAATAATTTCCTATTTTTGCCCCCTAAAATAAAAAGCAATTAAATGCCTACTATTCAACAATTAGTAAGAAAAGGAAGAGTCTCGCTTGCCAAGAAGAGCAAATCGGCTGCCCTTGAATCTTGTCCACAAAGACGAGGTGTATGTACAAGAGTATACACCACAACTCCAAAGAAACCAAACTCTGCACTTAGAAAAGTTGCCAGAGTTAGACTTTCTAATGGTAAAGAAGTTAACGCCTATATCCCGGGCGAAGGACATAATCTTCAAGAGCACTCGATAGTATTGGTTAGAGGCGGAAGGGTGAAAGACCTACCGGGAGTACGTTATCACATTGTTCGTGGAGCTTTGGATACCGCAGGAGTAGCTGGGAGAACCCAGAGAAGATCTAAGTACGGAGCTAAAAGACCAAAACCAGGTCAAGCAGCAGCACCTGCAAAAGGTAAGAAAAAGTAATCATTAATTAGTAAGAAACGAAACAATGAGAAAGACAAAAGCGAAAAAAAGACCGTTGTTACCGGATCCTAAATTTAATGATCAACTGGTAACGAGATTTGTAAACAATTTGATGTTTGATGGTAAAAAATCTATCGCATTCAAAATTTTCTATGATGCTATTGATATCGTAGAAAGCAAAAAAGGAGATAACGAAAAGCCTGCTCTGGAAATCTGGAAAGATGCTTTAACAAACGTTATGCCTCACGTAGAAGTACGTTCAAGAAGAATCGGTGGTGCAAACTTCCAGATTCCAATGCCAATTCGTGCAGATAGAAAAATTTCTATGGCAATGAAATGGTTAATCAAATATTCAACTGCAAGAAACGATAAATCAATGGCTCAGAAATTAGCTGCTGAAGTAATCGCTGCTGCAAAAGAAGAAGGTGCTGCTTATAAAAAGAAAACAGACACTCACAGAATGGCTGAAGCAAATAAAGCATTTTCCCACTTTAAATTCTAATCTGAAATGGCAAGAGATCTTAAACTTACAAGAAACATTGGTATCGCTGCACACATTGATGCGGGGAAAACCACCACGACAGAAAGAATTTTATTTTATTCCGGAAAGAATCATAAAATTGGTGAAACCCATGAAGGTGGTGCTACTACCGACTGGATGGAGCAGGAAGCTGAAAGAGGGATTACCATTACATCTGCAGCAGTAACTGTAGACTGGAAATTTCCAACTGAGCAAGGAAAACCTCTTCCGGACGCAAAAAATTATCATTTCAACATTATCGATACACCGGGACACGTTGATTTTACCGTAGAGGTAAATAGATCACTTCGTGTACTTGACGGACTTGTATTTCTTTTCTCTGCAGTAGACGGAGTAGAGCCTCAGTCTGAAACGAACTGGAGACTTGCAGACAACTACAAAGTTGCGCGTATGGGCTTCGTAAACAAGATGGACAGACAGGGAGCTGACTTCCTGAACGTTTGTAAGCAGGTGAAAGAAATGCTTGGTTCTAACGCAGTTCCAATCGTATTGCCAATCGGTGACGAAGCTGATTTCAAAGGTGTTGTTGACTTGGTTAAAAACCGTGCGATTGTATGGCACGATGAAAACCACGGTTCTACCTTTGATATTGTAGAAATCCCAGCTGAAATGGCTGACGAAGTGAAGCAGTACAGAGCACAGCTGATTGAGGAAATCGCGGCTTACGATGAAAATCTTTTGGAGAAATTTATGGAAGACGAAAATTCCATTACCGAAGAAGAAGTTCACACTGCACTTAGAGCTGCAACCCTTGATATGAGTATTATTCCGATGACTTGTGGTTCTTCATTTAAAAATAAAGGAGTTCAGTTCATGCTTGATGCGGTATGTAGATACCTTCCATCTCCAATGGATAAAGAAGCAATCGATGGTATAGATCCAAGAACAGATGAGCCTATTTCAAGAAAGCCTTCCATTACGGAACCTTTCGCGGCATTGGCGTTTAAGATTGCAACCGATCCTTTCGTAGGAAGGCTGGCATTCTTTAGAGCCTATTCAGGTCGACTGGATGCTGGTTCTTATGTTCTTAATACAAGATCAAACAGTAAAGAAAGAATCTCCCGTATTTTCCAGATGCATGCTAATAAACAAGAGCCAATCGAGTTTATCGAGGCTGGAGATATTGGTGCTGCAGTTGGATTTAAATCCATCAAAACTGGTGATACGCTTTGTGACGAGAAACATCCGATCGTTCTTGAATCTATGGTATTCCCTGATCCTGTAATTGGTATCGCGGTAGAACCTAAGACAAAAGCTGACCAAGATAAAATGGGTAATGCTTTGGCAAAATTAGCTGAAGAAGATCCTACTTTCCAGGTTAAAACTGACGAAGCTTCAGGACAAACGATCATCTCCGGTATGGGTGAGCTTCACCTCGACATTATTGTTGACCGTATGAGAAGAGAGTTTAAAGTAGAGGTTAACCAAGGTGAACCACAGGTAGAATATAAAGAAAACCTTACTCAAGTTGCTCCCCACAGAGAAGTTTATAAAAAACAATCTGGTGGACGTGGTAAATTTGCTGATATCGTGTTTGAATTGGCTCCGGCTGATGACAACAAACCAGGTCTTGAATTCGTGAACGAAATCAAAGGAGGTAATATTCCGAAAGAATTTATTCCTTCCGTAGAAAAAGGTTTCAAAGAAGCGATGAAGAATGGTCCTTTAGCAGGTTTCGAAGTTGAAGGAATCAAAGTAACCTTGAAAGACGGTTCGTTCCACCCGGTGGATTCCGATGCACTTTCTTTCGAACTTGCAGCGAAAATGGGCTTCAAAGAAGCTGGTAAAAAAGCGAAACCGGTAATCATGGAACCAATCATGAAAATTGAAGTGGTAACTCCAGAGGAATACATGGGTGATATCGTAGGTGACCTTAACAAAAGAAGAGGTACTGTAAACGGTATGGATGACCGTAACAATGCGAAAGTAATTAAAGGATTCGTTCCACTTTCGGAAATGTTCGGTTATGTAACTACATTGAGAACCCTTTCTTCAGGTAGAGCAACATCTTCTATGGAATTCGAAAAATACGAAGCAGCACCACAAAACGTCGCTGAAAAAGTAATCGAAAAAGCAAGAGGTTAATTATTTAAATTAGATCAAAATGTCACAAAGAATCAGAATAAAATTAAAATCTTACGATTACAATTTGGTAGACAAATCTGCTGAGAAAATCGTAAAAACGGTAAAAGCTACCGGTGCTGTTGTAAACGGTCCGATTCCTTTGCCAACGAATAAGAGAATCTTCACTGTGTTGAGATCTCCTCACGTAAACAAGAAAGCAAGAGAACAGTTCCAAC
Organism: Kaistella carnis; assembly: GCF_003860585.1. Lineage (NCBI taxonomy): Bacteria > Pseudomonadati > Bacteroidota > Flavobacteriia > Flavobacteriales > Weeksellaceae > Kaistella > Kaistella carnis. Next base: position 1,851,933 of record NZ_CP034159.1, on the reverse strand, counting down.
TATCTGCACACAAAAGATTGATGGACATCTATTCTTCTTCTTCTAAAACTGTAGATGCTTTAATGAAATTAGAGTTACCTTCAGGAGTTGACGTAGAAATTAAAGTGTGATAATTTGCACTTTGCTATGATAATAAATCCCTTTTCGAAAGATTAGGGATTTTTTAATTGTTCAAAGTTTCCAGTCTTTGACAAAGTTTGTAAAAAGCAGTCTTGATCAGAAGCAACAAGATTTTTCCCACTCTTCAAAACCAGTCCCGCTTTCCATTGCAATCTTTTTTCGCCGCAGCAAAGCAACCGCAAAAAAAAAGGATTTCCATTGCAATCGGGGCTAGAATATCAGACAGTACTATTTCCAAAAATACACTAATTTTAGTATTTTTACTAAATGAACGAATTTTCCACGGCCTTTTTGGCAACCTTGAATATCGGTAGTTTTATTTACTTCGGAGTCGACAAACGGAAATCAAAAAAAAACAAACAGCGTATTCCGGAAAGATCATTACTAATAATGACCCTTTTTGGCGGAACAATCGGTTCTGTTTTAGGAATGTTAATTTTTAATCATAAAATCTGCAAGAGAAATTTCGTCTTCAAAATTTTGGCGATAATCGTGATTCAGATTTTAGTAATATATTTGATTTACAATTATTACAAATGAAATATCTCCTCCTTCTTCTTTTCCCATTTTTCATTTCCGCCCAAACGCATCGTTTCATCTACGAATATCAATTCAAAAGTGATTCACTTGCCAAAGAGCTGACCAAAGAAAATATGATTCTGGACATCAATCCTGATGAAATTAAATTCTATCCGTATTTTTTTGCCGAAAACGATTCCATTTATAAACTCAAAAATAATAACAATTCAAGTTGGGATGATCTTCTTCCTGTAATAACCAGAAGTCGGAACACCAATAAAAATACTTCTTATGTTTTACTAAATGATCTTTTCAGCGTTCAAACCGTAGATCCAATCAATTGGAAATTATCTACCGAAACAAAAAAGGTTGGAAATTATAGTCTTCAAAAAGCAACAACAACTTTTGGCGGCAGAAACTGGACCGCTTGGTTTAATACAGAAATCAATTTGAATGAAGGTCCTTATAAATTTCGCGGTTTACCAGGATTAATTTTCGAAATTTCTGATGATAGAAATAACTTCAGTTTTAGTCTGGTGAAAAGTTACCAACTTAAATCAACGTATGACACTTCTGACTTTTTAGAATCATTTGCCGGTCAAAAATCCGTTCCGATCACCGAAAAAATGCTCCTTAAAAAACAGTTGGAATTATTTAATGATCCATTGCAGGATTTCAAAGAGATGTTTAAAAACAGCAAAGGGGAAGGTTCATTTTCCGTAATGGGAGTCAAAATAAAAAGTCTCGACCAGTTCAAAGAATTAACCACAATGACGCAGGAAAGAATGCGAAAGGAGAACAATCCTATCGAACTGGATAAAGTCATTCACTATCCGAAAAAATAGAATTGAGATTTTCGTTAAACCTTGTCAAGGTTCTGAACCTTTACAAGGTTAGTCAAAGTTCAATCTTTAGATTTTGCGACTGATAAAATTTAATTTCAGTACACTTTAATGTTAAATAAAAAAGGAATCGCAGTGATTCCTTTTTTGATTTTCTCTCTTTACAAAATTACCATCAATAAAATTACTTCTTTTTCACCTTGCTCAATGGAACGGCTTTGCGATCTTAAATAAACAGTTTTATTATTCAAAGAATAGTTTGTACATCTTTGCGTGAAAATTTAATTCACGTATTAATTTCGTTTCATGAAATAATCATAATACGAACAACTTCCCTGCAGTGATTTTGAAGATTGAGTATGACCATAATTCTTTTTTAGTTCGGCAAAATAGGTTTTGTATTTTTGATATTGCATGGCATTGATTTTCTGTGCATGTTCCTCCTGCTTTTTCGAATAATCCGGATCATCATATTTCAGATCGAGGGATTGTTTTTCTGCATACTGATAAAATTTCCCCTGTTCTGCACTTGCCATTTGAAATAGAATTCTGGCTTTCTGTTCCTCATCGTGACTTTGTTTCAAAGCCTTCTGATAATAATCGATAGAAAGGTCAAAATTGTCCGGTTCTATAAAGCTGTTCCATGTAAAGTTTTTATAGTAGTATTTGAATGTTGGTTCGTCGGTATTATAAAAGTGAAATTTGGGACTGTTTTCATTGTCAATATCCATTACAAAAACATGTCGGTAATATCCAAGAATCGAAGTGTTGTACAAAAGATTTCCAATCAGTTGATTTGCCTGAGATGCTTTTGTGCCGCTTCCCATTCCAATTTTCTTTAATTCAATCAGTGCGCCGGCAAGTTCAGACTTGTTCATCGTATTTTTGATGAAATCAAATCCTTCAAAATTCTCCGGTTTCATACTTTGCGTTTCCGGACTGTTGAAACTTTCCCAATTATTATGTCCGAAAATCAAAGAAGAGATATTTTGGAATCCATTATAAGCATCGCCATAATTTATTTTCTTAACAATAGGTTTTTCACCTTCCTGCCAATCGTAATCAAATCGCGGTATTCCCGAAAATCCTTTCGCCTTATCATATAAAGACTTCGCTTTTTCGAAATTCGCCAGTCGCATTTCGCGGTCTCCATAAATCACATTGAAGAACGCCTGTATATTTCCGACATCATCAATGTTTTTTGCAATGATCTTTTGTTCTAAACTGGACTTGTTCGGTTTTTTATAAAAGTCTTCTACACTCTTCACCAACTTAGAATTTGGATTATACTGCAGATCTGAAAGTTTGTTGCTCATTAAAAAAGACTTTCCTTCTTCGCCCTGTATAAAATATCGGTTCGCCAAAATATCCCGGATAAAATCTTGCGTGGCATTACGATCATCACCATAATAATCCGGCGTGAATTCGGAAGAAGTCATCGCTCCAAAAAGTTCCGGATAAGTGTTCATCAAATGTTCCTCGTATTCGGCGGTAATTTTTGGTTGTGACACAATATCATTCAGCATTTTCATGCGGTTGATCTCTGTAATGTATTCCGGATTCGTCGTTTTAATTTGGTTTAAAGTTTCTGTACTTTTTTTATAATCCTTTTTTAGAAATGAAAGATATGCATCGGCAATTTGCCAAAACTCATCACTGGATTTTTCTTTAATTTTAGCCGTGATCTTTTCAAATCCATCCAGGTAATTTTCTGAGCGTTCGTCCGTCCAAAGATTCGTATTTTCAGTATAGAAAGGAATACGGTTGGGGTTTTTTAATAAATCACTGTCATTCTGATCACTTGCTTTTGTCGGAACTTCTTTCTTGTCTGAACTGAATAAGTTGCTAAAGAAGTTTTTAATCTTTTGCCAAAAGCTGAGTTCTGTAGAAACCGTATTTTTCTCCGTTTGTGGACTTTGATCTTTGGTAACAGTACTATTGCTGTTATCTTTATTATCTGCGGCGAAATAAATGGGCAGATAACTTCTTTCCAGATCGTTGATACTTCTTGCAGCAAGAACTTTTAGGATTTCAGAGTTCGGATCAATGTCGTACATCTTTTCCATCATAGGAACGGGATTATTAAAATCCTCATACCCCAAAAGAAAATACGCCATATTTTTTTCCTGAGGCGTTTGGGCTTTTTTCAGCAGATTGTCAAAAGAAGCTGAGTCCGATAATCGCATGGAGACAAAGGCACTTTCTTTCCTGCTTTTACTGTTCATAAAAACCTGAAAGAAATTATAGTTCGCTTCACTGCTCATTTTCAAACCACGCTGTGCGCCCGCCAATTGATCCAACGCCATGAAATAAGGAGCTGATTTTATTTTCAAAGGCTCCACAAACTCCCGGAAAGCGTCCGTTGACGAGGCGTAATTTCTGGTGTAGTGATTAAACCGTACAAGTTGATAGCCATAACGCAATTTAATTTCCGGGTTTTTTGCTGCATTGTAAAGGGAAGTTAGCGCTGCCACCGTTTTGTCATAATCAAGTTGCGTCGCATTTTTAGCATTTTCATCGCCGGAATAATACCAGGAATCCGGACTTTCAATATAATTGATGCGCATAAATGGTTCCAGATATTTGGCTTCAATCAGATAGTCAATTCCTTCTTTGTACTTTTCATAGCTTCCCAGTTTCTGTAAAAGAGAATTTCCCGAACTTCCTTTTTTAAAGCTATTCAATTCTTCCATGGGCGCTTTCTCCACCAGGAATTTCGTCTCCTTATAATTCAAGGTGTTGCCGAAATACTTTTGCCAGCTTTCGATATTCTCGTCCGGAATCTCATAATGCTCATGTCCGTAAAAACGGTTAGACAAAGTATGGAGAAAAGGCAGATAGCTTTTATCTTTAATAATGCTTTGCGTAAACAGATTGAAATATTCGTAATCCGGATCGTACCAGGCGCAGGCCTCCGATTTCGAATACATGAGAAAAAACAGGGCGGTGGATAGAATAGCTTTTTTCATAATTATAGTGCGTGGTGTTCTGTAAATTTACGATCCAGATGATAATATACAATAGTGTAACCCGGGATTTTTTTATCAAGATAGTTTTTAACTTCTTTTAATTGCTCTTCAGAAATCTCTTCTGCTTTTATAGTGAAGCCTTTGTTCAGATAATTGCCGAAATAGAAACCGTCTTTCATAATTTCAACTTCAGTCTCTGATATTTTTTTAAAGTTGGGATTTTCTAAATCGGCAGTGGAAAGCGCATTGATCAGTTTATGTTTTCCTACGTGATTGGTCACAATTCCCCAGGAGTAGATGGGCAGCGCAACATCCATTTTAAGTGGATAGGCTTGAATGTTGTTCAGATAATTTTTTAAAGTCGGAATATCAAGAATTGAATTACGGTCAGAATTCTCCAGAGGCGAAGAAGTAGAGTAGCACATCAGGTAAACTTTCCCCACCGGCGGGATGCCGGAGAGTTTACTGTTTTTTACCTGATGAAGTCTGAGCGTGCAGGTGATCTCCTTTTTTGACCGCTTTTGAAGTCGGATTAAAAATTCAAAATATTCTTTTTTTGTTCCCGCTGTCCAGTCGCAGTCGATCTGTATTTCTTTGGAGGGTTTGAAACCAAATTCGTTCTGTTTTTTCTTAATTAAAGAAGAAATATTCTCCACAAGAAAATCCAGGTCATCTGAAGTAGTATTATAAAACACATCATTTTTTATGAAGATAACCGGCACGATTTCTTTGTCAGTTATAAAAGTGTTATCTTTTGTAATGACAGCCACGGGCCGAAATTTTCCATCTACCTTTTCAATATCAAAAAATCGAATATAAAGGTAAGTGACACTCGCGTTTTTAAGTGCTGCTTTTTCTTCATGATTTAGGGAAAGATGCGTTCGCCAAAAATAAAAGGTGTAAGGATGCTGCTGATTATTTTCACAAGACAGGAGAAATGCGAAAAGAAAAATGAAACAGAATATTTTCATGTGATAAAAGTATAAAAAATTGTAATATGTTAAAAATCAAAATATTTTAAGGTCTTATATTGTCAATTAAAATATTCTTCATACATTTGCACACTCAATTTAAGGAAGAAGTGCGCCTATTTCAAAAGTAGAAATCACCACCACCTTGATTGACAAACCAGAACTTAATTAGATATATATAAACAATGTCAGGTATTATTGGTAAAAAAATCGGGATGACATCGCTGTTTGACGAAGCTGGGAAGAATATTCCTTGTACCGTTATTCAAGCAGGTCCATGCTCGGTTTTACAGGTCAGAACCGTTGAAAAGGATGGGTACAAAGCTGCTCAACTTGGTTTCGATGACAAGAGTGAAAAGAACGTTGGTAAAGCGTTAGCCGGCCACTTTAAAAAGGCAGGTTCAGCTCCAAAAGCTAAATTAGTAGAATTCTATCATGAATTCGTAGAAAAATTAAGCGTAGGAGACGAAGTGAAAGTGAACTTATTTGCTCAAGGCGAATATGTTGACGTAACAGGAACTTCAAAAGGTAAAGGTTTCCAAGGGGTTGTGAAAAGACACAATTTTGCGGGGGTAATGCAAGCAACTCACGGACAGCATAACCGATTAAGAGCCCCGGGTTCTATTGGTGCAGGTTCCGATCCATCTCGTGTATTCAAAGGAATGCGTATGGCGGGAAGAATGGGTGGTAAGCAAGTTACCGTACAAAACCTAGAAGTGTTAAGAGTAGATGAAGAGCAAAATCTTTTAGTAGTAAAAGGCGCTGTTCCGGGAGCAAAAAATTCTTATGTAATTATTAGAAAATGGAATTAGTAGTATTTAATACATCAGGAAAAGAAACCGGAAGAAAAGTAACTCTAGACGAAGCAATCTTCGGAATTGAGCCAAATCAGCACGCGGTTTACTTAGAAGTGAAGCAATATCTTGCGGCACAGAGACAAGGAACTCACAAATCGAAAGAGAGAAGTGAAATTACAGGATCAACCAAGAAACTTAAGAAACAAAAAGGGTCAGGATCTGCTAGATATGGTGATATCAAATCGCCAGTTTTCAGAGGTGGAGGTCGTATTTTCGGTCCAAAACCAAGAGATTACCGTTTCAAGCTGAACAAAGCTTTGAAAAGATTGGCTAAAAAATCAGTTCTTTCACAAAAAATGAGAGATAATTCAATTAAAGTTTTAGAATCGTTTAATTTCGATGCTCCTAAAACTAAAGAATTTATCACTTTGAACAATGCGTTAGGATTTGAAGGTAAAAAAGCTTTATATATTTTACCGGAAGCAAACAAGAACGTTTACTTGTCTTCAAGAAACTTGGCAAAAACCAAAGTTTTGACATACAATGAAATTAGTTCTTATGACTTGGTACACGCTGGAGAGATCGTATTCTTAGAAGGTGCAATAGAGAAATTTCAAGAAAATTTAAGAAAATAAATCATGTCAGTTATTATTAAACCAATTATCTCAGAAAAAGCAAACTATCTTACAGATTTGAGAGGAGCTTATTCTTTTTTAGTTAACCCTAAATCGAATAAAATCCAGATCAGAAATGCAGTAGAGCAGCTTTACGGTGTTAAAGTAGCAGACGTTAGAACCATGATTTATGCGCCTAAAGTTTCTTCGAAACACACCAAAAAAGGATTACAGGTTGGGAAAACCAACAAATTGAAAAAAGCAATCGTATCCCTTGCAGAAGGAGAAGTGATTGATATTTTTGCAAATTAATTAATATAAATAATAGTAATGTCTGTTAGAAAATTAAAACCTATCACCCCGGGACAGAGATTCAGAGTTGTAAACAACTTTGAGGAAATTACTACCAACAAACCAGAGAAATCTCTAACCGTTGGTATTAGTAAGTCAGGTGGTCGTAACAATACTGGTAAAATGACCATGCGTTACACCGGAGGTGGACACAAACAAAAATACAGAATTATCGACTTCAAAAGAAACAAGTTTGATGTTGAAGCTACGGTAAAATCTGTTGAGTATGATCCAAATAGAACTGCTTTCATCGCACTATTGGAATACGCAGATGGAGAGAAGAGATATATCATCGCTCCAAACGGTATCAAAGTAGATCAGAAAGTAATCTCCTCTGAAGCCGCAGAACCAAATGTTGGTAATGCAATGAAGTTGAAAAACATTCCTTTGGGAACTGTAATTTCTTGTATCGAATTGAAGCCTGGTCAAGGTGGAATTATGGCAAGAAGTGCAGGATCATCGGCACAGTTAACTTCTAGAGATAAAAAATATGTGATCATTAAATTACCTTCAGGAGAATCTAGAATGGTTCTTGCAGAATGTATGGCAATGATTGGATCGGTATCTAACCACGATCACCAGTTAACCGTTTCAGGTAAAGCCGGTAGAAGCAGATGGTTGGGTAGAAGACCTAGAACAAGACCAGTAGTAATGAACCCTGTAGATCACCCAATGGGAGGTGGTGAAGGTAAATCTTCTGGAGGTCACCCAAGATCAAGAAATGGTATGCCTGCTAAAGGTTACAAAACCAGAAAGAAAAACAAAGCGTCTAACCGACACATCATATCTAAAAGAAAATAATTATGTCAAGATCACTTAAGAAAGGACCTTTTATTGCACACACTTTAGATAAGAAGGTTCAGACAAATATAGAGTCTGGTAAGAAGACAGTAATCAAAACTTGGTCTAGAGCATCAATGATCTCTCCAGACTTCGTAGGACAAACCATCGCAGTACACAACGGGAAATCTTTTATCCCGGTTTATGTAACTGAAAATATGGTAGGTCATAAGTTAGGCGAATTTTCTCCGACAAGATCTTTTAGAGGTCACGGCGGTAACAAAAATAAAGGAGGTAGATAATCATGGGATCAAGAAAAAGAGAAAGTGCATTAGCACGTAAAATAGCAAATCAAGATGTAGCAAAAGCGTTACATAATGACTGCCCTTCTTCTCCAAGAAAAATGAGATTGGTAGCAGATATCATTAGAGGAGTTGAAGTAGATAAAGCGTTAAGTATCCTAAAATATTCCAAGAAAGATGCTTCTAACAAATTAGAGAAAGTACTTCTTTCTGCGATGGCAAACTGGCAATCAAAGAATGAAGGTGCTGATATCGAAGAAGCAAACTTAATCGTAAAAGAAATTATGGTTGACAGTGCAAGACAATTGAAGAGACTAAGACCAGCACCACAAGGTAGAGGTCATAGAATCAGAAAAAGATCAAACCACATCACTTTAATTTTAGGAACTAAAGATAATAAATAATCAAGGTATGGGACAGAAGACAAATCCAATTGGTAACAGATTAGGTATCATCAGAGGATGGGATTCAAACTGGTATGGTGGTAAAGATTATGGAGACAGAATCGCAGAAGACTACAAGATCAGAAGATACCTTGAGGCGAGATTATCTAAAGGTGGAATTTCAAAAATCTTTATCGAAAGAACATTGAAATTAGTCACTATTACAATTACAACTGCCAGACCCGGTTTAATCATCGGTAAAGGAGGACAGGAAGTTGATAAATTAAAAGAAGAATTAAAAAAATTGACGGATAAAGACATCCAGATCAATATCTTCGAAATCAAAAGACCTGAACTTGACGCAGTTTTAGTTGCAGACAGTATTGCAAAGCAAATAGAAAACAGAATCTCTTATAGAAGAGCCGTGAAAATGGCAATTCAAAGCACCATGAGAATGGGAGCGGAAGGAATTAAAGTTCAAATCTCTGGTAGATTAAACGGAGCTGAGATGGCAAGAAGCGAATCTTTCAAAGACGGAAGAATCCCATTGTCAACCTTTAGAGCAGATATCGATTACCATATCGGTGAAGCACTTACTCAGTACGGTAAATTAGGGGTTAAAGTTTGGATTATGAAAGGCGAAGTTTACGGAAAAAGAGACCTTAGCCCACTCGTAGGACAACAGAAAAAAGGACCTGCAGGAAGAGGAGATCGTAACGATCGTAATGACAGAAGAGAAAGAGACGACCGTAGACCAAGAGATAGAAAATAATTAATGAAATTTTGGAGGATATTTTTTAAATGACCGTTACTTTTTTAAAATCTAAAATCTAAAATCTAAAATTCCTAGAAATTATGTTACAACCAAAAAGAACCAAATTCCGTAAAGTTCACAAGATGAAAATGAAGGGGATTGCTCAAAGAGGCAGTCAACTCGCTTACGGAACTTTCGGTATCAAAGCCAATGAAGGTGCTTGGATTACTGCAAGACAAATTGAAGCCGCGCGTATTGCTGCGACAAGATATATGAAAAGGGAGGGTCAGTTATGGATCAAAATATTCCCAGATAAACCAATTACTAAAAAACCAGCCGAAGTAAGGATGGGGAAAGGAAAAGGTGCTGTAGAATATTGGGTATCTGTAGTGAAACCTGGTAAAATTATGTTCGAAGTTGGAGGTGTTCCTTACGATGTGGCAAAAGAAGCATTGCGTCTTGCTGCTCAGAAGCTTCCGGTAACTACAAGATTTGTAGTGGCGAATGATTTTGTTCAACCTCAATAATCTGAATTATTATGAAAAAAGCTGACATCAAAAATCTAAGCGCAGGAGATCTTCAAGCAAAATTAGCTGAAACTAAAGCAGATTTCAACAAATTGAAATTATCGCACAGCGTAAGCCCAATTGAAAATCCTATTCAAATCAGAGACATGAGAAGAACAATCGCACGTCTGGAAACTGAATTAACACTTAAACAACAATAGAATTTCATTTTATCATGGATAGAAATTTAAGAAAAGAAAGAATCGGAATTGTTTCCAGCAATAAAATGGAAAAGACCATTGTTGTAAGTGAAACTACGAGAGTAAAACACCCAATGTACGGTAAATTCGTTCTAAAAACGAAAAAATATACCGCTCATGACGAGAACAACGAGTGTACAGAAGGCGATACAGTATTAATTACTGAAACAAGACCTTTGAGTAAAAGTAAGAGATGGAGATTAGTACGAATCATTGAAAAAGCTAAGTAATGTTACAAACCGAATCAAGATTAAAAGTTGCTGATAACACAGGTGCGAAAGAAGTACTGGTGATCAGAGTTCTGGGAGGAACCAGAAGAAGATATGCTTCAGTTGGTGATAAGATCGTAGTAACTATCAAAGATTCTACACCACAAGGAAACGCAAAAAAAGGAACCGTATCTAAAGCAGTAGTCGTAAGAACCAAAAAAGCAGTTAGAAGAAAAGATGGATCATACATCAAATTCGATGACAATGCTTGTGTGCTTCTTAACGCTGCCGGCGAAATGAGAGGAACCCGTGTTTTTGGTCCTGTTGCACGTGAACTAAGAGACAAAGAATATATGAAAGTCATTTCATTAGCTCCTGAAGTACTTTAATTTTAAAATTTACAAAAAATGACAAAGTTAAAAATCAAAAGAGGAGATAACGTAATCATCACTACCGGAAAGAAAGCAATTAAAGGTAAAACTGGTGAAGTTATTGAAGTGATCAGAAAAGAAGGCAAAGACGCAAGAGTAATTGTTGCAGGTTTGAATATTGTTAAAAAACATACCAAACCATCTGCAGGAAATCCACAAGGCGGAATTGTAGAAAAAGAAGCATCTATACACATTTCAAATGTTATGCTTATCGACAAAAACGGTAAAGCAACCAAAACAGGAAGTAAAGTAGAAGGTGATAAAAAAGTAAGAGTTGCTAAAACAACCGGTGAAACTTTATAATATAAAAGACGATGGAATATATAGCAAGACCAAAACAACAATATAAAGAGAAAATTGTTCCTGCAATGATGGAAGAATTTGGGTACAAATCTGTTATGCAGGTTCCTAAATTATTGAAAATCGTTGTTTCGCAAGGTTTGGGTGCTGCAACAGCTGACAAGAAAATTGTTGACTATGCAATCGAAGAACTTACCGCAATCACCGGACAAAAAGCAGTAGGAACTCTTTCTAAGAAAGATGAAGCGGCTTTTAAATTAAGAAAAGGAATGCCAGTAGGAGCTAGAGTTACTTTGAGATCAAATCAAATGTATGAGTTCTTAGACCGTTTAGCATCTTCAGCTTTACCACGAATCCGTGATTTTAACGGTATCAAAGCTGATGGTTTCGACGGAAGAGGAAACTATAACTTGGGGATCACCGAGCAAATTATTTTCCCGGAAATCTTAATCGATAAAGTAAAGAAAATCCAAGGGATGGACATTACTTTCGTAACTTCTGCGAAAACAGACAAAGAAGCGAAATCATTATTAACTCACTTCGGTTTACCTTTCAAAAAGAACTAAAAGATGGCTAAAGAATCAATGAAAGCGCGTGAGCGCAAAAGAGAAGCTACGGTAGCAAAATATGCAGAGAAAAGAAAAGCTTTGAAAGAAGCCGGAGATTACGAAGCATTACAGAAATTGCCGAAAGACGCTTCACCTGTAAGACTACACAACAGATGTAAATTAACAGGAAGACCTAGAGGTTACATGAGAACATTCGGTCTTTCTAGAGTAACTTTCAGAGAAATGGCCAACAAAGGTCTGATCCCGGGAGTGAAAAAAGCAAGTTGGTAACAAATTTAGAACAATCGAGATAGTAAAGTTATTAGGTTGTAGGTTATAGTTCATAGTTTTTAACTGTAACCTAAAGCCTACCACCTTTTAAAACTAACTATCACAAACCAATAATTAAAATAGAAAAATGGTAACAGATCCAATTTCAGATTTCCTAACCAGAGTAAGGAACGCACAAAGCGCAGGCCACAAAGTGGTGGATATTCCTGCATCGAAAATTAAAAAGGAGATTACAAAAATTTTGTTTGACCAGGGTTTCATTTTGAACTACAAGTTCGAAGAAAACGCTGTTCAGGGAAATATCAAAATCGCTTTAAAGTACGACAAACAAACCAACAAACCTGCAATCAAGAGCATTCAAAGAGCTTCAAGACCAGGTTTAAGACAATACAAAGGAACAGGTGAGCTGCCAAGAGTATTAAACGGTTTGGGAGTGGCTATTATCTCAACTTCACGAGGAGTTATGACTGATAAAAAAGCCAGACAAGAAAAAGTTGGTGGAGAAGTAATCTGCTATGTTTATTAATAAATAATCAAAGGAAAATGTCAAGAATTGGTAAATCAATTATAGAAATTCCCGCTAATGTTACCGTAACGGAGAAAGACGGACTGGTAACTGTGAAAGGACCGAAAGGAGAACTTACACAGCAGTTAGGTGAAGGAATCACTCTAAAACAAGAAGACGGGATTCTAACTTTAGACCGCGCTTCTGAGTCAAAATCACACAAAGCATTACACGGTCTTTACAGAGCGTTGATCAACAATATGGTTCAAGGAACTGCCGAAGGGTGGACCAAAAAACTAGAATTAGTAGGAGTAGGATACAGAGCATCTAATCAAGGAAACAGATTAGACTTAGCCCTTGGATTCTCACACGGTATCGTTATGGATCTTCCAAAAGAAGTGGTGGTAGAAACTTTATCTGAAAAAGGTAAAAACCCGATCATTACTTTAACATCATTTGATAAACAATTATTGGGAATGGTTGCTGCAAAGATCAGATCTTTCAGAAAACCAGAGCCGTATAAAGGAAAAGGTGTTAGATTCGTTGGAGAAATTGTAAGACGTAAAGCTGGTAAATCTGCTTAATTTTAAAACTTAAGAACATGGCACTAAGCAAAGTACAAAAAAGAAATAGAATTAAAAGAAGAGTAAGAGGGAAAATCTCTGGCTCTGCTGAATTACCAAGATTATCAGTTTACAAAAGCAATAAAGAAATTTACGCGCAATTGATCGACGATAAAGAAGGTAAAACATTAGCTTCAGCTTCTTCAAGAGCGTTGAAAGCTAAAGGAAATAAAACAGAAATGTCTGCAGAAGTTGGTAAAGCAATCGCTGAAAAAGCTAAAGCTGCAGGTATTGAAAGTATAGTGTTCGACAGAAACGGATTCGTATATCATGGTAGAGTGAAAGCTCTAGCTGACGGTGCGAGAGAAGGCGGACTAAAATTCTAATCATTAAATTTCGGAAATATGTTAGGACTAGATAATATAGAAAAAGTAAAACCGGGAGGATTAGAACTTAAAGATCGTCTCGTTTCAGTAAACAGAGTAACCAAAGTTACCAAAGGGGGTAGAGCTTTCGGATTTTCTGCAATCGTGGTTGTAGGAGACGAAGCTGGAACCGTTGGTTTTGGTTTAGGAAAATCTAAAGAAGTTGCCTCAGCTATTGCAAAAGCAGTAGAAGATGCAAAGAAAAATTTAGTAAAAGTTCCTGTAGTAAATCATACCATTCCTCACCAAACTTCAGCTCGTTACGGTGGTGCAGATATCTTCTTGAGACCTGCAACTCACGGTACCGGTGTAATCGCTGGTGGTACAGTTCGTATGGTAATTGAAGCTGCTGGTATTAAAGATATTCTTTCAAAATCAAAAGGTTCATCTAACCCACATAACGTTGTGAAAGCTACTTTCAAAGCATTATTGGATATCAGAAGACCTGAAGAAATTGCAAAAATGAGAGGTATTTCATTAGATAAAGTGTTTAACGGTTAATTTAATACAATGGCAAAAATTCAAGTAAAACAAGTAAAAAGCGCTATTGGTAGAACAAAAACCCAAAAGAGAACGCTAGAAGCATTAGGATTAAAAAAACTTCACCAAGTTGTTGAGCACGATGATACTCCTGCGATTTTAGGAATGGTGTCGGCAATCAGCCACCTTGTAGAAGTTGTAAAATAGAAGTCAAGTCAAGAGAAAAGAGACTTTCAACAGTCTCTTGTCTCTTATCTTAAAATCTCAAATCTAAATAATAATGAATTTAAATAATATTAGACCTGCAGCAGGTTCTACACACAGTACAAAAAGAATCGGTAGAGGACAAGGTAGTGGTAAAGGTGGTACAGCTGGGAAAGGTCACAATGGCCAGCAGGCAAGAGCTGGTTACTCTCAAAAAATTGGTTTCGAAGGGGGTCAAATGCCTTTGCAAAGAAGATTACCGAAATTCGGTTTTAACAATATCAACAGAAAAGAGTATAGAGGAATTAACATCGATACGCTTCAATTATTAGCTGATACTCAAAATATCACTGAAATTACACAAGAAGTATTGGTAGCAAACGGTCTGGCTAAGAAAAGCGAAATCGTGAAAATTATGGGTAGAGGAGAATTGAAAGCTGGTATTTCAGTCTCTGCGCACAAATTTACTAAATCTGCAGAGGAAGCAATTTCTAAAGCAGGAGGAAAAGCAATTACTCTATAATTATAATAATGAAAGAATTTATACAAACACTAAAAAACATTTGGAGTCTTAAGGAATTGAGAGATAAAATACTTTTTACTCTCGGTATCGTCCTCGTGTATAGATTCGCATCTTATATTTCTCTACCGGCCATTAACATGGCAGAGGTAGGGAATCTTTTGGATAATTATAAAAACCAAGGAGGCAACAAACAAGGAGCAGGACTTCTTGGGTTGCTTTCTTCGTTTACAGGAGGGGCATTCTCCAGAGCGTCGATCATGGCACTCGGTATTATGCCTTATATTTCTGCTTCCATTATTGTGCAGTTAATGGGTATGGCAATTCCATACTTACAGAAATTGCAGAAAGATGGGGAAAGTGGTAGAAATACCTTGAACCAAATTACAAGATGGCTAACTATTGCAGTTTGTTTGGTGCAGGCACCTTCTTACCTTACTTCAATCACACAAATGTTCTTGCCGCATGCTCAGTTTGCTTCTGCTTACTATGTGCATCCGGATTCCATTATGTTTTGGTTGCCAAGTATCGTGATTTTGGTTGCAGGTTCCGTATTTGCCATGTGGTTAGGAGAGAAAATTACAGATAAAGGAATCGGAAACGGGATCTCTATCTTGATTATGGTAGGAATTCTTGCCGATTTTCCGGGAGCTTTCATTCAAGAAGTAGCGACTCAAACAGGGAAAGGTGGTTTTGGTACCATTATGATTCTGATTGAAGTTTTATTCTGGATGTTGGTGGTATTACTTGCAATCGTTCTTTCGGTCGCGGTACGGAAAATTCCAATTCAGTATGTAAGTAGAGCACAGGCTAGAGGTGGTGTAAACAGAAATTTAATGCAGGGAGCGAGACAATGGATTCCTCTAAAAGTTAATGCTTCTGGAGTAATGCCGATCATCTTTGCACAGGCATTAATGTTTGTACCTGGATTATTAACAAAAGTTGACGAATCCAACACCTTCCTGGCAGGATTTAAAAATGTATTCAGTTGGCAATACAATGTATTGTTTGCAATTTTGATTATTATTTTCTCCTTCTTCTATACTGCAATTACAATTCCGGTCAATCAAATGGCGGATGATCTAAAGAGAAATGGCGGGCTAATTCCGAAGGTAAGACCCGGTAAAGAAACCTCTGATTATCTGGATGATATTTTGTCAAAAATAACTTTGCCAGGTTCTATCTTTTTAGCTATCTTTGCAATCCTTCCAGCAATTGTGTATGGAGCGTTTGTTCAAACCGATAGGTTTGCCCTGTTTTTTGGGGGTACTTCACTTTTAATTATGGTCGGAGTAATCTTAGATACTGTACAGCAGATCAATACGTATTTGTTGAATCATCATTATGATGGATTGATGCAGTCTAAATTATCCAGAACAAACAACAACCTGTAATTAGATAAATGGCAAAACAAAAACATATTGAACAAGACGGCGTTATTACGGAAGCACTTTCGAACGCTCAGTTCCGTGTTGAACTAGAAAATGGGCATATTCTTATCGCCCACATTTCTGGTAAAATGCGAATGCACTACATTAAACTTTTACCCGGAGATAAGGTAAAATTAGAACTTTCTCCCTATGACTTGTCAAAGGGAAGAATTACATTCAGATATTAATTTCAGAGCAATTTGAATTACTATAAAAGGAAACTTTCAAAATCGCAGGATTTTACAAGAGTTTAAAATTTAAACAAAATGGGAATGATTCCGTAAGATCTCATTTAACCGTTGGAAAATTAAAAAAGAAAAGAAACAAAATGAAAGTTAGAGCATCTATCAAAAAAAGAAGTGCTGATTGCAAAATTGTTCGCAGAAAAGGCGTTCTGTTTGTAATTAACAAGAAGAACCCAAAATTTAAACAAAGACAAGGTTAAAATTAAATTATGGCGAGAATTTCAGGTATTGATTTACCAAAGAACAAAAGAGGCGTTATCGGCTTAACTTATATTTATGGCGTTGGGAGAAGTACTTCTTCTCAAATCCTAAAAGCAGCCGGAATCAGCGAAGACAAGAAAGTCAACGAATGGAATGACGATGAATTGGCATTGATCAGAAATTATATCACTGAAAACATCAAAGTGGAAGGTGAATTACGTTCTGAAACCCAAACAAACATCAAGCGATTGATGGATATTGGTTGCCAACGAGGAATACGTCACAGACTGGGATTACCTTTAAGAGGCCAAAGAACTAAAAACAATTCTAGAACCCGAAAAGGAAAACGAAAAACTGTTGCTAACAAGAAAAAAGCAAGTAAATAATCGGTAAGAATTATGGCAAAACAGACGAAAGCAGTTAAGAAAAGAAAAGTTAAAGTTGAAGCAATTGGAGAAGCACACATCCAGGCGACTTTCAACAATATCATCATTTCTTTAACAAATAAAAGTGGTGAAGTGATCTCTTGGGCATCAGCCGGAAAGATGGGTTTCAGAGGTTCTAAAAAGAATACTCCTTTTGCAGCGCAAATGGCTGCAGAAAATTGCTCTACAGTAGCACATGATGCTGGATTACGCAGAGTAAAGGTTTACGTGAAAGGTCCTGGTGCTGGTAGAGAATCTGCCATCAGAACCATCCACAATTCAGGAATTGAAGTAAGTGAAATCGTTGATGTGACTCCAATGCCACACAACGGATGTAGACCACCAAAAAGAAGAAGAGTATAACACTTAGAATTTTAAATGTTAGATTTTATTTATAATAGTAATATTATATATGTTATCTAAAATTTTTAATCTATAATCCTTAAAACAATATGGCAAGATATATTGGTCCTAAAACTAAGATTGCGCGTAAATTTGCTGCAGCAATCTACGGAGATGACAAAAGCTTCGAGAAAAGAAAAAACCAACCACCAGGACAACATGGTCCTAATAAAAGAAGAAACGCAAAGAAATCCGAGTATGCTGTTCAGTTAATGGAAAAGCAGAAAGCTAAATATACTTATGGTATTTTAGAAAAACAATTTGCTAACCTATACGAAAAAGCGGTAAGAGCAAGAGGCGTAACAGGGGAAGTTCTTTTACAGTTATGTGAATCAAGATTAGACAATGTAGTGTACAGATTTGGGTTTGCAAAAACCAGAGCTGGAGCAAGACAATTGGTTTCTCACAGACACATTACAGTAAATGGAGAATTGGTAAACATCGCTTCATATTCTTTGAAACCAGGTGACGTAGTTGCAGTTAGAGAGAAATCTAAATCTCTGGATGTAATTGCTGATTCATTGGCTTACAGAACAAACTATGAGTGGTTACAATTCAACGACGAAACTAAAACAGGTACTTTCGTTTCTGCACCGGAGAGAATTCAAATCCCGGAAGATCTGAAAGAACAGCTGATCGTCGAACTTTACTCTAAATAATAATTTTTTCAAATTTTTGCTCAACCTAATTATATGGCAATTTTAACATTTATTAAACCCGATAAAGTAATACTTCTTAACTCTGATGAATTCAAAGGGCAATTTGAATTTAGACCATTAGAGTCAGGATTTGGACTTACGATCGGTAATGCTTTGAGGAGAGTTTTACTTTCTTCTCTTGAAGGATATGCTATTTCATCTATCAAAATAGAAGGCGTAGAGCACGAATTTTCAACTATTCCAGGGGTAATTGAAGATGTTACAGAAATCATTCTGAACCTAAAACAATTAAGACTAAGAGCTAAAAACGAAACTGCAACCGCAGAAGTAGTAACAGCTAAAGTTTCTGGACAAAATACGGTAACAGCTGGCGATTTAGGAAAATCAATGCAGGAATTCGAAGTTTTGAACCCTGACTTGGTGATCTGTTCGACCAACAAAGACGTGAAATTTGAAATCACGTTTAATATTGAAAAAGGAAGAGGGTATGTTCCTTCAGATCAGAATAAATCAGCGAATGCTCCTATCGGAACTATTGCGATTGATTCAATCTTTACTCCAATCAAGAAAGTACAGTACAGTGTTGAAAACTATCGTGTCGAGCAAAAAACAGACTACGAAAAACTCGTTTTGGATATTGAAACTGATGGTTCCATCAGTCCTCAAAATGCTTTAACTGAGGCGTCTAAGATATTAATTTATCATTTCATGTTGTTCTCCGATGAGAGAATTACTTTGGAAACTGAAGCCGTAAAAGCATCCATTCAGTACGACGAAGAAACTTTACATACAAGACAACTCCTTAAATCGAAATTAGTAGATATGGATCTGTCGGTAAGAGCACTAAACTGCTTGAAAGCTGCTGAAGTTGAAACTTTAGGAGAACTGGTTTCTTACACCAAGTCTGATTTGATGAAATTCAGAAATTTCGGTAAAAAATCTTTAACAGAATTAGAAGAATTAGTGCATGCAAAAGGTCTTAACTTCGGTTTCGACGTTGCTAAATATAAATTAGACGCTGATAAATAACAAACAATGAGACACGGTAAAAAATTCAATCACCTATCTAGAACAGCTTCTCACAGAAGTGCGTTGCTTTCTAATATGGCTTGTTCTCTTATTGAGCATAAAAGAATCAACACAACTGTTGCTAAAGCGAAAGCTTTAAGAGTGTATGTTGAACCGATCCTTACAAAAGCGAAAGAAGATACAACACACAACAGAAGAACAGTTTTCTCTTACTTGCAAAGTAAAGAAGCAGTTACTGAATTATTCAGAACAATTGCTCCTAAAATCGCAGAAAGAAATGGTGGTTACACAAGAATCATCAAAACTGGATTCAGACAGGGCGATGCTGCCGATATGGCAATGATCGAACTTGTAGATTTCAATGAACTTTACAACCCGAACGCTGAAGAGAAAAAAGTAACTAGAAGAAGCAGAAGAGGAACTCCAAAAGCAGCGGAAGCTGTAGCTGAAGTTAAAGAAACTCCTGCTAAAGAAGTAAAAACTGAAGAGCCTAAAGCAGATGCTGCAGATTCTACAGAAGAAAAAGCTGGGGAATAAAATTTCCAAGCTTTATAAATTAAAATCCGTCGCGTTTTTACGTGACGGATTTTTTTTATTGATGTAAAACTTTTCTTTAAAAAAAGCCTGATTTGAAATGTATTAAAAAACCATTTATTCAAATACTCAATCACACTTTATCCTGCTTTTTTAACTTGGCCTTTCAGACTTATTGGCCTCGCGCTTTCTTCAGTGTGATAATATGATCTCCCTGTGTGATTGTAACCGTATCATTTTTTGCAACGATTTCAATATCGAAGTTTCCATAAACACCACCTTTTTCCCATGCTTCTTTTTGAGGCGCAGAAATGGTTTTATTATTACTTCGGATACTGATGGTCTTTTCTTCACCACCATTGTTAAAGGTTACCAAAGCTGATGATCCATCGTCTCCAACATAACGCTCTGTATATTCTGCTGGAGCAGCTTCGTCTCCAGTCTTTTCCGCAACACCTTGAAGAGAGTCAGACGGCAGTGTTAAAGAGTCGCTTGCCTCTGTTTTGATGACACTTTTGTTGCCTTCTGTATTTTTCTTACAACTGAAAGTAAGAAGTAGCAATGCGCTTGATAAAATTAATAATGTCTTTTTCATTTTAAAATTTTTTTGTGGGTAATTCAAATTTAAAGATAACTTTTCTAATTCTCAATATATCGAGATAATTAACTAAATTTTAACTGAAACCTTGCTAAAATCATCGCATAAAACCATAGCAATCATTCAATTTTAACTAAATTTGTAGTTCAATATAAAAATACTAAATAGATATACAATGAGTTACATTTCTTACATTGAAGCAAGACAGATTTTGGATTCACGAGGAAATCCTACAATTGAAGTTGATGTGTTTACTGAGGGTGGTGCTATGGGCCGCGCTGCAGTTCCTTCCGGAGCCTCTACGGGTGAACATGAAGCAGTAGAATTACGTGATGGAGCGAAAGAATTCGGTGGAAAAGGAGTATTAAAAGCAGTTGAAAATGTAAGAGAAGTGATCGCTCCTGAATTAATCGGGATGCCTGTTACTGACCAAAATTATATTGATCAGTTGATGATCGAATTAGATGGTACAGACAATAAAGGAAATCTTGGCGCTAACGCTATTTTAGGTGTTTCTTTAGCCGCTGCAAAGGCCGCTGCAACTGAACTGAGAATGCCATTGTATAAATATGTGGGGGGCGTTAATGCCAACACCCTTCCAGTTCCGATGATGAATGTAATTAACGGAGGTTCGCATTCCGATGCGCCAATCGCTTTCCAGGAGTTTATGATCATGCCCGTAAAAGCAGAATCGTTCTCTGATTCATTAAGAAAAGGTACAGAAATCTTCCACAGTTTAAAATCAATCTTACACGATAGAGGACTTTCTACCGCAGTGGGCGACGAAGGTGGATTTGCACCGAAATTCAAAGGAACCGAAGATGCCTTAGATACCCTTTCTCAGGCCGTAGAAAAAGCTGGGTACAAAGTAGGTGATGATATTATGTTTGCTTTGGATTGTGCAGCTTCAGAATTTTATAAAGACGGAATCTATGATTATACGAAATTCGAAACCTCAGAATCCGCAAAATTTAGCAGAAGCGAGCAGGTAAATTACCTCGCTGAGCTTGCGGCAAAATATCCAATTATTTCCATTGAAGACGGAATGCACGAAGATGATTGGGCAGGTTGGAAAATGCTTACCGATAAAATTGGCGATCGCGTTCAGTTGGTGGGTGATGATTTATTTGTGACCAACGTACAAAGATTGTCTCGCGGAATTAAAGAAGGAATTGCTAATTCAATATTAGTAAAAGTAAACCAGATTGGTACCCTTTCTGAAACAATGGATGCCGTTCAAATGGCGCAACATAACCGTTACACGTCCGTAATGTCTCACAGATCCGGTGAAACTGAAGATGCTACCATAGCAGATTTAGCTGTTGCTATGAATTGTGGACAAATCAAAACAGGCTCTGCTTCCCGTTCAGATCGTATGGCGAAATACAATCAGTTGCTTCGTATTGAAGAAGCTTTGGGAGAAACTGCTTACTTCCCAGGACTTGATGCTTTCAAAATAAAACGATAATAGAAAAAATTAATCGAGAACCGCGAAATTCGTTTGCTGTTTTCTTTCAATATTCATAAATTAGTAAAAAAATATATTATAATGTCAGATAATAAAGTTGTATTGAACTATGATGGTAAAGCATTTGAGTATCCAATCATAGAGAGCACCATCGGCGACAGAGGAATCGATATTTCAAAACTAAGAGACCAAACCGGTTTAATTACCTTAGATTTAGGATACAAAAATACAGGAGCTACCTTGAGCGACATCACTTACCTTGATGGTGACAATGGCGAATTGTACTACCGCGGATATCCAATCGAGCAAATTGCAGAAAAATCAAACTTTACCGAAGTAATGTATTTGTTGCTGAACGGAAGTTTACCTACAACAGAGCAATTCGCTGGTTTCGAAAAAGGGATCAAAAAATACAATTTCGTTGCAGACGAAATGAAGAGATTGATCGATGTATTTCCTCGTTCTGCTCATCCAATGGGCGTTTTATCATCTCTGACTTCTGCATTAACAGCCTTTAATCCAAAAGCAGTAGACGTAACTTCAAAAGAAGAAATGGATCACGCAGCAGAAATGCTTATCGCGAAATTCTCTCACCTTTGCGCCTGGACTTACCGTAAGAAAATGGGCTTACCGATTAACCACGGTGACGATAGCTTAAATTACGTAGAGAATTTCTACAAAATGTGTTTCCGTCGTCCAAATCAGGAATTCGAGTTAGATCCTGTAGTTGTAGGAGCCTTAGATAAATTATTGATTCTTCACGCAGATCACGAGCAAAACTGTTCTACATCTACAGTAAGAATGGTTGGTTCCGCACATACTGGTTTATTCGCTTCAGTTTCTGCAGGTATTTCTGCACTTTGGGGACCACTTCATGGTGGAGCAAACCAAGCAGTAATAGAAATGTTGGAAATGATCGAACAAGATGGCGGCGACGTTGCGAAATACGTGGAGAAAGCTAAAAACAAAGACGATAATTTCCGCTTGATGGGCTTCGGACACAGAGTGTATAAAAACTTTGACCCAAGAGCAACCATCATCAAAAAAGCAGCAGATGACATCTTAAATTCATTAGGAATCGAAGACAAAGCTTTAGATATTGCACGTCAGTTAGAAAGAGTAGCACTCGAAGACGACTACTTCGTAAGCAGAAAATTATATCCAAACGTAGATTTCTATTCCGGAATTATTTACCGCGCTTTAGGAATTCCAACAGAAATGTTTACCGTAATGTTCGCATTAGGAAGACTTCCAGGCTGGATTTCTCAGTGGAAAGAAATGCGTTTGCACAACGATCCAATCGGACGTCCAAGACAGGTTTATCAAGGTTCAGCCAAACGTGATTACGTTGATATGAGCGCAAGATAATCTTAACCATATTTATAAGATCCCTTTCAATTCATTTTGAGAGGGATTTTTTATGCTTTATTTGGGCGCACATTTCCGTCTTCCGTTCCCGCTTTTTTATTTTTCCCTTGGCTCTTCCCATAGCTAAAAAACAAAAAGAGCTCCACTCAAGCCGGGGCGCAAATTCGTCCCCGAAACAAAATTTTAACGAAATTGAAAATTTCAGTATCTTAACCCCTAGAAAAATCACTATAGATATTCTTTGCCAAATGAAATTCTTTTATCAAATTCTTTTTGTCCTCATCACCGGCTTTACAGTACTTTCGTGTAACTCCCGAACGAACATCAATACTGATTTAAAGAAAGAATTGGATGCAATAATGTTTGCAGATCAAGCCTTCCGCCGACAATATGATCCTACTATGTCAGAGAAAGAACGCCGGGATATTGCAGACAGTCTTAATATGGATTACGACGAGATGCGTAAAAATCTTTTAGGACTGATGAATAAATATGATGCAGAAAACATTAAAAAAATTGAAACCATCATTGCCAAATATGGTTACCCCGGAAAATCATTAGTCGGCGAGCCAACAAATCGTGCCGCTTTTTTAGTCATTCAACATTCTGATAAGATTTCGAATTATCTACCCATTGTTAAAATCGCAGCAGAGAAAAAAGAGTTACCTTTTCGAAGTTATGCTTCAATGCTGGATCGATATCTTATGGGGAAAGAAGAAGAACAAATATATGGTTCTCAAGGTCTGGAAATGGGTGGTATTTCGATTATTTGGCCGATAAAAGATCCTGCTAACGTTAATGAATTAAGGAAAAAAGCAGGCTTTTCGCAAACCGTCGAAGAATATTCGAAGGACCTTTACGGTGAAAATTTTGAGTATAAAATCTATACCCTTGACGAAGTCATAAAAATGTTTGCTGGAAACGTCATTTTAGAATAAAAGAAAGAGTAAATGTTTTTCCAATCAACGATATAAATTATAAATGAATTCAAAAAGTAAAAAGATACTCGCAGCTGCAGGAATATTTTTGGTTGCACTTAATATTATAGCCTTCTATATTCTTCAAAAAGGAATCGGCATATCTAAAGCCATTAATAATACAGAAAATAAAGAGGCTTTAAAATCATTGGAGCAAAAACAGATCTTAAGTGATGTTTTGCCATCATTGGTTTTTACCATTGACATTGCTCTAATTTTCTTCTTATGCTATGTCTTAATTAAAATGCTGTTCAAAAGTTTAAAAAAATCCACATCTAATAAATAATGAAACTAAAAAATTACATCAGCGGACAATGGATCGAAGGTTCAGGAAATGAAGTCCCACTTTATAATGCAGTTAATGGTGAATTGGTCGCAATTTCAGATACCGAAGGAATCGATTTTGAAGCAGCTTTAGATTACGGAAGAACCGTTGGTTACAAAAATCTTTCCTCCATGACGTTCTACGATCGTGGTGAAATGTTGAAGAAAGTAGCTTTGTATTTATTAGAAAGAAAGAAAAAATATTACGATTTATCCTATAAAACAGGTGCAACTCACGCAGATTCCTGGGTCGATATCGAAGGAGGTTTCGGAACTTTCTTCACCTATTCGGGACTTGCAAAAAGAATGTTGCCCAACACGCCATTTTGGGTTGATGGTGATACTCAGAAAATTTCAGCCAACGGAACTTTTTTAGGAACGCATATTTTGACTCCAAGCGAAGGAGTTTCAGTCCAGATCAATGCCTACAATTTCCCGGTTTGGGGAATGTTAGAAAAATTATCGACTTCGCTTCTAGCCGGAGTTCCGAGTATTGTAAAACCTGCAACTCCAGGATCTTATCTTACTAATGCCGTTTTCCAGGATATGATAGAAAGTGGAATACTTCCGGAAGGAGCAATTCAATTGGTTTGTGGAGAACCTGGAAACATTCTGGATTATGTTCAGGATGGCGATTCTGTCCTTTTCACCGGTTCCGCTTTCACCGGGAAAAAATTAAAATCTTTACCTTCAGTTTCTAGAAATGCCGTGCGTTTCAATATGGAAGCAGATTCTTTAAACTGTTCAATCCTCGGTCTTGATGCAAAACCTGGAACACCGGAATTTGATTTATTCATCAAAGAAGTCAGAACAGAAATGACGACAAAAGCCGGACAGAAATGTACCGCAATCCGAAGAATTATTGTTCCCGAAAATTTAGTTGGTGATGTTCAAAACGCTTTGAGCAAAGCCTTAGATCAAACCAAAATAGGAAATCCATTAAGCCGAGAAACCAGAATGGGATCTATTGTCGGCAAAAAAGAAATGGCAGTTTTGGAAGAAAAAATAGAATTGTTAAAAGCCGAAACCGAATTGATTTATGACGGAAAACATGAACTTGTAGATGCGGATTACGAAAGCGGTGCATTTGTGACACCAAAAGTATTTTACAACGATAAACCTTTCGAAAAAAATAGTTCCCATGAAGTGGAACCTTTCGGTCCGGTTTCAACCATCATGTCATACAAAGATGCAGATGAAGCGGCCGCTTTAGCCAAACGCGGAAAAGGAAGTTTAGTTGGCTCCATTATTTCTCGTGACGAAAAATTCGTGGCTGAAACCTCCTGGAAAATGGCTTCAAGTCACGGAAGAATATTCGTTTTAAATAGAGATAATGCCAAAGAATCAACCGGTCACGGTTCACCATTGCCAACATTAATGCACGGCGGTCCTGGAAGAGCAGGAGGTGGTGAAGAAATGGGCGGATTAAATGGACTTCATTTCTTTTTACAAAAAACAGCGATTCAAGGTTCACCAGATGTTTTAACTGCGATTACAAAAATTTATCAGCAAGGAGCAACTCCAACCTATTCAGATAAACATCCATTCAGAAAATATTTTGAAGAAATAGAAATCGGTGATTCTTTAGAAACTGCCGGAAGAACCGTAACCGAAGCAGATATCGTGAATTTCGGAAATGTTTCTTGGGATCATTTCTATGCGCATACGGATTCCACTTCTTTGAACGGAACCATTTTCGATCAAACTGTTGCA
Organism: Kaistella carnis; assembly: GCF_003860585.1. Lineage (NCBI taxonomy): Bacteria > Pseudomonadati > Bacteroidota > Flavobacteriia > Flavobacteriales > Weeksellaceae > Kaistella > Kaistella carnis. The sequence goes on along the minus strand of NZ_CP034159.1, from coordinate 1,825,916 downwards.
CATGGATATTTCATTCTTTCTGCTGCGGCAGGACTATTTGTGTCCGGTAAAAAAGGACCGGTGATTGCAAACTATGGGTTAGAACATGCAAGTTTCTTTAAACCAGTTTATGCTGGAGATACGATTACTGTTTATTTAACTGCAAAAGAAAGAATCAACAAAGGCGTAAAAGGCAGAAATGTTCCAAGTGGCGTGGTGAAGTGGTTGGTAGAAGTGGTTAATCAAAGAGAGGAAGTAGTTTGTGTTGCAACAATCTTAACTTTGGTAGCGAAAAAATCACCTTTCATTAAAATCGATTACAAGGATTTTGCTAAACGTTTAAATAATTTAACAGAGAAATCGGTGCCGCAGTGGGGACAAATGAATGCTCAACAAATGTTGGAACATTTAGAAACTACCATGAAATACAGCACCGGCGAATTGGAAACTTCTGAATGCAAAACGCCGGAAGAACATTTAGAGAAATATCAGGATTCACTATATAACTTTAGAAAAATGCCTAAAGATTTTCCAGCACCTTTTTTAGAAGATGGAAAATTACCGGAATTGAGATATAAAAATCTAGAGGAAGCTAAAACGCATTTCATTGAATCAGTGAAAAACTATCAGATTTACTACCGTGAAAATCCAGACGCAGAACATTTGCATTTCGTCTTCGGAAAATTAAATAAAGAAATGATGGAATTATTCCACCAAAAGCACGTGACGCATCATTTTGAGCAATTTGAATTGCTGTAAACAATTGCCGGCACACAAATCTTTTAAGATTTTGGCGCACAGATTCCACGGATCTTCACAGATTTTTTTAATGCTATTAATATTTGATCATGACAGAGAACGATTTGACATACGCAATTCGAAAAGGAATTTTTGATGTCTACAATACGCTAGGTTCTGGGTTACTGGAAAGTGTTTATGAAAAGGCGTTAATTATCGAACTGGAAAGTCAGGGTCTAGAAGTAAAAAGTCAGTTTGCAATTTCTGTAATTTACAAAGAAATAGACTTAGGAATTGCATTTCGAGGTGATATATTAGTGGAAGATCAAATTATTGTGGAAGTAAAATCGGTGGTAGAATTACTACCAATTCATCACAAACAATTATTAAACTATTTAAAATTAGCAAATTTACATCTGGGACTTTTAGTTAATTTTAACTGCACGGAAATAAATAAAAATATTGTTAGAATTATAAATGGTTATTGAAAATTGAGGGGATTATCTGTGTTAATCTGTTAAATCTGTGCGAACAAAATGAAAAAAAACATCGGAGAAAAAGTTGTAGCATTCAACAAGAAACTGCATTATTCAGGAGAACTTCCTGGAGGTTTCGATGTACTCAATCCTTTCTTCGATAATCCTGAAACTTTAACGGTGATGACGGACTTCTATAAAAAATTCTACAATGACCACAACCAAAGAAAATTCATCATCGGAATTAATCCAAGTCGTCATGGAGCAGGAGTTACAGGCGTTCCGTTCACCGATACCAAAAGATTAGAAAGCGTTTGTGGAATTGAAATGAAATCTGCTCATACGCATGAAATTTCCTCTGTATTTCTTTATGATGTTATTGATAATTTCGGCGGACCGGAAAGGTTTTATAAAGAGTTTTATATCAATTCACCTTTTCCTTTGGCGATAGTCAGAAATACGATTAAAGGAAATTTAAACGCCAATTATTACGACGATAAAAATCTCTTCGAAGCCGTAAAACCCTTTATGATTCAAAGTTTAAAAGACCATATCAGTTTGGGTTTAGACACTTCAGAAGTTTTTATTTTAGGAAAAAAGAATGCAACTTTTATTGACAAGATAAACAGTCAGGAACATTTCTTTGATAAACTGACAGTGTTGGAGCATCCGAGATATATCCAGCAATATAAAAGCAAACAGAAACAATTATACATCGATAAATATTTAATAGCCTTAAACAAAGCATAATGAACAACGGATTTGTAAATCATAAACTTAAAAATAATATTTCAGAAATCACTTTTGGGCATCCAAAAAGCAATTCTTTGCCTAGAGAAATTTTAGAATTACTCGCGCAAAATATTTTAAATGAAGGATCAAAGGAAGAAGTAAAAGCAATCCTTTTAAAATCAGAGGGGGAAAAAGCATTTTGCGCCGGAGCAAGTTTCGATGAATTATTATCAATCGATGAATTGGAAAATTCTAAAAAATTCTTTGGCGGATTTGCCAAAGTATTAAATGCAATGCGATCTTGCGGAAAATTAGTCATTGTTAGAGTTCAGGGAAAAACAACTGGAGGTGGAGTTGGAATTGCGTGTGCTGCAGATTACTGTTTCGCCACGAAAGATTCGGCTTTGGCTTTAACAGAATTAAATTTAGGAATTGGACCTTTCGTAATCGGACCGTATGTTGAAAGGAAAATGGGCAAATCTGCTTATGCTGCAATTTCGATTGATGCCGATTTCAGAAGTGCCGATTGGTGTGAAAAACACGATGTCTACCATTCCGTTTCTGAAAATATTGAAATGATGGATGAAGAGATTAATAAATTCTTACAAAAATTATCAACCAGAAGTGCTGACGCTTTATCATTAATAAAAAAAGTTTCCTGGGAAGGAACGGAGCATTTTGAACAGTTAATGCCGGAAAGAATTTTGATGAGCGCCTCATTAATTCTGGAAGATTCTGCGAAGAAAAATATTGAGAAGATTAAAGAACGACTTCGCGCAAAATAAGTGGATGATTAATAATTCTAACAAAACAATTCTCATTTTAGGCGCCAATTCCGATGTTGCAAAGCAATGTATTTTGCAATATCGGGAAAAGGGATTTTCGATTATAGCTTCGTCCAGAAATCTGGATTCTTTGGAGCGTTTTGTAAAAGAAAATAATATTGATTCTTCGAGAATCACTCTTAACTATTTTGACGCATCGGATTTTTCATCACATCAAAAATTTTATGATGAACTTCCAAGAAAACCAAACATCGTAATTTACGCTGCAGGTTTCTTAGTTGAAAATCAAAAAGCGCTTCACGATTTCACAAGTGCTAAACAAATGATGGAAGTGAATTATATGGGCGCGGTTTCTATTCTTAGTATTATTGCGATGGATAAATCCAATGAAAGTCTAGAAAGAATTATTGGTCTGTCTTCACTTTCCGGAGTTCGGGGGAGAAAAAGTAATTTCATTTATGGAAGTACAAAATCTGCGTTCACTCAATATTTAGCCGGACTTCGGCAGGAATTATCTTCGAGAAATATTATCGTGAATGTTTTGGTGAGCGGTTATATCAATACTAAAATTAATGAAGGTTTAGACCTGAATAAAAGCCTTTTGATGGAACCAGATTATGTTGCGAAACATATTTTAAAAGCTGGAAGTTCCTTTTCCATCGTTCCCAATTTCAAATGGAAAATCATTTATTACATCTTGAAAGTGTTACCGGAAAGTTTAGTGGCGAAATTGCCTTAATAATTTCTTGGTCAGATTAAAAACAAAAAAAGAGGAAGCAAAATTTCCTCTTTTATTATGTATTGTAATTCAAACTAGTCTTTCAGTTCAACTTTCAAAGCCAACTCATTCAACTGCTCATCAGCAATTGGACTTGGCGCGTCGATCATCACGTCACGTCCGGAATTATTTTTTGGGAAAGCGATATAATCTCTGATCACTTCATTTCCATCTAAAATAGCAACCAAACGGTCAAAACCCAAGGCTAAGCCTGCGTGCGGCGGTGCTCCATATTGGAAAGCATTCATTAAGAATCCGAATTGTGCTTCTGCATCTTCTTTGGTAAATCCTAAGAGATTAAACATTTTTGCCTGTAAATCTTTATCAAAAATTCTTACCGAACCACCACCGATTTCATTTCCGTTCAGGATTAAATCGTAAGCATTTGCTCGGGCTTTTCCGGGATCTGTTTCTAACAAATGAACATCTTCCGGTTTTGGTGAAGTAAACGGATGGTGCATTGCGTGATAACGGTTTGTTTCTTCATCCCATTCTAACAATGGAAAATCAATCACCCAAAGTGGTGCGAATTCTATCGGATTTCTTAATCCTAATCTGTTCCCCAGTTCCATTCTTAAGGCGGAAAGTTGGGTTCTCACTTTATTTTCATTTCCGGACATTAGGAAAATTAAATCTCCTGCTTTTGCGCCGAATTTTTCTGTGATTTTCTTTAAATCTTCTTCGTTGTAAAATTTATTTACGGAAGAAGTAACGGTTCCGTCATTTTGGAATTTAATCCAAATCATTCCATTTGCGCCAATTTGTGGACGTTTTACCCAATCGATCAATTCGTCGATTTGTTTTCTGGTATATTCTGCACAACCTTCAACATTGATTCCAACCACCAATTCTGCATCGTCGAAAATTTTGAAATCTTTTCCTTTTACCAATTCGTTTACTTCAACGAATTCCATCCCGAATCTAATGTCGGGTTTGTCGTTTCCGTATTTTTTCATCGCGTCGGCAAATGTCATTCTTGGGAATTTACCGAATTCTTTTCCTGCGATATCTTTCAATAAAGTTGCGGTCATTCCTTCGAAGATTTCCAAAACATCTTCCTGTTCTACAAATGCCATTTCACAATCTATCTGTGTAAATTCAGGCTGTCTGTCGGCTCTTAAATCTTCATCACGGAAACATTTTACAATCTGAAAATAACGGTCCATTCCACCGATCATCAATAATTGTTTGAAAGTTTGTGGCGATTGTGGCAATGCATAAAACTGTCCTGGATTCATACGACTTGGAACGACGAAATCTCTAGCCCCTTCCGGCGTTGATTTAATAAGAACCGGAGTCTCTACTTCGATGAAATTCTGATCAGACAAATAGTTACGGACTTTCTGCGCCATTTTGTGACGGAAAATCAATTTGTCTTTTACCGGATTACGTCGAATGTCTAAATATCTATATTTCATTCTCAATTCTTCACCACCATCAGTTTGGTCTTCAATGGTAAATGGTGGAACTTCTGATTCGTTTAAAATCGTTAATTTTTCCACAAGGATTTCGATTTCTCCCGTTGGAATTTTTGGATTTTTACTTTGTCTTTCAATGACTTTTCCTTCCACTTGGATCACGAATTCCCGTCCCAATTTATGAGCGTTTTCTAATAATTCCGCGGAAGAACGGTCTGCATCAAATACCAATTGCGTAATTCCGTAACGGTCACGTAAATCGATCCACATCATAAAACCTTTGTCGCGAATGGTTTGAACCCAGCCGGAAAGGGTTACGTTTTGATCAAGATTTTGGATGGTTAATTCTCCGTTGGTGTGCGTACGAAACATATTATTAAGATATTTGATATTAGACTTTGGATATTAGAAATGGTCTAAAATTTCCGGTGCAAATATAAGTTTTTTGTATGGAAGGCGTAGATAAAAACCTCGCTTTTAGTAAGAGAGCTTCTTGTGATAATTATCGTATTTTTTTTGTTAGGTATCCTTTTTAATCCTCAGATTGAAATTCAAGTAAATCTCCCGGTTGGCAGTCTAAAGCCTTGCAAATGGCTTCCAAAGTAGAGAGTTTTAATGCTTTTGCTTTTCCCGTTTTCAGAATGGAGAGATTGGCGGGAGTAATACCTATTTTCTCTGCTAATTCTTGGCTCTGCATCTTCCGTTTTGCAAGCATTACGTCTATGTTGATGATGATCGCCATAATTATATTGTTAGATCGTTTTCAGATTGCAGTTCATATCCTTTTTTGAAGAAGGCTACAATAAAGAGAACCATGCTCCCCAGAAAAACCAGAAAAAAGAACTGAAAAAAAGAAGAAGTAGTAATTTTATTGTATCCTATACCTTCTACTAAAGATAATATTCCGAAGATTAGATTGAGGTATCCGAATCTTTGTAACCACTTAATTGCATTTGGATTAAAGATTTTATCCGAACTCATTTCTTTAAAACTTCTATAAGAAAAGTAGAAAAATAAGGTCACGAAGAGCATTCCAATGATATTGTAAATGATTTGAGTGCTTCCAAAAACACCTGTTGAAACCTGTAGGTCTGTAAATGGATAATTGATTCTGAATTTCAGTAAATCCTTCATGGGAATGGTCCACTTGTTTTGAGTCCAGCCAACATCATTGTTCAAAATAAAAGTTTGAGAAAAAATTTGACTTCCTGTTTTAAACTTGTACGTGAGTATCGAGTGGCCAATGATCGTATAAAGAAAATGAACGGCACAAACAAAAAATATAAAAAAGAGAACGTAGCTTACGTACAATGACAGCGATTTTTTTCCAATGATTTTCATAATGGTATTCTTTAATGATATTGTAAATGTATAATTAATTATCGTAATACAATAATTAATGAGTAAAAATTTCAATTTTTTATTTACGGGCGCGAGCGAAGCGAGCGCCTAAAAGTGTTTTTGTATCACTGTTTTCTTTGCGCGGATTTCCGATTTGTGATTTTAAGCTTTGATCTATTATTATAAATTCAACGTCTCTTTGCGTGAGGGATTGCAGTGGAAATCCCGGAATGCAGCAAAGCGGAATGAGGAATTGCAACGGAAAGCCCGACCCGCGGTGCTGGAAATATGAAGTGTTTTTCTAAGCGTTGGAAAGGGACACGCCCATAAATTTATGATTTTTTAAGAATAAGTTGCCAAATTATTATGCTAACTTTGGAATAGTCAACACATTAAAAATTATTAATTATGGGTAAAGGAGACAAAAAATCGAAAAGAGGAAAGATTATCGCGGGCAGTTATGGTAAGAAAAGACCAAGAAAACCAAGTTCTGCCTTAAATATACCGGTTAAGGTTCTGGATGAGGATGATAAAAAAGCTTCTAAAGAAAAAGTAAGAAAAGAAGTAGGTTATCCCGCGGAAAAATCAGAAAATGCTGAAGTTGAGAAAAAACCTAAAGCTGCCGCAAAGCCTAAAACAGAAAAGAAGGAAGAAGTTACAGACGCCAAACCGAAAGCTGATAAAACTAAAAAAACCGAAGAATAATCTTCGGTTTTTTATTTATAGAAAGTGGTTGAAATTATTTTCCTCCTCCCAATATGCTGCCTAACAATCCTCCAAGTCCTCCTTGAGACTGTTGCTGTTGATTACCACCGCCAAGAACGCTGCCAAGAATATCATTTAAAGGATTACTTCCTGCATTGGCCTGCGAACCGCCACCAAGTACGCTTCCTAAAATATCATTCAGCGGGTTGGATGGTTCTGCCTGTGCCTGGCTTTGTGCACCGCCTAAAATTCCTCCCAATAAATCTCCTAAACCTCCGCCGGAAGTTACGGCACTCGATTGTTTCTGTTTTCCGATATATCCCATAATCAAAGGTGCTAACATAGCCATAATTGGTCCAATTTTATCCATTGAAATACCCGTGTTTTGGGAAAGTTGATTTTCTACGGTGGCTTTCTGACCGCCAAAGATATGATCAAGAATAGATCCTCCTTCCTGCTGTCTCGCTGCGGCTTGTGATGGGTCATTTAAAATGCTGCCATCATGATCTTTGTCCAGTGCGTTATTCAGTGCATCTGCTTCTTCAGAATTTTCCTGTGATTTCTTTTTTAAATAGGAAATGACCAAAGGTGCTGCAACTGCCAATAGCGCAATTACTTGATTTTTGCTGATCCCGAATTTGTTTTCTGCTTCTGATGCTACTTGGTTTCCGGCATTTCCGGTGATTAAATCGATTAAACTCATAGTTTATATTTTTAATTTATTAAAAGTGTTACCTGAATTTACCAAAAATTATTCCGTAATTTTTTTCAAACAGATAAAAAATTGTTAAATGTTTTATCTACTGTAAAATTTCTTTTAATTTTTAAAAATAGGAACATTTGAGCAGGCCTCTCCGAACATGAGTGACTTCACCAGAGGTTTTAACTGCTCAACCAATTCGATGTAGGCATTTTCAGGAATGCTTTCGTCGCTGCATCCTTTTACCAAAACCCTTTGATTGATTAATTCGCTGAAATCATAGGTTTCAATGGCGTTATGCATTAACAATACTTCTAAATCTTCCCGGTTTCCGAAGACAATCTTTTTTGTGTATTCGGTTAATTTTGCGGTGATAAGAAAATAAGCCCATAATGGAACAATAGCATCTGCAGAATTATAGATGTAAACATATGCACCTTCATATTCATCAGCATTCATTGCATTTACTTTTTCCCGAAAATCTTTTTCTTTAAGAATTAATCCTTCAAAAAGGAAGTCCTTTAAATCAATTCCAATTCGTTTTCCTTTTGGGATCAGTTGTGAGAGATCAAAATTGATCAATCCGCTTCCCGCTACTTTATTTTTTATTTCTAAATCAGACATTTTTTTATCTTTGAACAAATTTAAGGCAAATTAATGATTTGATTTGCCGGCAAACCCCAAAACTATTTTGAAATATTATATCATCGCAGGAGAAGCATCGGGAGATTTACACGCTTCCAATCTCATGAAATCGATTCTTAAAAAAGATTCCACCGCAGAATTTCGTTTCTGGGGCGGTGATTTAATGACTGCTGTTGCCGGATTTCAGCCCGTAAAACATTATAAAGATCTTGCATTCATGGGTTTTTTAGAAGTGGCAAAAAATCTAACCACCATTCTGAAAAATATTAAATTCTGTAAGGATGATATTCAAAAGTTTAAACCGGATGTTTTGATATTGGTGGATTATCCAGGCTTTAATCTAAGAATTGCGGAGTTTGCAAAAGGTTTGGGTGTTAAAGTGATGTATTATATTTCCCCACAACTTTGGGCCTGGAAGGAAGGTCGTGTAGAGAAAATCAGAAAGTTCGTGGATGAAATGTTGGTAATTCTTCCTTTTGAAAAAGACTTTTATAAAAAGCATAATGTGAATGCTCATTTTGTAGGACATCCTTTATTAGATGCTATTGCCGATTTACCTGAAATGGATATTGCGAAGTTTAAAGCAGAACATCATCTCAACGAAAAAGAAATTATTGCTCTTTTACCGGGGTCCCGTGAACAGGAAGTTACTAAAATGCTGGAGTTAATGCTTTCTGTTCGTCCGCATTTTAAAGAATATCAGTTTGTGATTGCCGGCGCTCCAAGTTTACCGAAGGATTTTTATCAGAAATATGTGGATGAAAATGTACATTTTGTTTCTAATAAAACCTATGATTTACTTAGAAGTTCAAAAGCGGCTTTGGTAACATCTGGCACAGCGACTTTGGAAACTGCGCTTCTCAATATTCCCGAAGTGGTATGCTACAAAAGCAGTACAATATCCTATGAAATTGGGAAACGTGTAGTAAAAAACATTAAATATATTTCTCTGGTCAATTTGATAATGGATGAGGAAATAGTGACTGAACTTATTCAGAAAGATCTGAATACAAAACGTTTGGTCCAGGAGCTCTCAGATATTTTAGAAGGCGAGCGAAGAAATAAAATGTTACAGGACTTTAAAAAACTTCAGGAAAAATTAGGTGGAAAAGGTGCGAGTGACGAAGCTGCAGCCTTGATTGTTAAAGGGTGATTTTACCCGTAATTTTATCAATGAAAGTTGATAGTTTTACGTAAAAAGAAATTGCATAAAGAACCTTTACTTATTCTTCTTGTTTGTTTTGTACTTGGAATTTTCGCTCAGGATTATTTCTATTGGTCTGAGGGTTACGTTTTTATTGTTTTGATAGGGAGCTTCTTCTTGCTTTCTTTATTCTTTCTTAAAAATTTTTACGTTTTCAAATTTCGAAGTATTCTATTGGGTGTCTTATTCTTTTCCCTCGGAATCTTTTCTCATTTCTTACATTCCCAAAAACCTGAACTTCCAGTGTTGAAGGGAAAAGAAAATATCACCTTTAAAATGACGAAGAAACTAAATTCTAATGAGAAGAACCGCAGGTATGAAATAATAGGCTGGAAAGATAAGGAACTCTTTAAAAGTGTATTGTCATATCCAAAATCAGAGAGGGAACTTGATTTTAATCATTATTATAAAGCCGAAGTTTATATAAACAAACTCGAAAAGCCCTATCGTGATTTTCAGTTTGATTATGCAAAATATCTATCCAGAAAAGGAATTTATTTTCAGAGCTACCTGCCAAATTCTATAAGTGTTGGAGAACGAAACGATCTGTCATTCAGTGAAAAGATTCGGCAAAAACGTCTTAATATTTTAGCTAAAATAGATCAAACATCTTTGGATAAACGTTCTCGGGAGTTTATGAAAGGGATTATTCTCGCGGATCGAACTGAAATGGATAAAGCAACGGTACGAGATTTTCGGAATTCCGGCATGATGCATATTTTAGCGATTTCAGGAACGCACATGGCGATCATATTCGGCGTCATACTTCTTGTTTTGAACTTTCTTTTTCCACCTAAATTTAGAAGACACAAAATTGTTCTCGCGTTACTCCTTATTTGGTCCTTTGCTGTTTTTATAGATTTTGGAAATTCTGTGGTTCGAAGCTGCGTCATGATTTCTGCTTATTATATGTTTGTCCTCTTACAAAGAAAAACCGATTTGCTGCATTCTATGGCGATTGCGGGTTTTGTTATTCTGGCTGCTAATACAAATCAATTGTTTGAAGTTGGTTTTCAATTGAGTTTTGTCGCAGTTTTTGGAATCTACTGGTTTAATCAGCCTATTTTAAAATATTTGCCACAACCTAAAAATAAATTTCAGAATTTTATGGTGAATATCTTTTCCATCAGCATGTCGGCCCAATTAGCGACCATACCTTTGCTTATTTACTATTTTCATCAATATTCGTTCATCTCTGTTATAGCAAATCTGGTCATCATTCCTTTTGCAGAAATTGTTATCGTATTTTCTTTAATTATGGTAATTTTGATCGGCCTTTCCTTTAATTTTTTATGGATTGAAAATTTATACAATGTTGTAGTTAAGGGTACTTTAAAGCTGATTCATTTTTTTGGAGAAGTAGATTTTGCAATGAATGAAATGCTTCCCATGACTTTATTGGAAATGGTTCTTTTATTTAGTGTACTGTATTTTTTACGATTTATGATTAAGAAAATGAGCATTAAAAGTTTTTCTAAAGTGCTGTACTTTTTGCTCGTTTTTATAGCTTTACGAATAATGCTTAACTATCGAGCAACAAAAATTGAAGAAGTTTTGGTACATGAGTTTTTCAAAGAGAACATCGTTTCCGCGAAAGAAGTGGGAAAGGTGACCTTTTATATTTCGCAGAATGCGGATCAGGAAAAACTGAAGCAATATATTATTGAACCTTATCTTACGTCGCGCAGAACAAAAGAATTTGTTGTGAAAGTGCTTCCGGAAAATATTTCAACCATTGATATTAACGGCAAAAATTACAATGTTGGTCAGTAAACCGAACGCTTCTATCGCCATCTTATTTAGAAAGATTACAAACTAAAATATTCTGACATTTCTCACGTGGTAATCGCTCTGCAATTTTCTAACTTTGTAAGAATTCAAATTTAAACATTAATTATGGCAGGATTAACAAGTTCTACTATTGGTAGAAAGTACGCAATGGCATTGTCTGCGATGTTTTTGCTCATTTTCCTAATTATCCACCTTGCGGTGAATTTACTCTCAGTTATTAGTCAGGATGCCTACAATGGTGCATCAGAATTTATGGGTTACAATCCCTTAGTTCAATTTTTGATGCAACCGATCCTGGGTTTTGCAGTTATTTTCCATTTTATTATGGGATTTGTTCTGGAAATTAAAAACAGAAATGCAAGGCCAATTAAATATGCTGTGAACGGTTCTTCTGCAAACTCCACGTGGATGTCTAGAAATATGATTATTTCCGGGTTGGTGGTTTTGGCATTTTTAGGATTACACATGTATGATTTCTGGTGGCATGAGATGGATTTTAAATACATCCAGGGAAATACACCTGATGAAGCTAGATTTTGGCCGGAGTTGCACGCTAGATTTGCAAATATCGGAAGAGTCATTTTCTATGTAGTTGCTTTCATTCTATTAGGTTTGCACTTGGCGCACGGTTTTCAATCGTCATTCCAGTCTGTTGGAGCAAGACATCCTAAATACACTCCGGTAATTAAAGCGGTGGGAAATTGGTATTCAATCCTTATTCCGGCAGGTTTTATTTTTATCGCAGTTTTTCACTTCTTAACTCAATAAATTTTAAGTTTTTAAACGACATTAAAATTTAAAATTTAAAACTTAAAATCTCTAAAAATGAGCAAATTAGATTCAAAAATTCCGGCAGGTCCATTAGCGGACAAATGGAAAAATCATAAAGATCATATGAACTTGGTTTCCCCAAACAACCGTGATAAAATTGATATCATCGTAGTGGGAACAGGTTTGGCAGGAGGTTCAGCCGCTGCAACATTAGCAGAACAAGGTTATAATGTAAAAGCATTCTGTTATCAGGATTCTCCAAGACGTGCACACTCAATTGCTGCACAAGGGGGAATTAATGCTGCTAAAAATTATCAGGGAGACGGGGATTCAGTATACCGTTTATTCTACGATACCATAAAAGGTGGGGATTACCGTTCAAGAGAAGCAAACGTATATAGACTTGCAGAAGTTTCTGCGTCGATTATTGACCAGTGTGTTGCACAGGGAGTTCCTTTCGGACGTGAATATGGAGGCCAGTTAGATAACCGTTCTTTCGGAGGTGTACAGGTTAAAAGAACCTTTTATGCAAAAGGACAGACAGGACAACAACTTTTATTAGGTGCTTATTCCGCAATGAGCCGACAAATCGGTAAAGGAAGAATAAAAATGTACAACCGCCATGAAATGATGGAGTTGGTGATCATCGATGGTAAAGCCAGAGGAATTATTGCCAGAAATTTGGTGACCGGCGAAATTGAAAGACATTCTGCTCACGCGGTTGTTATCGCTTCCGGAGGATACGGAAATGTTTATTTCCTTTCAACGAATGCAATGGGATCAAACGTTTCAGCTGCCTGGAAAATTCATAAAAAAGGAGCGTATTTCGCAAACCCTTGTTACGTACAGATTCACCCGACTTGTATTCCGGTACATGGGACGGCACAGTCAAAACTGACGCTGATGTCAGAATCTTTAAGAAACTCAGGTAGAATTTGGGTTCCTAAAAATATAGATGATGCAGTTGCAATCCGTGAAGGAAAACTGAAACCTGAAAATATCGCCCCGGAAAATCGTGATTATTATCTGGAAAGAAGATATCCTGCATTTGGAAACTTGGTGCCAAGAGACGTAGCGTCCAGAGCAGCAAAAGAAAGATGTGATGCGGGTTACGGAATCGAAAATAATGATACCCACGAAGGTGTATATCTTGATTTCTCTACCGAGATTCAGAAGAAAGGAAAAGAAGCTGCCATCGAGAAAAATATTCATAACCCAACCGAGCAGCAGATCTACGACTTAGGAAAAGCTTGGATTGAAGAGAAATATGGTAACCTTTTCGTGATGTACGAAAAAATTACAGCTGACAATCCATATGTAACCCCGATGAAAATTTATCCGGCAGTTCACTACACCATGGGTGGCGTTTGGGTTGATTATAATTTACAATCTACCATCCCGGGATGTTTCGTTATTGGGGAAGCTAATTTCTCTGATCACGGGGCAAACAGGTTGGGAGCTTCAGCATTGATGCAAGGTTTAGCCGACGGTTATTTCGTACTTCCTTACACCATTGCAGATTATCTGGCTGCAGATATTAGAACCGGAGCAATTCCGACAAACGCTGCAGAATTTGATGTTGCTGAAAAAGAAATTCAGGATAAAGTAAACTTCTTCATTAATAATAAAGGAATACACAGTGTAGATTATTTCCATAAGAAATTAGGTCACATTATGTGGAACAAAGTTGGGATGGGAAGAACTCCTGAAGGTTTACGGGAAGCAATTGCGGAGATTGAAGAAGTAAGAAAAGAATTCTGGGCAAACGTAAAAGTTCCGGGTGATGCAACAGGCATGAACATGGAATTAGAAAAAGCCTTCAGAGTTGCCGACTTCCTGGAGTTAGGACAGTTGATGGCGAAAGATGCGCTCGAAAGAGAAGAATCTTGTGGAGGGCATTTTAGATGGGATCACGCAACGCCGGAAGGTGAAGCAGAAAGAGATGATGAAAACTTCAAGTACGTAGCTGCTTGGGAATATAAAGGCATGGACATCAATCAAGAAGTGATGCATAAGGAGGAATTGATTTATGAAAATATCGAAGTTAAAACAAGAAGTTATAAATAATCTCCAAAATATATAAAAAAATGAGTGCAAAAAAAGGATTAAGCCTGACTCTGAAAATTTGGAGACAGAAAAATAATAAATCAAAAGGACAGTTCGAGACCTACAAAATTTCTGATGTTTCCACCGATTCGTCATTCTTGGAAATGTTGGATATGCTCAACGAGAACCTTAACAATGAAGGTAAGGAGCCTATTGCTTTTGACCATGATTGTAGAGAAGGAATTTGTGGAATGTGTTCTCTTTATATTAACGGGCGCCCTCATGGTCCAGATACGGGAATTACTACCTGTCAGTTGCATATGAGAATGTTCAAAGATGGAGAAACCATTCATATTGAACCTTGGAGAAGTGCGGCTTTTCCAATTATTAAAGATTTAGTGGTAGACCGAAGCTCTTTTGACAGAGTTATGGCTGCTGGTGGATTTATTTCGGTAAACACCTCCGGGAATACCTTGGATGCAAACGCGATTCCGGTTCCAAAAGATGATGCTGATCATGCCATGGATGCTGCTGCCTGTATCGGTTGTGGTGCCTGTGTTGCAACCTGTAAAAATGGTTCTGCAATGTTGTTCGTAGGAGCGAAAGTTTCTCAGTTCGCATTACTACCTCAAGGTAGAGTAGAAGCAGAACGAAGAGTGCTGAATATGGTGAAAGCGATGGATGAAGAAGGATTTGGTAACTGCTCAAATACTGGTGCTTGTGAGGTAGAATGTCCGAAAGGAATTAGCCTTTCTGTCATCGCCAGAATGAACCGTGAATATATGGCAGCGACTCTGGATAAAGGTTAAAATTTTAGCCAAAATGTATAAAAGCTGTTTTCAGAGATGAAAGCAGCTTTTTTCTTTGTTAAACTTTCATAATTGTGACCAATTAATTTTAATTAACTCAACGAATACCTTATTTTTGCCGCAAATTAGAGTTCGATTCCTAATTTTTATATAACAGACTTTAAAAAAGAAAAACAATAAGATGAGTAAGTATTTTTTCATGCTAATGATTGCCTTTGTTGCAATGTCATGTTCGAAAAAGGTTGAGGTTACCGGTAATTTTGCGGGCGGCTCTCCATTAGAAAGAATTGAATTTATTGAAGCTTCAGGTGTGGCAACGCTTCCCTTGATCAATATTGGTGTTGATGCGAAAGGAAATTTCTCCGGGAGTTTTGATGCTCCTAAAGACGGAATGTATATTATGAGCTATGCAGGAAAGCAAGCCATGATTTATTTAAAAGGTGGTCAGAAAATAAATATCTCCGGTGAAGCAGCAAATTTCCCTACGAAATTTACAGTAACAGGTGACGGCAAGAAAAATAATGACTTTTTACAGGAAGCTACCAATTTAATTCAAACCTATGCAGCAAAAATCAATGTTGGTGAATTGGTAAGTAAAGATGAACCTGCGTTTTTAAAGGAAGCAGAAAAAATCCGTTCAGAACTGGAGAAAAACATCGATAAAGCTGCTGCTAAAACTTCGCCGGACAGTGATGTGCTCCAGTGGAAGAAAGACGAATTGAACGCCAGTATTTTAGGTTTAATGAATCAATATGAAATGAACCGTCCACAAGCGAGTCAAAATCCAAACTTTAAAGTTTCCAAAAACTTTACGGATATCGAAGAGAAATTAAGAAAAGATGATACACGTCTTCTTAAGAATCAGCCGATCTACAGAAACTATCTTTTAGGAAAAGTAAGCAAGGAATTTCAAACATTCCATGACGCGAATAATAAAGGAGGAACAGAAATTTCTTCCGTTTTATTCTCTAATTTCTTAGATACGAAAAAAGATATGCCGCAATTGGCGAAAGATTATCTATTGGCTTATGTTATGACCACCGGTGATATCAGTCCTTCAACAACGCCGGAAAACGCAGCGAAAGTGAGCAAAATCATCGATGAAAAAATTAAAGATTCCGAAATAAAAAAAGATCTGAAACAAATTCAGTTTGTTATTTCCGGACCTAAAATTGGTGATGCATTTCCTACCGCGAAGCTGGTTAAGCAAGACGGAGGAGATTTCAAAATGGGAGCTTCCAAAGCGAAACCAACAATGGTTCTGTTTTACGCGTCTTGGAACCCTTATATTGCAGAAGCTACTGTACCTGTTTTAAAAGAAGTTGCGAAATTTTATCAGTCAAAAATGGATTTCGTTTTTGTAAATCTGGATGATACCAAAGATCAGTTTGTGAAAACAAGCAATGCGCTTTTAAAAGATATTCCGGGAACCAATGTTTATGCAGAAAATGGAATGAATTCTCAAATTGCAAAAGATTTAGGAATTTACGGATTCAAACTTCCCTCATTTGTAGTGTTAGATAAAGAGGGAAAAATTGCAAGTAAATTCTTCTATAATTTAGGAGATGAGGAATTAATTAAGGTATTAGATAAAATGACGGGCTTGAAAGCTCCAGAAGCAGCTCCAGAAGTAACTTTGCAAAATGACTTAGTTGCTCCGTCTTTGCAGCCCGCTCCTGCGACAAAATAAAGAGCATATAATTTGAAAGAATGAGTCCTGTACATTATTGTGCAGGATTTTTTTTATATTTAATCAAAATTAAAATGATGAGAAAAAAACTTCTTCTTCCTTTAAATATGGTTTATTTGCTTATCCTGGTGGGATTTGCTTTTAGTTTTTTCACCATATCTTTTGATGTCCCGGCTTTAGGAGTTCCACCAAAAGTTGGAAGCTTGCTTGTTTATGTGGGATTGATATCGAGTTTTGCAGCATCGGTCATTTTAATCATCGATGTTTTTAGTAATAACGTCAATGGTAAATATCTCTGGACCGTCGCTATTCTTTTTTCCGGTGGTCTCATCGGCTTTTTCTATTTACGCGGCCGTGATTATTATTTAAAGGGAAGTGATTAGTTTTTGGTAAATTATTTTCTTTAATTTAAAAAAGAATACAATGCGGGCGACTTACCCATTTTTTTATTTTAAAACCTTACTTTTGCCTTCAGATTAAATTCTATGAGAAAGAGAAATAAGAATATTGTTCTAGAAAATATTAAGCTGGTTTCAGCTGGGTCTAAAGGAGTTGCAGTTGGTAAAACAGCGGAAGGAAAAACAGTTTTGGTTTCCGGCGCTGTTCCCGGCGATGTTGTGAATGCGCGCGTAAAGAAATCGAAATCCAATTACTTCGAATGTGATGTCGCCGAGATTGTAGAAAAATCTCCTTATCGTGTAGAGCCGAGATGTATTCATTTCGGCGTGTGTGGCGGTTGCAAATGGCAGAACCTTTCCTATGAAAAGCAACTTGAATTTAAACAGGACGAAGTTTTTAATCATATTAAAAGAATTGCAGGGATCGAAGATTTCGAAACCTTACCGATTCTTGGAAGCGAAGATCAATATTTCTATCGTAATAAAATGGAATTTTCTTTCTCCAATGCCCGTTGGTTAACCCAATATGAAATCAGTGCCGAAGAAAATTACGGTAACAGAGATGCTTTAGGTTTTCATATTCCCGGAATGTGGAGCAAGATTTTGGATTTGAAAGAATGTTTTCTTCAGGAAGATCCCTCGAATGCAATCCGTTTGGCCATTAGAAATTATGCGGTTGATAACGGCTTAGAATTTTTTGATGTTCGAAATCAGGCAGGTTTTTTAAGAACAGTTATGTTTCGTCAAAACTCAAAAGGAGAATGGATGGTTCTTTTCCAGCTCTTCCGAAAAGAGAAAGAAAATATGCAGAAAATGTTCGATTTCCTATTGAGTAAATTCCCGGAAATTAAAACGTTGATGTTTGCTATTAATTCAAAACAAAATGACTCCATTTATGATCAAAATGTAGAGACTTATTTCGGCGATGGCTTTTTAATGGAAGAAATGGAAGGTTTGAAATTTAAAATCGGGCCGAAATCTTTTTTCCAAACCAATTATAAACAAGCTTTAAATTTATACGCTAAGACCTTAGAATTTGCCGATCTAAAAGGGGATGAGGTTGTATATGATCTTTATACGGGTACCGGAACAATTGCACAATATGTTGCGCGGAAAGCAAAACAGGTCATCGGAATTGAGTCTGTTCAGGAATCGATCAATGCGGCAAAAGAGCATGCAGAATTAAATGGTCTTGACAACTGTACTTTTTATTGTGGTGATATGAAAGAAATCTTTAATGATGAATTTATCGCCCAGCATCCAAAAGCTGATGTCTTGATTACCGATCCGCCGAGAGACGGAATGCATCAAAAAGTGGTAGAGCAGATTTTGAAGATTGCTCCGGAAAAAATCGTGTATGTGAGTTGTAATTCGGCAACACAGGCGCGAGATCTGGCTTTGATGAAAGAGCAGTATAAATTGGTTAAAATCTTGCCGGTTGACATGTTTCCGCAGACGCATCATGTTGAAAATATTGCACTTTTGGTAAAGATTTAATTCCTTTAAATTTAATTGATGAAGTTTTTGAAAACACTTTTTGTTTCCCTCTTTCTACTTTCTCTTTTTTCCTGTGGAAGTGATGACGACATCTGCATTGGTGGTGAAGCTTCGCCTCGCATGAAGATTAAATTTAAAACGCAGGCAACAGGTAAGATGAAGACATTGGATTCTCTTTTTATAAAAATAGATTATGGTCAGGGACCAATTCCGGTTTTTGGCAGCGTGGTAAAAACGGATTCTGTTTTAATTCCGTTGCGCGTTGATGACACTCCCTTTACTAAAGTCTATGTCGGATTGTCGCGGGACGAGGTTAATTCAGAAATAACAGTTAATTATACCACCAAATCAGAATATGTTTCTCCCGCTTGCGGAATTAAAAGACTCTATGAAAATGTAAACTCAGAATTGGTTGTGCCCAATGCTGTAAAAGCTTTAGAACAAAATCAAACCCAGATCATCGATGAAAGCAAAACGCATCTTTTCCTTCTTTTTTAGTTTTCTGTTCGTAATTGCTTTTGCACAAAAGGATCAGGATTCACTTCAGAAAAAATGGACGTATGAACCAAATTTTATGGTGGGTCTGGATGTTTTGAATGCCGGAGCCGCTGCATTTTCTGATCGTAAACTGTTTCAGGGTTTTATTTATTCCAATATTAAAAACAATTGGTATGCGGTTGCAGATGCCGGTTTTGAAAAAAATATCTACCAAAAAAATGGTTATGATGTTTCAGCAAATGGTCCTTTCGTAAGATTAGGAGGACTTTATATGTTGGCTTTCGACAAACAGAATCCCAAGAATGGATTTTACGTGGGCGGCAAAGCCGCGGGTTCTTTTTATTCTCAGGAATATAAATCGGTGCCCATTCGTGGTTTTGGAGACAGTGAAGTTTCTCAGGCATTTCCGGAGTCTACACAAAGTTCATACTGGATTGAAGCCAGTATTGGAGGCCGAGTGCAACTCTTTGAATCTCCATTTTATATAGAAGTAAATGCACAGCCCAAATACCTTATCTTCTCCACTACGCAGGAAGAAATCAAACCAATGATCGTTCCGGGATTTGGCAAGAGTTCTGCCAAATTTAACATGGGATTTTCTTGGAATGTTGCCTACTCTTTTTAGGGAACCTATGCTTTACATAAAATAATTTAAGTGTTAATTTTAACACTTTTTTTTGTAAAAAATTTCTTAATCTTTTTCAGACCATTTCAGTATTGATAAAAAATAAGCTAAATTGTTATTACGTCGCTAATTAATTTTTCATTTAATTACCTATATTTTTCAAAAACATTAAAATTTCTACAACTTTTATTTTGGGAGTTGGGAAAAAAAAATTACTTTTGGCTATTATTATTTTTTAACAATTAATTTAGTCTTATGAAGAAAATTTTTACTTCTTTGCTTTGCGGATTGATGAGTACGGCTGCCATTGCCCAATGGAGCCCCACATCAATGCAGGGTGAGAAAATCCGGCCGACATCTAATGTCACGAGCTATTACTCATTAGATCTTAACAAAATGAGATCTGCACTTGCCAACGCGCAAGAGACTGGTAAGAATGCTGTTCCAGTAGAAATTAAGATCCCTACACTCGATGGTAAAGTAGAAAGATTTGCTGTTTACAGTGCACCGGTTGTGGTGAAATCTGTGGCAGACCGCTATCAGTTGGGTTCTTACGTTGGGGTTGGTATTGATAATCCTACAGCATATGTAAGATTCTCTGTTGCTCCAAACGACTTTCAATCAATGATGGTTAGAAATGGTAAATATGAATTTATTGAGCCACAAAATACCTCAAAATCAGTTTACGGAGTTCACGCAAAAAGCAATAAATCCGAAGCAGACAAAGCTTTTGTTTGTTCTACAAGCGAAGCACCTTTAACCAAGCAGCAGATTGATAAGATGTATTCTGCAGGTCAGAACTTTACAAACAATCCTTTGGATTTCAACAAAGCATCTGATAAAAAATACAGAACAATGCGTCTTGCAATGTCTGTTAATGGGGAATATACGCAATACTTCGGTGGAGTAGAGCAAGCTTTGACAGCGATCAATGCAACTATTACCCGTTGTAACTTTGTATTTGAAAAAGATTTCGCTTTAAAATTAATCCTTCAGGATTTCCCGGAATTGATCTTTACAGATCCGGCAACAGATCCTTATACAACATTAGCAAACTGGAACGTACAGTTGCAGCAAACTTTAACCAACACGATTGGAAACGACGCTTATGATATCGGCCACATGTTCGGTGCATCAGGTGGTGGTGGTAATGCAGGTTGTATTGGTTGTGTATGTATCAATCCTACAGGTCCAAATGTTAAGGCAAAAGGTTCAGGAATAACTTCTCCAGCAGATGGGATTCCAATGGGAGATAATTTTGATATTGATTATGTTGCCCATGAAATTGGTCATCAATTAGGAGCAAATCATACTTTTTCTCAAGGTCTTGAAGGTACAGGCCAAAATGTTGAACCTGGTTCAGGGTCTACTATTATGGGGTATGCTGGTATTACTGGTGCTACTGATGTTCAGCAACACTCAGATGCTTATTTCCACATTAATTCTATCAATCAGGTACAAACCAATTTGATCTCAAAAACATGTGATGTAGAAACTGATCTTACAGGGAATAATCCACCAGTAATTACTCCGATGGCAGACATAACAATTCCAAAAGGAACTGCTTTCGTATTAACTGCACAGGCAACAGATCCGGAAAATGATCCATTGATTTATACTTGGGAACAAGTAGACAATGCCACCACTCCTATTTCTAAAGCTAATTTAGGAAATACTACATCCGGAGCTAGTTTCCGTTCAATTACAGGTACAGATAATCCAACAAGATATTTCCCTAAACTGGAGACTGTGATGGCTGGTAATGTAAGCAATCCAAATGATTGGGAAGCAGTTTCGTCTGTAGCAAGATCCTCAAACTTCCGAGTTACAGTTCGAGATAATAATGCAGATACTGCTCAACAACAGACAGAGCAAGCGTTGCAAAAAGTGACAGTTAGTGCAAACGGTCCTTTTAAAATCACCACCAATAAAGTGTATAATAATGCACCAGGTCCATTAACTTGGGATGTCGTAGGCACAGATGCAGCACCATTTAATGTTGCAAATGTGAAAATCGATTATACAACTGACAATGGAGCGACTTGGACTGTTTTAGCAGCTTCAACTCCAAATGACGGTTCTGAAGATTTTAGTTTCTCTTCTTTTGCAACTGATACTGCATTAAAAGTAAGAATTTCTGCAATCGGAAATGTATTTTATGCTGTTGCACCAGTAACGGTTTCCGCAATCGTAGCTTGTGATGGTACTGCACCGGCAGGTCTTGCAGCTTCAGGTGTAACTGTGAATTCAGCAACGGTTTCTTGGGATCCAATCGCATCAGCAACTTATACATTAAGATATAAGAAAGCTGCAGATGCAACTTGGACTGTAGTGCCACTGACGACAAATTCATACACAATTACAGATTTAGAGGAAAGTACAGCGTACGATGTTGAAGTTGCCGCAGTTTGCTCAGGAACCACTGGAGCTTATGCAGCGACCACGTTTACCACTTCAATGTTTGCTTACTGCTCCTTGAGTTCTACGAATTCTACTGACGAATATATTTCTAACGTGAAAATCACTGCCGAAGGTGCTTTAGGTGTAAACAGTACCTCGGGTGCTTCAAACTATTCAAACTATTCTTCAGATCCTGCAAGACTTGTTAACTTAGCGAGAAATACCACAAACAATGTTATTTCTGTAACTAAAGCATGGCCGGGAACTAAATACAGTGAGGCGGTTACCGCTTGGATCGACTTCAACCGAAATGGTGTTTATGAACCAAGTGAAGTGGTTATGTCAACTGCTGCTAATCAAACTACTCCTGTCACTGCAACTTTCGCAGTGCCGGCTGACGCCTATGTTGGAGATAAAACAGTTGGAATGAGAGTAGCCCTTCGTTTCAATTCACCTCAAACTGATCCTTGTGGAACATACAGTTATGGTGAAGTTGAGGATTATGCAGTGAAAATTTCTGCAACTCTTGGAGTGAATGATAACGTAAAATCTACTGAAGTTCAGGTATATCCTAACCCTGCAGTTGATGTATTAAACGTAACTAAAGTAACTGACAAAGCATCTTACACCATCTACAATATGGCCGGTCAAGCGGTATCTAAAGGTAAAGTTGCTGATAATAAAGTACAGGTTTCTAAATTAGAGAAAGGTGTCTATATTATTGCAGTTGATTATAATGGTGATGTAACGAAAGTTAAATTCATCAAAAAATAAACTTTAAGTTTTTTAACTATAGAATCCCCGGGAATTTCCCGGGGATTTTTTTTGGCACAAGCATCAAATTAATTAACAGTAATTTTGAGTCTTTAACCAAACTTTAACCGCTATTTACCATCTAAAAAGGTGTTGTTTGAAAAAAAATCATTTATTTTGCCCTCTGTATGAAGAAGTTATTACTACTCTTTGCTTTACTGATTTTAAGTAACGCTCAAGCCCAATTTTTTTCGGGAGAAATTATAATAAGAGATAAATCGGTTTATTATCTTAATCAGGTATATGTAACCAATATTACTTCTCATAGAACGGTTTATACCGATCATTTCGGCACCTTTAAAATCCCCGCAAAACCTGGAGATGTGATCCGTTTTACCTCAATTGTGACCGATCGAACGGATGTTAAGGTGACAGCGGAGCAACTCCAGAATCCAAACAATTTTGTAGAGCTGAAGATTGCTTATTATGACATTCAGGAAGTGGTCATCAGTAAATTTAAACCAACGGGCAACCTGCGGAAAGATGTAAGTTCTCTTAAAAATGGGGAGAAAAATTTAGCACTCCAGAAAATGATCGGGCTTCCTTCTCCAAAAGGAAATGGTCTTCCACCTCAACTTCCTGTAGCTGGATTAAGTGGAGGGGGTTTGACTTTCAGTTTAGAAAGTATTTATAATATTTTATCAGGAGAACGTAAAAAGCAGGAACGGGCGCAGCAATATGAAAAAATGAGCGTTTCAGTTTCTAATATTAAAAACTATTTTGGAGAAGAATATTTCACCACACTTAAAATACCTAAAAATCTGATAGACAATTTTCTACAGTTTGTTTACAGCTCAGATGATCTTTATCCTTTTGTGCAGAGCAATAATTATGAAGCAATTGGAGTTTACATAGAGAAGTATTTACCAATTTACCAGCGCCGTTTAAGGAATTCACATCTGTTAGACGAGCTAAAGTAATCGCTTCTTATTTATTTCCTTTATAAATTATTTTTTATCTTTGGCGCTTCGGTTTTTTTCCGAAGATTAATTGGTCTTATCGAACTTTACATTAATTAATTCTTAAATTTTTTAAGTCAATATTTACTATTTTTTTATGAAATTACTAAAAAATCTTTTGTTCTTGTGTTTTATTTCGAGCTCATTCGTGAACCTGTCTGCTCAGAAAAAAATGAAAGATTATTCGTTGATTATGCGCAGTACCAATATTTATGAAATTGATGCGTATCTAAAAAATGCACATCCCGACGATCCCAAAAGAATCATTCTAAAACCACGATTAATTAAGTTGCTTAAAGAGTATATAAAAACTGCGCATCCTGCTGATCAGCGTGTGGTTGATTTTCAGGAAAAACTTGCCTTACTCAGAAGTAAGCCTTCCACAAAAATAAGTTTTGAGGAAATGGGTGAGATCATTAAGCAAAAACAAATAGCAAAGTACAAAGAAGAACTGGAGGCAAAAAGTCAAAATATAGGGCAACAAGGCGCTGTGGCGCAAAATTCTGCTACCCTTTCAAGTACAGTTAAAACGACGGCTTCGGCACTTTTAGATACTGATGAGCAGGAGGAGTTTTTGATGCTAATGTCTGTTTCCCCAATGGAGCATAAAAATAAGACCGTTCAGATCCTTAATTCCTTATTTGATAATGATCCGAATGGCAAGGAAAGCATTGTGATGATTGAAAATAAATCAGACTGCAATATGATTATGAGAATTGAGGGCGTTGGAAACACACGTTACAGACTGGCAGTTCCTTCAAAGGAAGAAAGTGCCATCGTGGTACAAAAAGGCAGTTATCTCTTTTCCAGTAAAGTTTGTGGCGCGGAATACGCTTCCCAGAAAACACTTCAGAAGCCCATTATGGTTTCTCTAAATAATCCTGGACAGTAAGATTAAAACTTAATTTTGATTCCTCAAAAAATTTATTTTAAATAAAAATTCGCTCCGACCAATCTATGGGTAAAAATAAAATGGCAAGATTTGCCGAAAACCGTACGCTATCAAATGTTTTTCAGCCGACCAGAGAAGAAGCTTTGGCAGATTTTCACCTGAAAGGGAAGTGGCGGGAAGAATTTTTTAAAAATGATAATCCCATCGTTCTGGAGTTAGGTTGCGGAAAAGGAGAATATTCCGTAGGATTAGGTAAAGCCTTTCCGGAGAAAAACTTTATTGGGGTTGACATTAAAGGAGCTCGTTTTTGGTATGGTGCCAAAGACGCGCTTGCAAACAACTTAAGTAATGTGGCCTTCCTGCGTACACAGATTGAATTGATCGATCATTTTTTCGCAACAGATGAGGTTGATGAGATCTGGATTACCTTCCCGGATCCTCAAATAAAATACAGACGTACAAAACACAGAATGACCCATCCTGATTTTCTGGAGCGGTATAAAAAAATTCTAAAGAAAGATGGCGTAATGCATTTAAAAACCGACTCCGAATTTTTGCATGGCTATACTTTAGGTCTGCTTCAGGGATTAGGACATGAGATTATGTTTGCGAACCACGATATCTATGGTGCACCGGAATTTGATCCCGGAACTCCTTTATTGCGTGAAATTAAAACTTATTATGAAGGATTATTTGAAGCAAAAGGCAAAACCATCACGTATATTAAATTCAAAATAAAATAGACGATAATTATTGATCTATTTTTAAAAATAAGACATAAAAAAAAGGTTCAGAAAATAAATTCTGAACCTTTTTTAATTTGAATATAAAATCTTATTCTGCTGCTGGAGCTTCAGAAGTAAAATCTGCATCAGCATCAGCTGAAACTTTTTCTCCTTCTTCTTTAGATTTTTCTTTTTCTGCTTTTCTTTGAGACAATCCGTCTTTGATTGAAGCTGAAACGATGCTCAGGATCATATCAATAGATTTAGATGCATCATCATTTCCAGGAATTACATATTCTACTTTTCTTGGATCTGAATTCGTATCTACGATTGCGAAAATTGGGATACCCAATTTTTTAGCCTCCGTAATTGCGATGTGCTCTTTCATAATATCAACAACAAAAAGTGCTGATGGAAGACGAACCATGTCAGAAATTGAACCTAAGTTTTTCTCTAAGTTTGCTCTTTGACGATCAACTTGAAGTCTTTCTTTTTTAGATAAAGTTTCGAAAGTTCCATCTTTCTTCATTTTATCAATGTGGTTCATTTTTTTAACGGCTTTACGAATGGTAACAAAGTTTGTTAACATTCCTCCTGGCCATCTTTCAGTAATATAAGGCATATTAAGTTCTGAAGCGTATTTTGCAACCACTTCTTTCGCTTGCTTTTTAGTCGCTACGAAAAGAACTTTTTTACCTGCAGAAGTAATTTTTTCTAAAGCTGAACAAGCTTCGTCTAATTTTACTGCTGTTTTATGTAGGTCGATGATGTGAATACCATTCTTCTCCATAAAAATGTATGGAGCCATATTTGGATTCCACTTTCTGGTCATGTGACCAAAGTGTACTCCTGCCTCTAAAAGGTCTTTAACATTTGCTTTTGCCATGTCTCTTTTTTGTTTTTAGTTTACGTGCCGCTTTATGCAATCAACAATTTCTTTAGATGGGAGAAATGTTTGGGTGCTAAACTAACGGGGCATTTTTGATTAGATAATAAATACGAGATAAAAAATCTCCAACTTGTTCTCCAGTCGTTTTCTGTATACAGATTAACGTTTCGAGAATTGGAATTTCTTTCTTGCTTTTTTCTGACCTGGTTTTTTTCTTTCAACCATTCTTGCGTCTCTTGTAAGCAATCCGTGTGGCTTAAGAAGCAAACGGTTTTCTTCGTTGATTTCGCAAAGTGCTCTGGAAATTGCTAATCTGATAGCTTCAGCCTGACCAGTAATACCACCACCGAAAACATTCACAGTCACGTCATACTGACCTGCTGTTTCTGTTAATAAAAATGGTTGATTCACCTTGTAAACTAAAACGTCAGTTCCAAAGTATTCCTTAGAATCCTTTTTGTTTATCGTGATCACACCAGAACCTGGTCTCACGTAAACTCTTGCAACAGAAGTTTTTCTTCTTCCGATTTTATGAACTATTGACATATTAATTATTTGAATTCGTTAATATTAATTTCTTTTGGCTGCTGAGCTTCATGTTTGTGTTCAGTTCCTTCATATAAATAAAGGTTCTTAAACAATACAGATCCTAATTTGTTTTTTGGAAGCATTCCTTTTACAGATTTTTCCAATACTTTTAAAGAATCTTTCTTTTGAAGTTCAAGTGCAGTCATCGACTTTTGACCACCTGGATAACCAGTGTGCCAAATGTAAGTCTTGTCAGCCCACTTGTTTCCGGAAAGTGTAATTTTCCCAGCATTCAAAACGATTACATTGTCTCCGCAATCTGCGTGAGGTGTAAAATTCGTTTTGTGCTTACCTCTCAAAATCTTTGCAACCTTAGAAGCTAGTCTTCCTAACGGTTGTCCTTCAGCGTCTACCACAACCCATTCTTTATTTGCAGTAGCTTTGTTAGCTGAAACGGTTTTGTAACTTAATGTATTCACAATTTATCGTTTACGATTAAACATAATTTTCCCCAAAACGGGTGTGCAAAGGTATGAATTATTTTTCTATCTCGAAATAAAATAAGAAAGTTTATTCACAATGATTTTTTCTGAAATCTTTCAAATCCTATTTAAAGTCTCTTCCAGTATTTTAAAATCCTCTTACCTTCTTAAAGATTTTGTCCTTTTAAAACTGGCAAGAACATAGTACGCCACAAAAACCATAGAGAATTTGATGATGGATGGAACTGCCAATTCGAAAGTAAATAAAAGCAGACCTAAAAGAATTAAAATTGCCATCGCGAGAAACGAATAAATTAATTTCTCAGGTAGCGAAAATTTTTCATCATCTAGAAAGTAGGCAGTCGCCCAAGCCAAACCAAAAGCAAATCCGTAATACAAATCCAGTTCCCAGCCCTGACTTCCCAATAGAAAGTAGTTCAATAAAAAACTGATTCCGGTTCCGGCGAATAAATAAAGAAACGTCTTCTGCATTTGAAATTAATTTGCGCAAAAATACCAATTTTAATTTTTAGCCAAACCTTATCAATTCGGTGGTTTAATAGTTAGGTCCGCAAACCTCTGATTGCTTTATATATATTGTAGACATTCCGATTAAAATATATATTTGTAGAAAAATAATATGAGAATCTACAAATTCATTATCCTGTTCGCATTATTTTCCCTCTTCTCTTGCCAACAAATTGTAGACAATTATTGGGAGCGAAAAGCAGAAGAAAATTATAGCTCACCTTATAAAGGAGTATATATTGGTACCTATTCAGGATCGGATCAGGGAACGCTTCGTATCGAAATATCCGCAAAAGATTTTGTTGAAGTCAAAAGAATGTCAACACTTAATGCGGTCAACGAGACATTTGAAGGAGGTATGATTGGCGCTTCTTTTAATCAAGTGAAATCCCGCACTTCTGGATTTACCATTTTAGGCAATGTCATCAGCAGTCCACAAAATACCTATTCTGGCACCTGGAAAATTGACGAAGGTAATTCTGGTACGTGGATTCTGAAAAAACAATAACTTTTAGAAGAAAACCTTTTAAGAAATCGCAAAGGCTTTTCTTTTTCCAAAATTTCTAAAATTCCTATCTTTGGGGACAATCGAAACAATATTATGAATCAAGAAAAATATACTCCAAAAAATAAAGTAAGAGTCGTTACAGCCGCTTCTTTGTTTGATGGACACGACGCTGCTATTAATATTATGAGAAGAATGATTCAGGCCACAGGTGCCGAAGTTATACATCTCGGTCACGATAAATCTGCGGAAGAGGTTGTTGACTGCGCTATTCAGGAAGATGCAAATGCAATCGCTTTAACTTCTTATCAGGGCGGTCATAATGAATACTTTAAATATATCTACGATCTTCTTCGTCAGAAAGGTGCACCTCAAATCAAGATCTTTGGTGGTGGCGGCGGTGTAATTCTTCCCGAAGAGATCAGAGAGTTAATGGAATACGGAATTGACCGCATTTATTCTCCTGATGATGGCCGTGAAATGGGCTTGCAGGGAATGATTAATGATTTGGTTCAAAGATCCGACTTCGCAACCGGAGAACATATTGAAGTTTCAGATTTAGATAAAATTAAATTTGAAGATTCTAAATCAATCGCAGAAGTAATTTCAGCCGTAGAAAACTTCTCCGATGAAAAACCGGAATTGGTAAAAGCCATTGATGAAAAGGCAAAAGATTCGAAAATTCCGATTATCGGAATCACCGGAACTGGTGGAGCAGGGAAATCTTCCTTAACGGATGAGTTAGTTCGTCGTTTTTTACGTTCAAATCCTGATCAGAAAATTGCGATTGTTTCCGTGGATCCTTCCAAAAAGAAAACAGGAGGAGCACTTTTAGGCGACAGAATCCGAATGAACTCTATTAATGATCCGCGTGTTTATATGCGTTCGATGGCGACTCGTGAAAATAATGTTTCCGTTTCTCCATATATTCATTCTGCCTTAAATATTTTAAAATTAGCAAAACCTGATGTCATCATTTTGGAAACTTCCGGAATTGGTCAGTCTGGTTCTGAAATTACAGATATCGCAGATGTTTCAATGTATGTGATGACGCCTGAATATGGTGCATCTACACAACTGGAAAAAATCGATATGCTGGATTATGCAGATTTAATTGCTTTAAATAAATCAGACAAACGCGGAGCATTAGATGCACTTCAAGCCGTTCGAAAAACGTATCAGAGAAATCACACCGCTTTTGATAAAACGTTGGAAGAAATGCCCGTGTTTTCCACGAAAGCAAGTCAGTTCAACGATTACGGAACCACAGAATTATACAATGCTTTAATTAATAAAGTTAATGAAACTTTAGGTTCGAAATTTGGTGAAAATGCAGCGCAGTTTGAAGAGTTTGTAGAGCAAAATGTTTCTGATGATACCACGGTGATTCCTCCGAAACGCGTTCGTTATCTTTCTGAAATTGTAGAAAGCAATCGCGCTTATGATAAAGAAGTAGAGCATCAGGCGCTTATCGCGAAGAGAATGTATCTTTTAGAAGGTGCAAAAGTTCTCATTACTGATGATCAGCACACCACTGATAAATTGGAAAAAGTTTTCCTTAAAACGAAAAAAGAACTTTCTGAAGAGAATATGGCGTTCTTGAAAGGTTGGAAAAACTTTAAAGAAGAAATGAATCAAGATTCTTTCTCCTATTTCGTTCGTGGAAAAGAAATTAAGGTAGAAACCAAATATGAATCTCTTTCACATTTAAAAATTTCCAAAATTTCTTTGCCAAAATTTCAAGATTGGGGAGATTTGATACGCTGGAAAGGGCAGGAAAATGTTCCCGGACAGTTTCCGTATACCGCCGGTTTATTTCCTTTTAAAAGAACTGGTGAAGATCCAACAAGAATGTTTGCAGGTGAAGGTGGACCGGAAAGAACAAACAGAAGATTTCATTATGTATCCGCAGATATGGATGCAAAACGTTTGTCAACTGCATTTGATTCCGTGACTTTATATGGACAAGATCCCGCTCTGCCACCCGATATTTATGGTAAAATCGGGAATGCCGGAGTTTCTATTGCGACTTTAGATGATGCGAAAAAATTGTATTCCGGTTTTGATCTGGTGAATGCCATGACTTCGGTTTCAATGACCATTAATGGACCTGCACCAATGTTGCTCGCGTTTTTCATGAATGCGGCGATTGATCAGAATGTAGAGAAATATTTAACAGAGAATAATCTTTGGGATGCTGTTGAAGCAAAATTGAAAGCGAAGTTCGATGACAAAGGTTTGAAAAGACCAAGTTATGAAGGCGAACTTCCAAAAGGAAACAACGGTTTAGGCTTAAAATTATTAGGGCTTACCGGTGATGAAGTGATTGATGCAGAAACGTATAATAAAATTAAAGCAGAAACCATTACAACCGTGCGCGGAACTGTTCAGGCTGATATTTTAAAAGAAGATCAAGCACAAAATACCTGTATTTTCTCCACTGAATTTGCCTTAAGATTAATGGGCGACGTGCAGCAGTATTTCATTGACCAAAAAGTAAGAAACTTTTATTCAGTTTCGATTTCCGGTTATCACATTGCAGAAGCCGGCGCAAATCCGATTACACAGTTAGCTTTTACTTTGGCAAATGGCTTCACTTATGTGGAATATTACTTGAGCCGCGGAATGGATATCAATGATTTCGCACCAAATTTATCATTCTTCTTTTCTAATGGAATCGATCCCGAATACGCTGTAATTGGCCGTGTTGCAAGAAGAATCTGGGCAAAAGCCATGAAGTTTAAGTATAATGCGAACGAAAGATCGCAAATGTTGAAATACCATATTCAAACTTCAGGACGATCTTTGCACGCACAGGAGATTGATTTTAATGATATCAGAACAACTTTGCAGGCTTTATATGCGATTTATGATAACTGTAACTCGTTGCATACCAATGCGTATGATGAAGCAATTACCACTCCTACTGAAGATTCAGTAAGAAGAGCGATGGCTATTCAGCTTATCATTAATAAAGAATTAGGTTTAGCGAAGAACGAAAATCCACTGCAAGGTTCTTTCATTATTGAAGAATTAACAGAATTGGTGGAAGAAGCGGTTTATACTGAATTTGATAGAATCACTGAAAGAGGAGGCGTTCTTGGTGCAATGGAAACGATGTACCAACGCTCAAAAATTCAGGAAGAAAGTATGCATTACGAAATGCTGAAACATACAGGAGAATATCCAATTATCGGCGTTAATACTTTCTTGGGCAAAGATGGTTCTCCAACGGTTTTACCACGCGAAGTAATTCGTTCGACCGAAGAAGAGAAGCAACTACAGATTCAGAATTTGGAAAATTTCCAGAAATCTCATGCTGATAAAAGTGATGAAATATTGAAAGACTTACAACTTGCCGCCATCAACCAGGAAAATTTATTTGAAAAAATGATGGAAGCCGTGAAATACTGTTCACTGGGACAAATCACCAATGCTTTGTTTGAAGTCGGTGGAATGTACAGAAGGAATATGTAATGAGATAATTTCAGTCCTAATATTGACCAAACCGTGTCAAGGCTCTAAACCTTGCCACGGTTTTTTTTATTTTTAACACTGTTAATGTTTGTTAAATCACATAATTACAACGGTTTTCTCGAAATCAATTTTTATCTTTATTATTATAAACCTTTAATTAAATAGAATTATGGAAAATAATAAGTGTACCTGTAATTGCGAAGGTTGCAAAACAGGAAGCTGTAAAAATTGCACGTGTACCAATTGTACCTGCAAAGGTTGTACTTGCAATCAATAAATTTCGAAGTAAAAACCAATCAAAAAAACCATCAAACTGCAAAGTTTTTTTATCCTTATTAAAAAGCCTATCTTTAAAAATAAAACATTTTATATGAATATTACTTTATCACAAGCTGAGAAATTAATTTCAGCAGCACAGGAAAAAGCAAGAGCGATTGACTGCAAGATGAATATCGCCGTTGTTGATGGTGGTGCAAATTTAGTTGCCTTCGCAAGAATGGACGGAGCTTGGTTAGGATCTTTAGATATCTCGATTAAAAAAGCAAAAACAGCAAGATTCTTCGACATGAATTCCGGAGAAATTGGTAAGCTTTCTCAACCCGGTGGATCACTTTATAATATTGAACATTCGAACGGTGGTTTAATTACTTTCCCGGGCGGTGTTTTAGTGAAAAACAGGGAAGGCGAAATTATTGGTGCCATCGGAGTGAGCGGAAGTTCTGTAGAAAATGATCACGCCGTTGCTGAAGCTGGAGCAAAAGCGCTTTAAAAAAAAATAAAACCTAATTTACATTCTCTCATTTGCTTGGGGGAATTTTTTATTTAAAATTAATCATCAAATAAGGGATAATTTACCTCGTAAAAATCCATTTATTTTTCATTCTTTATATTTGAAAAAAATGAATATTATCTATGAATTTTAAATCGATTTTTTTCTTATTGAGTCTAATGCTGACGTTTTCCTGCAAATCGGAAGCAGAAAAGAGGGCTGAAGAAACAGCTTCCCGAAATTCCATTATCGACAGTACTATTTCACAATTTCAAAAGAAATTATTGACGGAGCAGATCGACTCTGTATTTTCAAGATATCATTTTAATGGTTCGGTGGCAGTTATAAAAAGCGATGAGATCCTTTACGAGAAACATAATGGTTTTGAAAACTTTGAAACACAGAAAAAACTTGACACCAGTTCTGTTTTTGCCATTGCATCTTTAAGTAAACAATTTACCGCTGTTTTGGTGCTTTTGCAGGAAGAACAGGGAAAACTGAATACCAATGATCAAGTCTCTCAATATTTAACCGCTTTTCAGGGCAATCAATTTAAGAATATTACCATTAAAGAATTGTTGAATCATACTTCAGGTATTAGTGATTTTGGTGATGGTTTACTTTCAGAACCGGGAAAGGAGTTTCATTATTCCAATAAAGGATTTCGGCTTTTAGGACAAATTATCGAAAAAGTGTCGGGGAAGTCCTACGATGAAAATGTTACAGTACTTTTTGCAAAAGCCGGAATGATCAATTCATCTACTGCTACAAGTTTTAAAGGGAGCAATTTAGCCGGAGCACATACCGGAAATGCAGATAATGCGCAAAAAGTTCAAAATATGCCGAAACGTCTCGCGGAGGCATCGATCAGTGTTCCGGCAGGTGGAATATTGTCTACTGTAAATGATTTACATCGTTGGAACACGGCGCTTTATAACGGTAAAATTTTAAAGCCTGAAACATTAAATAAATTTTCAGCAAAAAGTTCAGAGAGAAATCATCAGATTTTAGGGAAAATGGATTATGGTTTTGGGATCATGATGAATATCGGTAAGCCGAATGCGTATTTTCATACCGGTTATGTGAAAGGCGCTCCCTCGCTCTTAATTTACTATCCGGAAAGTCAGACTTCCGCGATCATTCTGTCGAATATTGCAGATGAGATGAAGGGTAAAAATGCCGTCTTCAATCCACATAAAGAGATTAAGCGCATTACAGATGCTATTCAAAATACAGTTATTGATTTGCGTAAAGAAATGATAAAGTCTGATCTGGAAAAATAAGGGCTTTGTTTTATAAAGGAAGGATTCGATACTGAGTGGTGTCGGATTTATTTTAAATATTTCCAAAGTCTTTGAGATTGTTTAATTTTATAATTCAATGGTACTCAGCTTCAGCTTTTTTATTGTATAGTGTATAAATATCTTTTAAGAAATTAAACAGACGTTGTACAAATTGACTTTTAAGTGCTAAAAAATGAATTGAAAATTTAGGTCATTTTTCAGAGTTTCTGCGGAATTTATTCAATGTTTGTTAATATATAAAGCACTTAGAAATTTTTTCATTTGTCATTTATTTTCTTTAATACCTATTAATGAGTAGTATAGCATAGCATTTTCGCAATCAATAACTAAATTGAATTATGGTGAAATTGTTAACATAATTATTTTTTCAGTTTAGTTAAATAATACTATATTTATAAAATATTTTACAAGTAAAACAAAATTCATCTAATGATGAGGATTGTTTTACGGTAGATTACAATTCAAATTAACATATGTAAAGCATAACAAAAATCGTACTTTATGGAGAGAAAATCTACCGGAGTAATCCGTTTTTCGATAGCTGATAACGACTTTTATTTTAAGCAGTTTTTGCTTAAGATGCTTCTTGAGAATCCTTTTTATAGAGTAGTTAATGATTGTAATAACGGACACGAATTAATCAACAGAATCTATTGGAAACAAGAAGATGTTTTTCTTATTGATTTATATATGCCAATTCTCAGCGGATTAGAAGCGATTAAGTTCATCCGCAAATCAAATACCCATACCCCGATCTTAACCTACTCCGGCACTTATCAAAGTGATATGGATGAGATCCTGTCTGAAATTCCAAACACCTATTACTGCCAAAAGAACAGTATTATCATTAAAGATATTTTAAAGAACAGTATCCTTTCTGATAATGTAGATTTCGAGGAGTATCGGAAAGAGTGGTCGCAGCAGATGCAGGCTGTTCAGAATTATTTGGACAGACAAAAGAAAAGTCAGCAGGATTTATCGGTTATAGAGATTCAGATGATTAAACTCTGTTACGAAGGATTTAGCAATAAGGATATTGGAGACCACATGAACCTCAGCCCCAGAACAGTAGATACTTACATAAAAAGACTGACCGAAAAATTGGGATTAAAAAGTAAGTTGGATCTGGTTCGTTTTTGTGTAGAGACCGGTTTTTATAACACAAGCATGTAAAGCAATTATATATTATGATTTCTTCAGGACAAGAAAAATTAAATAAGAAGGCAGTAAATATGGGGATTTGGGGATTTATCTTCTCCTTCGTTATGCTTACCGGCGTTACTTTTTTAGCCGTATTTCTGTTTTTTAAAAGCAGTGAACTGCAGCAGAAAGCAGTGGAGAAGGAAGTGAGCAACTACAAAATGCTTCAGAGTAAAAATGAATTGCTGCAAACGAAGATGGAGAATATTTATTCCCGAATGACACAACTGGCATCTGACAAAGTGCAGAATGAAGTTTTCTTGCGTGATAATATTATTGAAGAAATTAGGGATTGTAAAAATATTATGGGTGCAGACAGCATCAAAGAATTTAAACAGTATGCGACCCTCATCAAGAACATGAGCGAAATGATCATCATGAAAAATGATCTGATTTCAGTTACTGCAGATGAGCAGGTGGCGAGCCGTAATTTACTAGAATGCCAAAATCGCTTAAACTCTGCTACAGAAAATTTGATGAACAGCGTCCCAAGACCCAGAAGACTCCCAACTCCCAGAAGAAGATAAACGATAAATATGCAGTTAAAAATTACTTTATCAAAAAAGGAGAAAAGATATTATTTCATTTACCTTCTCGCGATGCTTTTATTAGGCGTTGTTTTTTTAGGTATTATCTTTTTAAGTAAACTGAGCTCTCCTTTCGGGGATTCAGACAGTATTGCCATCAAAACATTACAGCAGAAATCGATTTTTGATACGCGACAAAAAGCCATTCAGCCAAAAGTTGACAGCACCTTTATTAAACTAAAAAGACTCTCCAGCGAAAAACCACAGCCGGTAGAAGAAAACGAATTGCGTTATGATATCAATGATATTAATGATGCCTTTTCCGATCTTGCCATCACCGATTCCAGAAAGAATAATTACAACCTTATTGCCAAATTTTACAAAATGTATTACGATGACAAAAAGGTGATGGTGAAGAAAAACGAAAATGTAAAACGATTTACAAAACAGTTTGAAGACTGTACCATCGGTATGAAAGACATGCAACAACAAATCAACCAGCGTAAAAATGCGCAGATTATGGGTGCTAGAAATTAGAATTAAATATTTGAAATAATGAACTACTTTCAGAAAAACAAGAAAAACATCATTATCGCCGTGGTCTCTACCTTGCTTGTTGCATCGTTGATCGCGATTTGGCTGCAGAGAAAATCTGTGAATCCAGATGATATCGTAGCCGTAGCATTTCCCGCAAATTTAACAGTGGGTGACTCCCTGAAATTCGAAGACAAAACGAATAATGCCAAAACAAAGAAGTGGGATTTTGGCGATGGTAAAACTTCTGAAAGAAATAAAGGGGTTCATTTTTATTCTAAACCTGGTTTCTATGAGGTAAAGCTGACCATTGAT
Organism: Kaistella carnis; assembly: GCF_003860585.1. NCBI lineage: Bacteria > Pseudomonadati > Bacteroidota > Flavobacteriia > Flavobacteriales > Weeksellaceae > Kaistella > Kaistella carnis. The sequence continues at coordinate 1,789,443 of NZ_CP034159.1, read as the reverse complement.
AATAAATATACTAAGACATTTCCCGTGCTGGTTTCAAACAGCATCACAGCACAACCACTTTTCACAGAAAATACTGCAAGTATTGAGGGACCTTCGCAATCTATGCAATTACAGAATGTTATTTTCCGGGCAGTTTCTTCAACCTCAAAAACTTTTAACTGGAAATTTGGAGAAACAGGAGATATTGACTCCCGAGATAAAATGGCAATCTATTCCTATAAAAAACCGGGTAATTATATTGTCACTCTTTTTACAGATGATGCCGAACCGGTGACGCATCAAATCAGTGTTTTGCCAGCTTATAATCCTATCGAAGTAATAGAGCAGGATATTTCAACAACAGAAGTTGATGTAGAAAGTGATATTGATGATGATCTGAAAAGAGTCATTCAGCAAATCGCGTATGGCAATAACTTTAATTCAAACTATAATTATTTGTTGCGGTCTTACATGTGTAATAATGATAATGTGGCTGTTACGGTGAATGAGGAGAAAGTAAAAAATTTCTATTATTATTTGACCGGGTTACAGTTTGATAAAAATAACATCATACAAGAGGTGAAGGCAACTTATGATAACCAGAAAGCCTGTGTGATTAAACTGGAAATTACCCAAAGTAAATAGATCTGTAAACGCTCAAATTCGTACTATGAAAAATACAATTTCTACCATATCTTTATTAGGAGCCGGCTTTGTGCTTACGGCTTGTGCAGTAAGGGTTCCCTCGGTTAAAACGCCAAAACCAAATTATTATGGCAACATAGAGCAAACCATGGTCATTAATGGTTTTTCTAAAAATCCTTCGCCGTGGGTGGTGTATTCGGATCGGGAGAAAAACACGGCATTTTTAAAGAAAGAAAAGAACGAATCGCCCAAAGAAATTAAGTTTTTGGAGCCTTTGTTGGTTTTGGATCATAATAAAGCCCGCGGTCTTGTAAAAGTAGCGGAATATAATCCCGATGCGTTATTGAAAAAAATTCCGTCGAAATCTGTAAAATCTTACGGTTGGATCTCTGAAGATAATTTATTACTTTGGAGCAATGCTTTGAGTGATCGAACTTCCGGTTTTACCATGAAAGCTGCAGTAGTTCCCAGTAATATTGACGTCATTAGAAATGCAGGCGCTTACCTGAAAAATGATTCGGCAATCGTTTATACTTCGCCAAGTCTTTCAGAAACGGCAAAAGTGAAAATCCCGGTGGGCCAGTTGGTGTATGTTTATAAAAAATCTGCGGATGAAAGAGGCTATTTAATTGGTCAGAAACCCAAAATCAATTTAGACAGTATTGATCAAAATATGTACGGCTGGGTAAGTGCGAACATGATCTCAACCTGGGGAGAACGATCCGCCATTAAACTCGACAGCAATTTCGACTATGGCAATTCACCCAACTTAGGAATCTTTAATACTTTACCGGAATATACCAATGATAATCCGATCATTCCATTATCTGAATTGGTGAACCGAAGTGTGATAGAGAATATTTTTCCAACTTCGATTTCGCTAAATAAAAATTCTACGAAATATTTTACAAACGCATTTGATTACAGCCAAAACTATATCTTCAATGTTAGTGGTGAAAAATTGCCATTTAACCGTTACAAGGAAATCACAAACAGAAGTCACAAACTGAATATTGTTTTTACGGTCGACATAAGTGCTGAAAACAGATCATATGCCTCCATTGCTAAATCTCTGATTCAGGATATTCAGCTTAAAGTTAGTCAGCTCCCGTACTACAGAAGCGTGAAATATAGCGTGGTGTTGTATAAAAATAATCCATGTGGCTCCAATGTGATCGCTTCGGTTTTATCCAGCAATGCCAGCGGAATATTTAATTATATGGATGAGAAGACGGCAGAAATGAATTGTGAAAGAGCAGGCGGACAGCCGGTAAATGAAGCATTGACGATGGCCGGAGAGTTACTGAACACCGTTCCGGATGAGACCAATCTTATTGTTCTAATCGGTTCTACTTCCGATTCGGGTGCGGCAGCTTCCAGTGCAGTACGTTTAATTTCAGCATCGAAGGCGAAAATTGTTTCTTACCAGACCGAGTCGGGTGCTTCTGATATGTATAACAATTTCGTTTTGCTCTCAGAAAATATGGTCACTTCGACTTCAAAGAATATTGCGGATCTTAACAAAGAAAAAGTAGCAGATCAAAGTCTTATTAAAAATAAAAATAACTTTAACCTTGTGGAAGGGGATGAAGGTGTGTACTCCTTGGACTATCCCGCAAAAAGTATGACGCAGGGATTTGTACTGTATCCGAAAAGAAGGGAGGCCAACGATAATTCTAATTTAATAAAAGCTTTAGACACTTTATTGGCAGAGGTAACGCATGAAAATGTCTTTACAAAAAAGTCCTTAACTTCTTACTTTAAGTCAGAGATCGGTTCTAATAAAACCATTTTAGATGGTCGTTACAGCTTCAAATTTCCGGGAGCGCCAAGTCCGCTTCCTGTTCCTGTATCTTCGGAATTGATCACCTATGATTATCCTATGATTGCTTCCGGATATATTCCGGTTGATTTAAGAAAATCCTCAGAAGGCGTGCACAAAGGAATTTTAATTTCTGAATCAGAATACGACAACCTTCGAAAGATGTATACCGAGATTTTTAAAGAAACGCAGCCAGATAACAAAAACTTCAACCAAAATCGAGCGATCTCAAAATTTGTAAAGATTGTGAATAAGTACAATCCAACCATCGAAGAAATTTCGACTACTAAATTATACAGCAAACCAATGGCTTATGCTGTTGCATTAAGTACCGGACTCGACAATTCAGATGAATCGATCATGTCAGAATTTATATTGAGTGACTGGAAAAACAAGAAATTGATCAGCAAGGATGTTGTGCAGAAATATTTTAAAAATTATCAGCAGTTGTCGAACCGTCTTCTTGAAAATAAAAATAATCCTAAGATCAAAATTGACCAGAATGGAACAACGTTCTACTGGTTGAACGAGTATTTTATGCCAACGATTTTAGATGGTGCAGTGCTATAATATTTGAAAAGTAGTAAAACTACTACAATTTGCAAAGTTTTAGAAAATTATGGTCTTAACCATTTTAGGTCCACTACTTTTGATATTATAAATCAACCAAAATATTAATTTAAAATTAGAAATTATGGCAGCAGACAATTCAAGAGGAGTGCTAAAGTTCAATGGAGGTGAAGCGCAAAAAGTATTAAAACTGAATTATGGAGTACAGCGCTCAACAGATGTTTCTGGTCGTGTCGCTTCCGATCCTTCGAATGCTTTGGTAAGAGTTACCGTTGAGGCAAACGAAAGTTCCAGAATTTTAGAAAGTTTACTGAATGGTAAATATAAACCAACCACAGGTGAAGTAACCTTCAACAAATCCCACGAAGAAGGAACCTTGATCACTTTAAACTGGGAAAACGGATATGTTATTGAGCACGAAGTTAATTTCGACGCGCTTAGTGATAACAATATGCTGATCACGTTCTTGGTAAGTGCAGAAAAAATCAACTACGGTGGATCTGCTTACGAAGGGATTTGGCCGGGCAACTAAAAATAACAAATCCGCTATATATCTTATGTAGCGGTTTTTTTTTATTATTATGAATCAGATTTTGACCAAAATTTTACTGGTAAGTTTTGCCACCATTCTTTTTTGCAGCAATACTGCAAATGCGCAGGTACTTACCGTAACCGATACTTCGGAGGCACATGCAAAGAGGATTCGAAGTGCAATTAATTCGAATCGCGAAATTGTAAACTATATAGAATATACTTTGGTGAGTCGTGGATTGCCCCGACATTTACGAAACCTTTCGCTTTTAGAATCAGGGTTTGATAATGGCAGTGTTTCCCATGCAGGTGCGGTCGGGATTTGGCAGATTATGCCTGATCATGCTGTTGATCACGGATTGAGTCCGGAAGACCGCGCAGATGTTTACCGAAGTACGCAGGCCGCTGCAAATTCTTTGACCCGGCTTTATAATAAATATAAAAATTGGATCACCGTTCTGGCTGCTTATAACTGCGGCGAGGGGAATATTGCAAAAGCAATGACCAAAGCAGGTTCGAAAAACTACGAGGATTACTATATGTATCTTCCTAATGAAACCATTAATTCCATCAAAAAATATATTAATGCCTGTTATGTGACGGGAGAATTGGATGATCTGTTGCGCGGTTCACGCTCAAACCGTACGACAATGAAAACTAAAGTTGTGAAAGCCCGAAAGCCTGCAATCAATTTGCTACCAGGCGAATCAAAAGATCCATCTTTATTGAAAACCGAAATCAATTCAGGGTATGATTTAGAGGTGATTACAGATTTTTTAAATGTCACTTTAAGCGATATTAATAAATGGAATCCTGATATTGTAAACAGATTAAAACAAAAATCCGAGGTACTTTTTTATTTGCCCGCGGATGAAATGGGAATTTTTGAAGCCAATAAAAATAAGATCCTACGACTTTCTTTATTAAAGTAAAAAAAGTCCTTAATTTTAACTAGTTACTCGATTAAATTTTCGTAATTTAATCGAGTTTTATTATTCATACGATTGCTGCAATTATGGAAAGTTCAAATTATATTCTTCCCTTTAATCCTTCTTCTTTAATGAAAGAGAACGGCGCCATAGAAACCTGCGATATTGCAGAAAGTATTGCGCAAAATATCATGTTGCTCATTATCACCAAAAAAGGGGAGAACCGCTATGATGATCAATATGGAAATGACGTTTGGAACCTCGAATTCGATAATGGTGTTTCTTCTTCAGTATGGGAAAATATATTTATCAAAAGCTTGAAAAGGCAGATCGCCGATTATGAACCCAGAATTGTCTCCCCACAAATTAAAGCTCACATTATATTCGTAGAACATAACTACGATACCAGAGATTTTACAGAAATTAAAAAGAAAGTAAAAATAGCAATCAATGCGAAATTAGAAGCGACAGGCGAGCAGTATAACTTCGTTACCGAACTTTTTTTAAGTCCAATGTCTATTGACTAAAGTTGATAAAAGATGAATTTAGATCAGAATATATATTCCAAAGAAACGATAAAGGCCAGAATGCTTCAAAACGCGACCAAATTGTGGGGCGTAAAAAGTGTACAGTCGCTGGATCCTTTTGTTAAACTTCTTATCGATGCTTTCAGTACGGAGGTTTTTAAAGCAAATAATGAAATTCAAAATGTTAACAGCCGATTGTTGGAACGACTGGCGAAAATGCTCACGCCAACAAAATATACGCATCCCGCGCCGGCGCACGCCATTGCTTTTTACAGACCCGAAGATCCCGTAGAAACATTGATGAATTATGATGAATTCTTCTTCAAAAAAAGTATAAATTCTTACATCAAATCCCAGTCTGATAAACAAATTGACGTCGCCTTTACGCCTGTAGAAAATATTAAAGTCATCAATGCGCAGGTTTCTACGATGATTGTGGGAAATACCTGCTACACCTTTGATGAAAGTTTAAACAGAACTCCGATTTGCAGAGTGAGTAACCGCATTGAAGATTATCGCAGAATCACGATCGGAATTGATGTTTCTCACTACACCGGCGGCAAACTTCCGGATACCTTTAGTTTATATTGTGCCAATCTGGCTTTCGAACATATCGATTATGTGTATCGTCTTTTACCTCACGTAAAAGTGACCAGCAACGGAAAGCCTCTACAGATTAATCCAGGAAGAAAATACGAAGATCAGAATACGTATTCAGGTTTTGAAGAAGTATTTCGGGAGCAGTCGATTCGCTACAAAATTACCGAAGACATCAAGAAAATTTATGATCACAAGTTTATTGAGGTCGAAGGAATTAATGATGAACTTATTCTTGAAAAAGGAATTTTTCCTTTTGAACTGCAACATCTGCGCGATAGTACTCCGCAAGTAGAGCAGTTGATCAGGGATCATCGATTTGTCTGGTTGACTTTCGAATTTCCACCCCAGTTTACAGAGCAGATTTTAGATAATTTTTCTTTTGCCTTAAATGCTTTCCCGATTTATAATAGAGCCTGGAAAAAGACAGAGTATGTGCTCGATATTATGGGTAACAATATTCCGCTGGAAACGGGAGAAGGTGAATATTTCCTTTATGTTCAGGAGGTGATTGACGGACACGGAAAAAAGTATGACGAAATTCCGTTTACCCCAAACGACAGTTTAAGCAAGGGACTTTATACCGTAAGAAAAGGCGGTATGGAAAGATTCAGTAAAAGAAATGCAGTTGATTTAATGATTCACGTGCTTGAACTTACGCGTGATGAGGTTGCTGCATTCTCCGTTTTTAACCGCGACAAAGTAAAAGATGTTCTGAGTGAAATGTCTGACAAGATGAAAGGCATGATCAAAAAAGTAGAAAATGCGGATAAATCACTGGTGCAAGATGTAAACTATGTCATCATTGAACCGATTGATAATATGGTTCACTGCTACGCTTCCTTTTGGGTAACTCACTGTACCTTAGCGAATAATGTAAGACCAAGTACGGTTTTAAATTCTCAGGAAAAAACAAAAAAGATCACTTTACTTACCGAAACGAGTGGCGGAGATTTGGAGCAAAAAGGAGCTAACAGTATTCAGGCTTACCGATATGCTTTGATGACTCGGGATAAAATAGTTTCTGTGGAAGATATAAAAGCGTATTGCCAAATGATGATGAAAGATGATTTAAAATCAATAAAAGTGACGCGCGGTACCATAATTAGTGATAAGCCGAAAGAAGGTTTTGTGAAAACGGTAGATGTGAACATTATCCCGCAGAGTTATGCCTTTTACGGAAAATCATATTGGGATAATCTGGCTTCTGTTCTCGCAAATAATATTAAAATCAGGGCGATCGATGGGGTAATTTATCGGGTGAAAATAACGGAAGATACGGCAGTTAAAGTATAAGATCGTATAATAATTAAGAATATGGAGAATACCGATATTTCAATTTCCGGGAAAAGATATAATCAGCTGCAGACCGACTTTCGGGTAGAAGCTGTGGCGGCAAATATCCTGAAATATTATAATCCGGAGGCTAATATTTTAATTAAAAGAATTGGCCTGAATGACCGGGCTTATTTAAAAGATATTAAAGGAATCACTTCCTCTTTTTACGATTTAGATGAAGAAAACATCATTATAGAAACTTATCGTGAAGGGATTTACGACTATATGCCTGAAGGGATTTTTCACCCACCTTCCTTAGGGATTTCGAGTAAAAATGTAGATAGTGTTGTAAAGGAAATGCGAAAACAAAAACTGGTAGAAGAAGAGGCCAGAAAGTTTTTTCAACCTTTTGAACTGGAGTTTTTCTATACGCACGTCAGCGCATTACTAAAAGAATCTGAATTTGATGCAGAAAGTAAAACAGATTCCCTCCTGGAATTTGCGATTGAACTGTGGCCCATTTTACAAAAAATTAATATTGATTCGGCAAAAGTTTTAATTAATTTGCTGCCATTCATTCATGAAGTGCGGGGGAATAAAACCTGGATTGAACGTTTTTTGAGTGCGTTTTTAAGAGTGCCGGTAAATATTACTTTTATTCCCAATCATATTGAAGCGCAGGATGATAAAGACGGAATTACTGCGTTGGGGAACGCAAGGCTTGGAATGACTTTGATCCCGATGGGAAAACATATGGATGGTGACCGAAACTGGCAGATTAATATTGGAACAATTCCTTACGAAGAATTACATAATTATATTCCCGGGGATCCATTTAGACAGCTTTTGACTGAGCTTTATGACTTTTTTGTGCCAGTTTCAGTGAAAATATTTGAGAATTTTATTACAGAAAAGGACGCCAAATCCTTTAGAATAGATGCGAAAACGGAGGGTAATCGATTGGGTTATTCTACCTTTTTATAATTAGTTGGAAAACATTATATTTACTTTTATATAAAAAATTTTAAAACGGAGTATGGAGATATCGTCTATTAAAGGTATTTTTTTCAGGTATATTTTAATGCCTTTGTTTGCGGCGATTATGATGTTCATAATGGTTCGGATTCGGAAGAATAAGCCGGCTATTAAAATAAAACACATCATCGTATATGTTCTGCTGTGTGGGTTATGCTTGGCTATTCCCGGTATTTTCGGATTTACAGGAAATCTTTTTAATCCCTATTGGTATATGGGTGCACAGGTTTTGTACCTGGGATTGGGGATTTTGCATGTTAATTTACTTCACCATTATTTCCGAAAGCATTTTATCTCCAATACACGAAGCATTATTTTCGAAATTATATTAACCATTACCTGCATGGTGATCGGGGGCTATCTTTTCACTTTAATATTTAAGTGGATCAGCATGGATCAGGGAAATCCGTATATGGCAGCCTCAAGTTTGGTGGCTTTTATGATTCCGCTTTTATTTTATTACTGTTATGTTGCTTTTATCAGTATTCCTTTGGATATTTATAAAACATGGCGTTATGATTCCAGCTTGAAACCTTATGATTTCCGTGGTGTCGATTTCGACCGGCTGATGGTTTTAAATGTGGAACTGAGTAAGAATTCAGAAGATGAACAGCGTTTTAGAATCAAAGCCAAAACATTGCCAACCGGGATTACCTATGGAGACTGGTTTTTCAGAGTAGTAGATGATTATAACCATAAGAATCCGAATTCGAAAATTCAGTTAATGGATTCGAACAGCAGTGCGTATTACTGGATCTTTTATATTAAAAAGTCATTCTTCAGTTCTCGGAAATATATCGATTTTGAGAAAGATATTGCTACCAATAAAATTGCTGAGAATGAGGTGATTATCTGTAAAAGAGTCCTCAATCATCAGGAAGAAGACAATAAAGAAAAATTAATTATCACCGAACAAAAATAAGGAAAACATGATACAGCCGATAAAACATAACGCCATCAATTGGGTTGATGGAATGAAAGTTTCGCAAACCCATTTTAACGATCAGGATAATTTTATTATTGATAGTGTAAGAGACTCAAATTCTTTACAGATCAATAGTTTTAATTATGGTATTTTGCCCGTTGCAGGACAGTTTTCTGAAAAAACAGTGTTCGAAATTTACAGTACAGCCACGAATGATGCACAGCTTGTTATAAAAAACTGCAGCGCAATCACGTTAGCTGGATATCGAATTGAAATTCATGATTTTAGCGTTAATGTAAGATCGCTTGCAAAGAATATAAATACCACCGAAGAAAACATTGATGGTGATTATTATATTTTGATCTCGGTAAATCCTTTTAATAAAATTCCTTACGGAGAAATTGATCCGGAAGAAACACCGCCACGCCACCCACATACAAAACCCAATTACACCATAGAAATGGTAGATGTGGCATCATTGAACAGCAATTTAGCGGGTGGTAACTACATCGTTTTGGGCAAGGTCAACTTCAAATCAAATTTTGCGCAGATCGACACCGATTTTATTCCGCCAACCACCTCGCTGCAAAGTCATCAAAAGATGGTGGATTACTACACCGGATTCGTGCGTTCCGTCTCAAACTTACAACAGTATACCTTTAAAATTTTACAGAAAGCTTCTCATAAAGATCAGAATACGGCCTTAGCGACCAACGTTCATTCCTTATGTAAAGTCCTCATCAATACTTTGGCTGATAATTATTTTCAGTTCAAAAATATGGCGATGGATCAACCGCCAATTCATTTGATCAATATTTTTTCAAAAACAGCGTTGCATCTTTATAATGCCACGCAAATTATTCCGAATGCGGAATTGGAAGAAATGCTGAATTACAGTTTAGAATGGAGTGAAGTGGCGCCTCATACTTTTATCGGGCAGTTAACGGTAGTTTCAGAAATAACTTATGATCACTACAGTTGTGGCGAATATTTAAAGAATATTCAGTCGATGCTCAATTGTCTGGAAATTGTTTTTGGAAAACTGAGTGAGTTGGATTACATCGGTCAGCGCAAAGAGAATATTATTGTAACCGAGCAGGAAGTGCGATCTAAAACCGATCCTAAGAAAGGTTGGAGTGTATTGGATTAAGAAAAATAATTAATAATGTTTGCATTATAATCATTATAATTTACTTTTTAATAAATATATGTCTAACTTTTTTTCTAACTTTAAAAAATCATTAAACAATCTTTTCGAAATAAAGGGTAAGAAAGAAATAAATTTAACTAAAAAAACATCGAATATGGCAATGTACAATTATGGTGTTGGTGGAAACGAAATAAAAGTTGACGCCAACGAAGCAATTCAGGAAATTCAGGAGAATAGATCCCTGATTGTGAGTCAATTAACCTCGGATGAGACCATGATTCCGGAAATTGTTAGAGGATTAAAAACAGTAGAAGATGTTTTCAGACATTTCGAGCCTGCTGTTTCCGTACAGCACGAAAAGGAAGATGGTTCCATTGTTGACGAAGAGTTTCGTTTTCAGACTTTGGGGGACTTTACTCCAAAAAATCTAACCCAGAATTCCGCGTATTTGCAGCAATTAAGTATTGAGCAAGAGCAATATAATAAAATCTTGCGCCAGTTGAAAAATAATAAAATTCTTCGCAGCATGCTCGAAAATGAGCAGACAAAAACTGCGTTCATAGAGGTTCTAAAAGAAGTAGCCAACGAGTTAGAAAAATAGACATCATCAAATTAAAAAACTGTTATGGAAAATAAAAAACAAATGGCTGCTCAGGAAGATAATCAACAGCAGCACCAGCAACAACAAGCACCACAAAGACAGAAGAATCCGATTGATGAATTGGGTAAAGTAGGAGGCTTTGGTTTTGTAGAAACGGTGATTGATGGTATCGCAAACATGAACCCTACCAGAAAAGCGCGTAAAGAAATCTTCATTAATGATCAAAATAAGGAAACTGAAAGAAGAGATCTTTTAAAGAGAATTAATCTTTGGGTTAATCTTTTAGAAAATAATAAATCGGTAGAGGAAATGGCAGAAGCTTCTAAAAAGAAAGCCACTTCTGCAGAAAATAATCTGAAGCACAACCTTAAAAATACTTTGGATACGGTAAGAGAACTGGAAACATCTTACAGAACCGTTGCACAGTTTTATAAAAATACAGAGTTGGACAAGGTGGATAATGTGAGTATCATGAACGCCACTTTAGAGCAGATAAAAGATATAGACAATCCATTATTTATCGATGCGGTTGCCGAAGAATTTAAAGAAAATTATGACCGATTAGATCTTCGCGACAATTATTCAATTTTGGCGGTTCCAGGTTATTTAGGTTCTAATAAAGTAATTGAAAAATGGGCCAAAATCTGTAACGAGAATAAAGTGATGATGGTCACTGATTTCGCAAATCTTGACAAACCGGATGATGTTGTAGATCTTTTCCATTCTGCAAATCTTACCGGTGGTGAGATTCACAGAAGTAATGTAATTATGACCTGTAATTACCTTGTAGGGCGCGGAAAAGCGGAAGAAGTAGGAGAGGAAGAAAATGTAGATCTTCCACCTTCAACTTCATTAGCGGGGAAAATCCACAGAACTTTAATGTCTCAGGTTGCGGCAGGTAAAAAGCACGGAAATATCAACGAAGTAGATGCGGTAAAATTCAATTTGAAAAAGAGCGAGATTTCTCAGTTAGAAAAAATGGGCTTGGTACCGATGGTGAATGAGTACGGAAAAATTATGGCCTTCTCTGCAAAAACATTATTTACCGGTGATAATATTGGATTACAAACCTATTCTGTAGTTCGTGTATTTGACTATGTGACGAAAGTACTTTTGGATTTCTTAAACAGAAGAGCTTTTGAAAACTGGACTCCAAAAAACGAAGACGATTTAAGAAAGCAAATCGTAACCTTCTTAGATGGTATTAAAGGTGCAGATAAATTGATCGAAAACTTCAAAATTGTAAGATTCGAGCAAGATAAAGTTAACAAAGACCGCGTTTGGTTAGACATTCGTTTAACGCCGTATTTCCCAACCAAAAGTTTTGTAATTAAACTGGATGGTCACAAAGGTGATGATGGTAATGAGTGGGAATCAAGTTATAACCAAGATTAATTCTTATAATTTTAAAACTTAGATAGAAAAGCCTTATGAAATTTCATAAGGCTTTTTGTTTTGGCCACTTTAGATGTTTAGCAAGGTTCTTATTTATTTCAATTTATAATTTTAATTAAAAGGTAGATAATTTCTTTAACATATCATATTCATCATTTAAAGTTTTCTATGATTTTTTTTATAATGTTCTGTTAATCATTAGGTTGTGTTTTTTAATTTATCTTTAATTTTTAAAAAGTAGTAAAACTACTACAATTTTCATTTTATTAAAAAAAGGTTCGTTATTTATTTTTAAGACGTGTAGCTTTGAGTATCAGATAACCAAAAAATAACAGGTAACACTTAAAATCGAGAAATCATGGCAGCAAACAATTCAAGAGCAATCTTAAAATTCAACAACGGAGAAGATCAAAAAGTTTTAAAAATGAACTACAGCGTAGCACGTTCTACGGATGTTTCAGGAAGAGTAGCCTCAGATCCTTCCAATGCGATTATTAAAGTAACGGTAGAAGCAACCGAGAAATCAGACATCATCGAATCTTTATTGAACGGTAAGTATAAACCAACAGTAGGAGAGGTGACATTCAACAAATCTCATGAAGAAGGAACTTTAATTAAATTGAACTGGGAAAATGGTTATGTTATTCAGCACGAAGTAGAATTTGATGCAATCGACAGCAATAGTATGTTGGTTAGTTTTGTAATCAGTGCAGAGAAAATTACTTACGGTGGTGGACAATACGAAGGTATTTGGCCGGGAACCAAATAAATCTGAACTTAAACGGAGGAGTAATGCATTTCAAAAAAGTGCATTATTTTGTCGTTTACATATCTGCCATTTTTAATGTTAAGTCAGATTTTAAATTACCGATTGTATAAACAAGAGTAAATGATCCGTTAAAATATTATAGATAATAATCAGTTTAAATAAGAAGAAGAATTTACGATTGATCATTATTATGAAGAATTATTGTTTAAATCTTACCTAAAACAACTGTAAAATTATGTTCCAAAAAAATAATACATCTAAAAGTAGACAGTCAGATTCCGAAACCGTTGATTTGTGGGAAAAACAACCCACTTCAAAAATATTTAATGCAAAAGGTATTATCGAAAATGCACTGCATGGAATCAACCGCGTGGTTAAACTTCTAATTGTAATTGATGGACAGATCATTCACAATTTTAAACATTTTAAATTGACGCAAAGTGCCGTAAAACACCATCATTTCAGCCTAATGATTCCTCACGATGCAATGGGTGAAGCAGAAAGTTATAATTTAGAAATTGGTCAGAATTTTCTGGGTAAAAGATTAACGGTTGTTTTTAGATATAAAGATGTTGAAAAAGGACCCGAAAGAACGTTTGTCGGCGTGATTACAGAAGTGGGATTCAGCCAGGAAAAAGGAAGTCTGGGCGATATCATCATCACAGGATTCAGTCCCACTATTCTTTTAGATGCTTCTCCTCATACCCAAAGTTTTGGCGGCAGCAAATCCATCAGTCTCAACAGTATTGTAGAAAATGTAATTAAACAGGGACTAAACAAAAGCTCCTACGATTATCGGATCGATTCTAAATATGGAAATCTGGACTACAGTGCCCAATATGAAGAAACACATTACAATTATCTCGCTCGAATGGCCGAAGCATACGGAGAACAGTTTTTCTACGATGGTGAAGTCCTGCATTTCGGACAATTACCGCCCTCTGAAAAACCAATTACCCTCAAGTACGGAAGCAATATCAATGACATAAAAGTCCGAATGAAAGCACAACATGTGCAACCTTCATTCTATGGTTACAACAGCAGTGAAAATCAAAAACTGACTACTGGTGTCTCGTCCATCGACCACAAATCAGATATCGCAAAACGGGCGTACACTATTTCTCAGCAAACATTTACAACTCCAGCCTTACGATTGGCGCCAATAAAGGCGAGTACCGATATGGATATTGGCGCTTCGCAAAAAAGTAGCGCTGGAAGTAAAGCGGTAGAGGTTTTCGTAACATCGGGTACGACTACCGTTCCGTTTATGTATCCGGGATGTACTGCAGATATAGAGATGAGAAAGCCCGGCAAAGTGACCACGAGCTATTTTACGAAGTTAATGATTACCGAAGTTACGCATGAAGTGGATGCACGCGGATATTATACCGGAACCTTTGAAGCCATTGCGGCGGATACTGGTTTTATGCCACGTCCGGAATTTGAAATGCCCAGATCTGAAGTTCAGGTAGCGCATGTTGTTTCTAATACTGATCCCAAAAATCAAGGTCGTGTAAAAGTTCAGTTTGATTGGCAGCGTGGTCCTGACACTACCGATTGGGTTCGTGTCATGACTCCCGACGCGGGCGGCAGTGATAAAGTAAGTAAAAACAGAGGATTTGTGTCCATTCCCGAAGTTGGCGATCAGGTCATGGTAGGTTTCCAGCATCAATTACCCGACCGGCCTTTCGTGATGGGGTCTATGTTTCACGGCAAAGTTGGCGGCGGTGGCGGAAGTGGTAATAATGTGAAGAGTTTAAGCAGTAAGAGTGGGAATATTATTTGTTTGAATGATGGCGCAGGTATTGAAATAAAAGACAAAGCTGGGAATTTTCTAACGCTAAGTGGTGCAGGAGATGTTACGACGCAAGTCAGCAACAACAATGTTGAAACCATTGGCAATGAACATACCACCAATGTTGCTGCAAAAAGTTCACTTAATGTGGGAGAGGGTGCAGAAGCTAAAATGTCATTGGACAGCTCGGGGAATATTTCGATCGAGGGAACTACCAAAATTGAATTGAAAGTTGGTGAAAATAGTATTACAATCACAAAAGAAGGAATCACCATCTCTTCGAAAGCCGGTATGCTGGATCTCAATTCAACGGAGAATGCAATTTTGGTAACCAAAGATAAGTTAAGTATCCACAGCCAGTCGATCATGTCAGTCAATTCAAGCGACAGTATTTCTATTACGGGTTCTCAAGTAGATATTAATTAAATTATGGAGTTCACAAAATACGATATAAGGGAAGGAAGTACGCTGGAATCAATTGCAAAAGAAAATGGCGTAAGTGTAAAGGAATTAATCGATTTTCATAATTCAAAGGTTCCGTTGACCCAGCAAATTCATAGTGATTACATTCCTTTGCATATCAAAGCAATTATGTTAAAACCGGAACTCCAAAAAAGTGGTCAATTGACCAAGCAAATAGAGGTTGATTTTTCTAAAATAATTTTAGGATTTAAGAAACAAGCTCAATATAAAGTAGAAATTGCAACCTCCTTATTCTT
This sequence comes from Kaistella carnis, assembly GCF_003860585.1. NCBI lineage: Bacteria > Pseudomonadati > Bacteroidota > Flavobacteriia > Flavobacteriales > Weeksellaceae > Kaistella > Kaistella carnis. The sequence continues at coordinate 1,774,176 of NZ_CP034159.1, read as the reverse complement.
CTTAGGTAAACCCATCAGTGAAAATAAAATTGAAAGTATTTGGGCCGTCGATTATGATCAGACAAGTAATACTGTTCAAATAGAAGTTTTAGGTAAAAAAAATATTAAAATAGATGGTCAGATAAAACCATTGCTTGAAGTAGTAGAAAAGATAAACAAAACAACAGAGTTTTTACATCTTCAGTTAAATCCCGACAAAACGGTAAAAGACGTGCTAAACGTGAAGCAACTGTTAGAAAAATGGGAAAATATAAAATTTGATGAATTAAAATCTTTGGAGCTGGAAGATGATTACTTTAAAGTAATTATAAAAGCCTACGATGAGGAGTTTACCAACCTTTCAAAAAGTTTACAGATGAATATTTTGTATCAGATTTTCTTTTACCCTCAGGGAGCAATAAAAATTCCGATGCATAAATCCACTTTATTAGCGGAAAACAAAAAGACAATGTCGCAGCTTTTCCCACAACAGCATATTCATTATGATTTGAATTATAGAAGTAAAGTGTTAGAAGATGAGATTCAGGTTGCGTGTACAGCATCGCCTGCAAAAAATTGGAAGTCCGATTTGCTACAGGGAGAATATAAGAAGAATTATGCGCAACTCATACCTGATCATTTTCACTTTGATTACGTTTTAGAAGGTAAATATATCTATGATTCCCAGGGCGTATTACGACAGTGTAAAAACTATATTAAAGAACAGGCAAACGATAAATTATTTTATATCGGAGAATACAATATAACCCTTTTAGAAGAGTAGATGAATGCACTAAATTAAAAATCAATGAGTCAATTATATGTTCCGGATGGTACCTGGACCTTATGTACCGAAGGCAAAAAAATTCCACGTATACAAGTGAGTTCCCAATCAACTGTAAAAATCGCTGGTGGCAAATTAGCAGCGACCAAAGACGATCGGTTTGATGGAAATTTTATATGCTTTAAAATGACCATTGCAGGTGCGGCTTTGGGGGCGGTAGCTGCGATTGCCATTGCTGCGACGGGCGGCGCTGCTCTTGGAGGGATTTTAGCGGTCGCGGCGGGATCCGGCGCGGGCGCTTTAACTGCAAGATTGCCGAGTATATGTTCCTTATTATGCAAACCGTCCCAGTGGACAGAAATTCACCCAAAAGTAAAATTCGAGCAAAAAGAAGCCTTGTTGCAAAATGCCACTCTAAGTTGTCTTTTGGGTGGATTGGTTACCATAAAATTGCCGAACTTAGATTTGTCTATCGATTTGGGACTTATAGCGGGAGAAGATGTCTACAAGGATAAAGCGAATGATCTTACAGGACTTGACGAAAAGAATAAGAATAAAAGTAATGCCTCCCCAGAACAAATTGCCCGTATTGCAGATTATAACAGACTGGAGGAAAAAGATATGAGAGCTTTAGGTTTTGATCCAACGGATTTTCATCCAAGAAAAGCGGACGGTTCAATAGATGAAGGTTTTTATGCCCAACTCTATGAAAAAGACGGCAAATATGTGTTGGCATTTAGAGGAACCCAGGAAGGTCCTGATATTGTAGAAGATGGGGTGCAGGGTATTGGAATAAGTTCAAGCCAATATGATCAGGCAGCGAAATTGGCTCAAAAGGTAAAAGATAACCAATATACAGGTAATAATACAGTAATTACCGGACATTCTCTGGGTGGCGGTTTAGCGGCCATTGCCGGCGGAGTTACGGGTTATCCGACCTACACGTATAATGCGGCGGGTGTGCACGATAAAACTTTGAAGAGAAACAGTGTACATCGAGAGTCTATGAATAATGTTCAGGCGTATAACGCGAGTGATGATCCCTTAAATCTCGCTCAGGATAATCGGGAATCAGTTGTGGGAGCGATCGGCAGTAAATTCCCAATTATCGGTTCCGTGCTGGGACTTAGTGGGGCTTTGCCGAGGGCTTCCGGCCAACGCATGCAAATAAATACAGACGTAGGAATTTTAAAGGGCCACACCGCCATTCACATTGTTAATCAACTTGAAAAAGAATTAGCGGAAATGGGCGGTGGAAATTCAACCGTAATCTCAAATGACAGATAAGATGAAAATAACAGTTCTATTTTTAGCAATTTTAATAAATACAATCAGCTGCATGAATACCAACGAGAAAATAAGTAAAAATACGCCACCGCCGGAAGAGTTTTTTCAGGGAAAAGATTTGATAATGGCCAAAGCAATCGCTGAAAGTAATATCACCGAGATTGAACGGTTAATCGCCCGGGAAAATTATGATGTGAATGTCAGAGGTCAAGTGACAAGTCATGGTAGAGTACAACAGTTTACTTATTTGAATTATGCAGTTTTAATTAGAAATGTAAAATCAGCTGAAAAATTATTGCAATTGAATGCCGATGTTAATTTGATCGCACTTGATGGAGGCGGTCAATTGGGAAACATGAATATTGCAAGTGGAGGAAAAAACAGATCCTTGATGGAATTGCTTTTAAAGTACAAAGTGAATTTAAATAATCCATTGGCCGAATCGCCGGTAAATCCATTATTGATAGGAGATTCCGATAAAAGTCTGATCACATTATTGATTGAAAACGGCGCTGATCTCAATCATCAAAATTATATTGATGGAAGCACACCCTTATTCACGGCTTTAAGTATTGGCAAATTTGAGTACGTAAATTACTTCTTAGATCAAGGTGCCAATCCGCTTCTCTTAGATTCGAGTGGTAATTCGGTCGCTTATTTGGTACAAAAAGAAATAGAGGAAGGGCGCCTAAGTGATTTCGGTTTAAAAGAGTATTCTAAATTATTAAACCGCTTCAAAAATGAACTTCGTATTCAATTTCCTTTAAATAGAAATAATAGAAAAAGTTTAGAGCAGAGCATTTCCCGCTATGAAAATCTAACAAAAGAAGAGAAAGATCTGTTGGGATCAGAAGAATTGGAACGCATTGATAAATACAGAAATAGCTTGTCGAAAGGAGTAGACCTTATCGAAAGGCCTTTGGATTAAAGGATTTTATATAATAAATATTAAATTGATTTTTGCCGTGATTCTCAAAAAGTAGTAAAACTACTACAATTTTCAACTTAATTAAAAATCGTTCGATATTTGTTTTTAAGCCCCGTACTTTTGAATTATTAAATCAAACAAAATATTAATTAAAATTTAGAAATCATGGCAGCAAACAATTCAAGAGCAGTCTTAAAATTTAACAACGGAGAAGAATCGAAAGTATTAAAACTGAACTACAGCGTAGCAAGATCTACCGATGTTTCAGGTAGAGTAGCTTCCGATCCCTCCAACGCAATCATCAAAGTAACAATCGAAGCGACAGAGAAATCAGACATCATCGAATCGTTATTAAACGGAAAATACAAACCAACCGTTGGTGAAGTAACCTTCAACAAATCTCATGAAGAAGGAACGTTGATCAAACTAAATTGGGAAAATGGTTACGTAATCCAACACGAAGTAGATTTCGATGCAGTTGACAGCAATAGTATGTTGATCAGTTTCGTTATCAGTGCGGAGAAAATCACTTACGGTGGCGGACAATACGAAGGTGTTTGGCCGGGAATGTAATCAAACACATTCAAATAAATAATAGCCTCACTTATGAAAATATTTGGGGCTTTGTTTTCAGTAGTTTTCAATTTTAGTGGTAAGGCTTTATTTTAATGACTAAAGTTGTTAGTGCTTTTTTTCCTTTTTATTTGTAGCTCAACTAAAGTGACGAAAAAAAAATCAATTAATTTTTTGGCCTTTTTTATAGCAATTAATTTAATTAATTTAACTTAGTTGAAACTTAAAACATTCTATTTTAAAATGATGTGGTATGGAAGATTCCTTTTTAATATATGAAGTCAAAGATACTGATTCGCTTGGCTCGATTGCAGGAAGCATAGGCATGACTGCGGAGGAACTTCGGGATTTTCATAATGCCAATTGTCGGGAAGCCGGCCTTTTATGGTTTAATGGTTTGACTGGAATTCAAAAAGTGCTTATTCCAAAAAATTATAAAAGTGCGACTCAGATAAGAAAGGAAAATTCAGCTGCAGCCCCTTCTAAAAGCGTATCTCCGGAATTTTATGCAGAAACATATCAGGTTGTAGAATCTTATGAAAGTGATTTCGAAAATAAACTCGAAATTAATTACACGCTTGATATTCAGCTTACCAAAATTGAAGAAAATCATGTAGAAAATTTCGTCGCATCTGTCCACTGTTATGATTTTAAAAAGAATGGAGAAAAGCCGGATGATAAAATGAGCGAACTTTCGATTGCCTGCGCGGAAAGTATTGCACCGATCAAATTCATCATTTCCAATGAAGGAAAAATTTCCGGAATTTTTAAATTTGAAAAACTTCTTAAAACTTTTGAAGAAAAAAGAAAAGACTTAGAAGATTTTTTTATCGGTGAAGTTTCAAAAAAATATATAGATAAGTTTGCCGAAAGTTTATCCAATAAAGAATATTTTGAAAAGCAGCTTCGTTCGACTTTGTTATACCAGGTTTTATTTCCGAAAATGACCTGGTTTCACAAGTATGATGCGTGGAGGGATGAGTTCTATTTAGTGAAAAATTCTTTCCCTTTAAATTGTATTTGTAAGGCAGATTTTATTCATTTGGATGAGGACCAAATTCAAACAGATATTAAAGGAGAAATTGAAGATAAAATCAGTCTGCAGGAATTGCTGACTGGAAGAAAATTTGGTGAAGTGCCAGAAGAACCTTTAATTGGAGTTGTAGAAATAAAATATACGACACAAAAAAAGACGAAACAATTAATTTCAGCAGAAGCAGGCATTGCACTTTTGCAGGAAGGTGAAATCTACAGAAAACAAAAAATATCAGTTTCACAAAATTAAAATAATGGACGATTTCAATAAAATGGGAACTGGAAAATTAGATAAATATAATTCTTCCACTTCAAAAATGGCTGATGATAATGCTTCTCCGGCGAATGAGGAAAATCATGAAAATGGTTCTTACGAACTGTCGGCAGGGAGCGATGAGGTTGCAAGTTCTGTAAATAAACCTGAAGATGAAGCAACGGTCAAAAATGAAAATTCAGCCTCTACAGAAAATCCTGAAGGAGATGATAAGGAAGAAGAGAAACAGGAGCAAAGTGAGAGCAAATCCAGCGAACACGATGGTAAATATTTTGTGATCCCGAGAGGGAAGGCGATGTGTAATAAAGGAACAGCTTTTCCAAATTTTAAAGTCACAAGTCACCAAAAACATTACTGGAACGATGCAGAAGGACAGGCCGATTATCTCGCCGTAACCGAAGATGATCTTACTTTTAATCCGCCGGCTGCACCCTTTGGCAGCTGCTCGGTGAAGAATGGCAATCCCTGCACTTTCGCACCAGCCGGAAAATGGCAAAAGCCGTATGAGAAAGTAAAAGTTATGGGTAAAAGCTGTTTAACCGAAGCTTCAGAATTGATGTGCTCCATCGGTGGAAAGATTACGGTGATGAAACATGGGCAGCAAAGTGAGGCCGGTAAAAGTAATGCAATCGATGCAAATTCAGCAGAACAGGAAATATTAAATCCTGTTGTGGATTATGATGAATTTAAAGAAGAGATTGAAGAAAATGATGATCGCCATGCGTGGTAATTGTAAATTTTAAATTATGGCAAAAGGAGGAGTTTATAGAATAAAGGGGGATAAAAGTCCCTTGACTGGCGTTAAAACTTTCTACAATGTTGTAGAATGGTATGCAGATACGCCTTTGGCGAAGAGAAGAGAAGAGTTAGTAACTTGGGAACTGTTTGTCAAAGGAGAAAATGGGTATAGAAGCACCGGGATTAAAAAACGAGGGATCAATCATTTTACTTTTGGACCCAACGCGCACAAGTTTTCTTATAAAGTAGAAGGGTATCTCCATGAAGCTGAAGGAAAAGAACCAATGGCAATTTTTGTCCAGCCTCAGAAAAATGAAAAAGCAAAACCTGTAGAAAAGGATATTTTAGGAGTCAGTCTCACTTATCATGATGGATCTAAAATTACGAAAGCACTTAGTTACAGAGATCGTCTGAAAGCTACAGCGAAATGTCAGGGCTTGGAAGGCTTAAAAATTGTTTTTACTCTTTGGGAGGATGATGAGAATAAGGCGGGACACAACACAAAAAATCAGTATATCACGAAATCTCCGGAGATAGAAGTTGACAGTAAAGGATATGCCCGCTGGAATTTTACGCTTCTAAATACCTTTATCAATCTTGCCAACAAAAGAGAAGATGACAAAAAACAACACGAATACTATGTTACTGCAGAGTATGTGGGTAAATATAAAAGTTCGGCAAATGTGAATGTTAACAATCCCAGTGCGAGCGCCCCTTCCTCATCTTTCAAACCAAAGCCGAAATCAAGTACGGCAAAATTCCCTACCAATTCTGCCTCACCAAAAAAACAGTCGGATCCGAAAGGGAAAATTTCAAAAGCAGAATTCGTTGATGCTAAGGGAAATAAAATAAATTCTGCAAAGATTGATACTAACGCAATAATTAAAATTACCGGTGAAAACGTAAAAGGCAAGACAGTCAAAGTTAGGATATGGGAAGAGGATACGATCAACAATGATCTGTTGTTCGAGAGAAATTTAGTGTTAGCAGGAAATGAATCTTTCTATACCGTGAAACTGACTAAACAAATGTACGATAAAGGCCAAAGATATGAAGTTGAAGGTGATACTCAAGAGTTTTTTATTGAGATTGAGCATTTAAGCATTATTACCGAATCATCAAGAATAGACGTGGGCCTGCATGAGGCCCCGAGAAGGCACGAATACGGGAAGTCGCCCGCTATTAAAAAGAACGATGAAAGTCCAAGAAAACCCGAAAGTTGTGTATGTAAAGATGAATACAAATTAATATGGGGCAATAGAATACGCTGTTCTGAGAGAAAAAAGGTAGTAGAGGTTTGTAAAAATATCTGGGGAGAATCAAAGAAAATAGAGAAAGCTAAGGAACTGATGGCGATAATGCATTTGGAAACTGCCGGCTCATTTTCACCGGCACAGAAAGGGGTGAGTGCAAGAGGGACTAAATATATTGGCCTTGTCCAATTTAGCGAAACTACAGCACAATCTTTAGGAACGACCTATGAGGCCTTAGGAAAAATGACATTTCTGGATCAAATGACTTATGTCGAAAAATACTTGCAGAAAAACAAAGATCAAATGAATACTTTAGTTGATTTTTATCTGCAGGTTTTAAATCCAGCCGCTGTAGGAAAAGGTTCTGATCCTACCTATAAGGTCTTTGATGAAAGCATTTCCGTCCCCGATGGGGATGGTAGTAAAACTTCAGAAAAACAACGGTTAATAAATATTACAAAAGATCCCTGGGTCAGGAAATATGGGTATGCCTCAAATCCACCTTTCATGAAGGGTGATGAACGTAAGAAAAGAAAAAAATGGGTTTATACAAGGCAGAGATTTGAAGATCGGTATGGTTACGAAAACGGAAATACCACCATAAAGGAGATTGATGACGTTGTAAGACTTGAGCATTATAATCCGGGACAAGCGGAATTGTACATTGACATATGCGAAGACAAACCAGTCGAGAAAAAAGATGATCAGGGAAAAAGAGCGCCGTGGATGAAAATCGTACTGGAAGAGGCCAAAAATTTTGGAGGTTATGCTGAAGGTGATGATCCACTATATTCAAGAATTAAATCTGAATATTTTGCAATAAAAAATGAATTTACCACAAAAAATACAGATCCTTCAAAAATTTCTTGGTGCGCGGTTTTTGCAAGCTGGTGTTTGCAAAAAGCCGGATATGCTAATCCAAGCACATGCAGAGCGCTGGAGTTTAATCCTGACTATAAGCATGATGGTCCGAATAAACCTGATAGAGCCTCAGGTATGAGAAGAATAAGTAAACCCTGCTACGGATGTATAGTGGTTTGGAAAAACACTAAAGGTGGAGGTGGACATGTGGCATTTTATTATGGAACTGATAGCTCCGGAAATATTATTCCTTTAGGTGGTAATCAAGGTAGCAGTTTAAAGTTTAGCAGTAGAAATCCGAATGGAGATTACGGACAAAAAGTGGTTGGATACTTTCTACCAGATGATTATCCAGATAATCCAGAAGATGAATTTACGGACGAAGAAAAAAGGCTCGATCCAAAAAAGCTTAATAAAAGTTCTCTACTAAAAAAATCTAACGAAGCCGTAAGTGGTAAAACAACTTAAATCTTTTATGAAAAAATTAATAATATTTTTACAATTATTGAATATACTATTATTTTCTTGTCAAAAACAATCAAAAGTAATGGTCGAAAATGGTAACATGAAAAATAACAGTATTATGAGTAATGAAATTAATATATTGCAAAAGCAATTAGCAAAAGGTTTGAAAGCAACGATCGGTGATGCAGTAGATTATCAAATTGAGTACACTGATGAAGATTTAGCTATTGAGGGAATCATTTTAGAAAATATTCTACGGAAAAATGGTTTTAAAGATATAACACCTACAGAATTCCAAAGTAAAGTTAAATCTGTATTTAACAGAGAAATAGATTTCTCTTCGAATAAAAATTTTCTTTATTTGAACAATTTTTCGGCTTGTGATAGGACGCCCATTTACTATCAAAATAATGGAATAGATTATAATGGTATGTTCTTATTTAAAAATAACAGACTTATCGCTCCGTTATTTACGATCCCTGAATTAATTGATTACCATAAAAATTATCCGGACATTATTAATTTTGAAAAAAAATTACCTACGGAATTTAATACCAATTCCGGGGAGTTGGTAAAGGTGCGGAAATGGATGAACGAAAAAGATTTGCAGACTGATAGATATAATAATATACAAATTATTGTCGCACGCAACAAATATCTTTTTAATGACAGCAAAGCGGATTTTGTGTGGTTAAAAGGTAATGATAAAGATTTTTTAGAATCTTTAGTGAAAACTTTTGGCTATACAATGGATAATGATTTATTAGAATTTGTTTTGAAAGACAATTATAAAGATGAATCCAATCTTGAAGTCGTTTTGTGGAATCAATTGTGCGACGGAAATATTAAGGTGAACAAGGAGGTTTTTGAGATTGTTAAAAAATGGGACGCAAAAGATGCAACCTTGTTCTCACATAAAGTTCAAGCTGCGATGAACAACATGTTAAAAAGGATGAATGAAGATAAATCTATTAGTTTTATTAATCAAGCAAAAGCACTGGGTTTAATTGCTTATTATGCCACAAAAACTAATCAAGACTTTTATTATCGCTTTTTTCCACTTCTTAATGACCCTGACTTTGATGCAGAATTTAAGAAAGCCAATTACTACAACATTCCCGATTTTAAAGAAATTTATGAGGATGCAAGATATGGTGGTATTGGTCAAGCAGAATAATTAAAATATTCAAAATAAAAAGCATTCGATTAGTTTTTAAGTAAAAGTCTAATGAAAGCCTTTGTGCAGAACCGGCGCGTGAATTTTCTCTTACAAAAAGAGAGATTAATTATCTTAAAGAATTGTGCGCTAAAAAGAGGGAGAGGTTAAAACTGTATATCATGCTGTCCTTTCTCTTATATAATAAATAATTATATAATAGATGAAAAATTCATTAAGATTTCTATTTTTTATAGGTGTGATTACAACTTTTGGATTGAATTTAAATTCATGCTCAAAACTTCAATAAAAGCAGATAAGCCCAAAATTGAAAATAAGGTAGTTACTTCAAAAATTGATTCCGCAGCAGATGGAAAGATGACCTTCTTCCAAATGCCTTCACTTCAAAAATTAGCAAATGAATCGCCTGTACTAAAGGCGGAAGCTTTCGGAAATGCCAATGAAAAAATCAGATATATAGTAGGAGATATAATAATCTTATCTGTTGATGAAAAAATAGTCTATTTAAATCTTTTGCCTAAAACTTCCGAAGATGACAATTTTTATATTAATCTAGTTATTCAAAACAAAACTGATAACATTCCAAAAATTGCGAAAGAATGGCTGATTAATAACGAAGATGGTAATTCAATTATTCTAGCAGAATTTTATGAAAATTATAAAGATGAAATTTTAGAAATTCTTCATAAAGAAAAAATACAACTTTTAAATAAAAATCTTTCTTTAAAACCATATGGTCAAATAGAAGACACGTCTTTTATAAGCACATACAGGAATATTGAAAATGATATGCAAGTATTAAGTAAAGTTCAAATTAATTTTAGCGATCAAAAATCAATTTTTCTGGATCAAAATTCAAAGAATCAATTATGTGCAGAATGTAATTCGATATTGCTTTTTAAGGGAGATTTTCTCGGAGAATTAACTGATGATAATAATTCTACAAAAATACTCGTTTTGGGATTTTTAGAACAGATAGATCATTCTCCCAGCGCTTTACACCTAAGGTTTTTGAACCTACAATAAAAAATTTTCAAAGCTTTATGCGAAGTCTGTTGTTTGGTTAGTCAATGGTCTGATTAAAATATAAATAATGTATAAATTTTTTTATATATAACATTTCTGCGCGCATTTGCATCATTTTCTTTTCAAAAAAGCAATTTTAAAAACAGAGTCTTAAAACATTACTAAAATAAAAACTAATACGTTTAATGTAATTTATTACGATAATAAAAAAATCAAAGCAGTTGATTGATAGGAATATGACGGTGAAAACAATGATAAAATTATTAACTTATATTAGATTACATGAAAACTAAATTTGATGAGAATGGAAATACTTTATAGTAGAAAAATAATAGCTCTTTTTATAACTTTACTTACGATTTTATATAGTTGTGAAGAGCAGAAAAATAGCGTTGCGCAGCAAGATTTAAAAGAGAATATTTTAGTAAAAAATAATGCTGCGAAAAATGATGATATCAACTTTTTTAGCAAAAAATTTAAATCTCCATTTGAATTAGTCATTGACGAGTCAAATATTTCTGATCATCCTTTTCAACGTTACCTAGATTGCGCAGATGAAGGGTATTTTTCAATTCATTATATACCAAAATCAAAAGATGACAAAACTTTTTGGGAAAAAGAATTTTACAGCAAAATTGATTTTAACACCCATAATTTTACCAAAGATTCACCTAAAATAAAAAAATTGATTAGTGATGATTTTGCAAATTATAACATCTTCGCAGTTTGGGTTAAAGAAAAATTCTTAGAAAAAAATAATGGGTGTACTGTCGAAAGCATTTATTTGACCAAGAATGCAAAAGCCGATATTTTTTATTACAACAACCACACAAAAATTTGGGAAAAGGTTAAGGAAGGTGTGATTGTAGAAAAATTACCTCCTTATTACGATAGTGACTATTTCACTTCTGAATTCCCAAACCTATTTTCAAATCAAAAGGAGACCGTTGAAGAAGAACAGAACATAGTTAAATTAAATGGGAATTGGGCGGTAGATTGTAGAAATGAGTTAACTACTTTAGATATTAATAATGCAACTGGGTTTTTATCTTTAAATAGTAACAATGCGATTTTCATTAACTTAAAAGTTGAAAAAGCAGCAAACAAGAACGCGTACAATCTTAAATACGCAAGTTTATCTTCCCAACAAGCTTATTATAAAGATCAATTAATGATCGTAGATGAAGAGATTTCAAAAGAAAAAGTCATCGGTCAATTCATTATTAAAAACGATGGCAAAGCAGAATTGCTTTGGACTGGTTTGTACAATATAAAAAAACAAAAATTAGAGTTTGCAGGAAAAGATTTCTTATTAATCAGTGAAAATGGCGGTCGCACTCCTGTCATTCTTGAGCGATGTGACTGAGATAAATTTTAATAAACCTTAGGATTTACCTGCGATATTAAAATACGCTAATAATGACTTTTTTTAACGATTTCAGTATTGAGAAAGGAGAGTCTTTTGAGGGAATTATGTCTCATAAAAATGGGATGAATGGAGATTTGCGCTACCTCAGAAAAGATAAAAAAGGAGGGTCAACAAATCTGTTTAACAACGGGGAATTGACCGGATGGAAAGGGTTGGATGCAGAAAGACAAAACAACTTTAACGACGCTTTATATAAATTTGGTTGGAAAAGCATGTTATCACAATATTATGGCGATAAAAAAGAAAAACTATTGAATCACGCTACCAATGATAAAGACAATAATCATAACGATCACCTGCATATTCAGGGGTTTAAACCAACTTTAAAAGAAACTACATAATGAAATTTATTTTGTGCCTCCTCCTTTTAATCCAAATTCAAAAATGTAAACCGGAAAATGTTGCCATCTCTCAATTTGATGGAAAGGAAAGATTGAAAGATCAAAAAAGTCATATTGATACATATCTGATAAACTTTGTTGAAAAAAGTCTGATTGGTAGCGAAATTTTAGATCAAAAAAAAATAACTGAATTAAAAAACACATTAAAAATTGCGCTTTCTAGACAAACTGAAAGACCCTATATGTGGGATGTTTTTGTGTCTTCAAACAGTGATTTGCTGCAATTTTATGATTATAAAGTTTTCACGATTGAGAACTCTAAATTTACATCATATTATTTTAAAATTAATTATGAAGATGGAAAATATGAGGGGATTATATTATTAAATGAAAACTCCTCAAATGAGTATAACAGCATGATTGTTTATGAAGAATTAAAGTCAGAAGAAAATTATCAAAGAACTACCGAAATTGAAGACAATCAAATAAACATAAAATTCGCCAGTAGTAACGATTACAAAAATTTAACGTTTAAAATGGTAGACGGGGTTTTCTTGGATTATTTTGATAAACAAAAAATCGATCAAAAATGGGGTAGAAAGGAGAATAATGATGTATTGGAATACGAGCTTAAAGGAGATACCAAAAACCATTTAAAGAATGGTTATTGGATAGAGAAAAAATATTCCGTTGAGTATGGGAAAAATGTAATCGAAGATGGAAATTATAATTCCGGCATCAGAAATGGAGAATGGAATTTTTCTGTTGATGGACCTGTAGATCAAATAAAAACATATGATAAAGGTAAAGTTATAAAAACCTTATTTCTGTAGGAACGTTAATATGAATAGCTATTTATATGTTGGTGTTAATCTCTGCTTGCCGAGGAAAAGACCTTATATTTCCTTAATGTACTAAAAAGAAATAGTTATAGACCATCAGCATTTCTTTGCTGAGATTGAAATTTAATCTTTAGCTGTTAGATTAGCGACAATTTAAGCAAAACAAAAGGGAGACGAAAAATTTTCTCCGGATTTGGAGGCAGATTTGGTTGAGCCTTTCAGCGGTTTACCAGACGGTGAAGATGAGTATAACGATGTTTCGATGGGATATGATGGGGGCGGAGCTCTCAGTTCAAATGAAGATTTAGATTCAGAAGAACCAAATGCTGCACAGAATCCCGAAGAGGGAAAAAGCTGTGAAAACGAAGAAGAAAAGGAGAAAAAGGAAAGCGGAAGTCAATCCAGCGAACACGACGGCAAATATTTTGTCATCCCAAAGGGCAAAGCGATGTGCGACAAAGGCACAACCTTCCCCAATTTTAAAGTTACGAGCCACCAAAAACATTACTGGAACGATGCAGAAGGACAGGCCGATTATCTCGCCGTAACCGAAGATGATCTTACTTTTAATCCGCCGGCTGCACCCTTTGGCAGCTGCTCGGTGAAGAATGGCAATCCCTGCACTTTCGCACCAGCCGGAAAATGGCAAAAGCCGTATAAGAAAGTAAAAGTGATGGGCAAAAGTTGTCTAACGGAAGCCTCAGAACTAATGTGTATCATTGGTGGAAAAATTACGGTGCTAAAGCATGGGCAGCAAAGTGAGGCGGGGAAGAGTAATGTTAAAAAAGCCAGTGCGAAAGAACAGCACGTCTACAATCCTTTAGTGTATTTTGAGGAGTTTCAGGAGGAGATTAATGGTAATGAAGCAGAAGTCTGGTAACATTTAAAAAGAAAAGTTATGGCAAAGAAAGGAGTATCAGCAGTTTCTGGAAATATCATTCCAGTAGTGGGCCAAAAATATAATTATAAGATTGCTTCATGGTATCCGGCTACGTCTGCTTCCGAAAAAAATCCCGCAAAAGTTACCTGGGAATTGTATAAAAAACGGAAGAACGGAAAATTTACTTCTACCAATATCAAAAAAATTGGAGAGAGTGATTTTACTTTTGGCGAAGCTGCCGCCGGAGAAACCTATCGCCTGGAAGCTTACTTATATAAACCGGAAGGGGGTGGACTCATCATTACGCCTAAGCCTGCAAAAACTCCGAAAATAAATAAAGTCGAACTTTTTTATGTTGACGATACAAAAGGCACTTTGTTCAGTTTTATGGAAAAGCTCCGCGCTCGCGCCAATTGTGTGAACATGTTGGGAAAAGAACTCGTTTTTACACTTTGGGAAGACGATGCAAAAGGAGCAGGTCACAATACGAGTAACCGTGCCATTGATGCGAAAAAAGCAAAAGTAAATAAAAATGGGATTGCTGTAGCAGAATTTTCGCTCACTACGGCATTAATGTTGAAAGCGGCGCAAGGCGAAGCCGATTGCAAACTGGAGTTCTACGTCACGGTGGAATATTACAAAACAAACAAGCATGCGACAAATAATGTCAACGTAAAAAATCCTTATCCGCAGCAATCAACGTCAAGAACAACTTCACCACAGACTCCGGCAAAACCGAAAGCTAAAAGTTCCCCGGCTGCTCAGAAACCTCCAAGTAAGAAAGAAGAAAAGGGAATATGGGATAGTTTTACTGATAGTGTTTCACAAACAGGCGGCGAAATATGGGATTGGGCAGAAAGCTTAGGAACAGCGGTTATGGAAAAATCACCAACGACACCTAAACCGGAAGGGAAAGGAACTTCTGAGGTTAAGAAAGTGGAAAAACCAAAAGAAAAATTTGAAAAGATAACTGGCTTAGGTAAAGAAGCAGTCCTCTATATTTCAAGTGAAATCGCGACAGAAATTAAAGTCAATAAAAGTGATAAAATAACTTCCTATCCTGATTATGGTGGATTTAATGGGATGAATGAATACAAAGAAGGAGGAAAACTTTATTGTAAAAAACTTCCAAATGGTAAAAGTGCATTCCCACTTTATAAAATGTACATTTATAGAGGTAGTAAAATAGGCGAAGCTGTAAAAAAACTAAAACAGGACCTGGAGAACCAAACACATGAGAATGCCGAATCTACTATTTTAACAGTTGCCAGACACGCCCAAACTAACAACAAAGATTATGGTAAAAGTGGACCATTGCCACCAAATACAATCACATCGCTATATAGGTTAAGATATATGCAGGCCTGGAATCATGCAAAAAAGGAAAGTTTTAGATATAGAATTGTAAGTGATACTACTTCAAACTTAAAAATAGTTGAAGATATATCAAAAGAAGTTTCAAGTGGTGCAATGACTTTAGGAAATAGAGGATCTATTTCAATAGATCCTTGGAAATCAAAAGATTTAATAGGATGCGTAGGAATTAGAGCAAGTGATGGTACAAACCACTCTAGTTATTCGACAGAGATAAAAGATTTAAGTGCGACTAATTACAAATACGTGTACCATTCTTTGAATAATTATTTGGAAACCATAGTTCCAGAACTTACAGGTGTTTATGGTAGGAGAGGATATTCAAGTAATGGAAAAGTTATTGTAAAACCATCTGAATTTAAAGAAGAAGTAAAGGTTTTTGTTCTGGTTGATAATCTTCCAGAGATATCTAAAGACGAAAAACTTTTTAATGAAGAAGATGCAAGAAAAGCATTACGGATAATACACGATAAGTATGGTAAAGACATTGCAGTTATTGTGGAAAAAATGTACAGATTAGAAACAGCACATTTTACTTCAAAACAATATAAACATTGTGGAACTGGTGGGATGGAAGTTTTTGGAAGTGCTCCATATTATGGATGGGACTCTACAACGTATAAAAATCACCCTGAACATACTCCAATAGGAACTTGGAGTGCAATGGAAGGTGCTGGACTGAGCGGAAAAGGGGGAAATGTGCAACAAACAAATAAACCAAAAACATTTGTAAAATTGCCAACTGTTTTGGCGGGAATGGAATATAAAGCAGAATATATTAAAAGATATGATGGAAATTATGCACGCTGGTTTAATAAGGATAATGCTATAGCACAAGAAGCATATAGAGAATCTCTAAAAGGTATAAAACCTAGAATTGTAGACGGATTTTAAAAAATAAAACTATGAAATATATATTATTACCAATATCCTTGTTCATAATAAATTCTTGTAAAGGACAAAAGGAAGATAAACTAATCATTATAAAAAAAAATGATTGCCATGATATTCTAAAAGAATTTGTTATTACTTCAAACATCACAAATCCATTTAAAAATAAAATGGATGTTGAAATAGAAGATATAGATTCAAACAAAGCAACTTTAAAATTATTTGTAAAAGACAATATTACTAATGAAAATACAGTAGGCTGGCTTGTTATTGATAAGAAACAACAAAAACTATTAGATATAACAAATGATATTGAACATCCCCAAAACCTAATTTATAAAAAGAAAATATGGGAAAATATAATGGAATGTTATTTCAAAAATACTAATAAAAAAAATCATAAAATGAATGCAATAAAATTTTCAGATTTATTTAATGAAGGAACTAATATAGAATTTAGCCCCAATGATTTAAAAACTGATAACAGACGGGAAGTTACAGACTTCAAAAATAAATTAGAATTATATGAAAAACAACATGCAGATTTAGCGAGTTTTGATATTAAAAATTTATCATATTTAATTAATAATGAAACTTTTTTCGATTTACAATATTATACAAATAGCGGTTGGTTGCAATATTTTATTAAGACTTATAAAATTGATTCTTCAAGACTAACCGATATAATGAGTTTGGCTATTAAGCAAGAAGATTTTATTGCAGTAAAGATATTAATTGAAAATAATTACATTGTTTCAAAGAAAGATATAGATATTATATCCTACACTGAAAATGAAGTTAAAGAAAAAATAAAAGAAAATAAAACGGATGGATATGAAAGTTATTTAATTTCAAATTCTAAAATAAATATGATTTCAAATTTATTATTAGCGAAATTCAAGGCAAATAAAATTCAAGATTCCGACGGCTATACTAATCTTAGAAAAGACAAACTTGCAACATCAGAAGTTTTACAAAAAGTAAAATCTGGTGAAAATATCGAAGTTATAGACAATTCTGGTGATTGGTTTTTAGTAAAAACTAAAGAAGGAAAAGAAGGATACATTCATAAAAGTAGAATTAAAAGCAAATAAAATTTCAATAAAAAACTGCTTTTTCCGAGCAGTTTTTTATTTTTTGGAGAAGAATCAGATCTTTGACATTTATGATGAAGTACATTTTATGATCCCCAAAGGGAAAAGCGATGTGCGACAAAGGCACAACCTTCCCCAATTTCAAAGTTACGAGCCACCAAAAACATTACTGGAACGATGCAGAAGGACAGGCCGATTATCTCGCCGTAACCGAAGCTTCAGAATTGAGGTGCTCCATCGGTGGAAAGATTACGGTGATGAAACATGGTCAGCAAAGTGAGGCGGGGAAAAGCAACGCGGCAAATGCGAATCCGAAGGAGCAGGAAATCTATAATCCGGTGGTGGATTATGATGAGTTTCAGGAGGAAGTAAATCCAGATGATTTTGAAGTAGAATAAATTGTAAAGCTATGAATGTAATTAAAGGAAATACAGCACCCAAAGCCGAAGAAAAAACTTTCTATGAAGTTGGTAGTGGTCTCTTTGCAATTAGTCCCTCCCCCTTTTTTAAAGAAGAACAAGGGAAATATATCTGGACTTTGTCTAAAAAAGAAAAAGGTACTTGGATTCCGGTGGCTAAAAATATAAAATATGGCAAGAAAGTTCCGTACACTTTTGGAGAGAAAGTAGTTGGAATCCCGTATAAAATAGAAGTACATCAGGAAGGAAAAAATTTATTAAATCAGGTAGAAAATAAATTTTTTGCAACACTAATCGTGACGCCAAGAACTGCAAAAGAACCTTCAATAGGTCGTGTTATTTTATTAAACCGTGGGAAAGCCAATGTAAACAAGGCGGATTTTAATGAATCCTTATCGGCGCAGGCAAGAACTGCCAATTTAGTTGGAAGAGAAATTACTTTTTATCTTTGGGAAGAAGGAGCAAAAGAGGAGGACAAATACAAAAAGCCCAAGAAAGCAAGAGTAGATAAAAACGGAATTGCAGAAGTGAAATTCAGTTTAATGGAATACGCTTCACAACCCACCTTGATGGATTATTTCATGGCCAAAGAAAATACAACAAAGAACTTTTTTGTTACAGCCGTATATGAAAATAAAAAAGCGACAAATAAAGGCGCGGTAGAAGCGAGTGATGCAAATTCTAACGCACCAAAAAAAGAAGATTCTGACGGCATTTTAAGTAAAGGTTCTGAAGTTTTGGGAGAAGGCTGGAAGTATGTTGTGGATGCTGTTGAAAAAGTACTAACGGCGACGAGTATTGATAATCAGCAAACTGAGAAAGATAGTATTGGTGGTTGCCCGAGATGTAAAAACGATATTACCTTAAAACAAATTAAAGGAATTTGTGTTGGTAAAAAAGATAAATATGGAAAAGAAACATCTCTAATCAAAGATGATACTTTTATTAGATCTGCTTTACCATATTTAAATGAGTACAGAAAAAAAGCAGGAATAAATACATGTATAACAAAAGCACATTTCTTAGCACAAATTTCTCAAGAAACCAAATTTTATGATCTTCAAGAACGCTTTAAATATACAAATCCTGAAAGAATGCGAAAGTTGTTCTATTCTTATTTTAAACAGTTTGGCACGTTGGAAAAGCAACAAATAGAATCTAAAAGGTTGTCAGATTTATCACTTAATTCCGCCAATTGGAAAGAAGTTGCAAATGCTATTTACGGGAAAACTCATCCGAATGGAAATCATAATACCGATAAAGATGATGGTTGGAGATATAGTGGAAAAGGATATAAGCAAATTACTTGGCGTGATAATTATTCTTCTCTGAAAAGTGTCGCTAAAAAAACTTTTGGAGTTGATGTAACTTGGATTGATAATGATAATCCATACAAATTAAAGAATAACCAAAAGGATGCAATCCTTTCTGGATTAGCTTTTTGGAAACAAAAAAATATAACTGGAGTTGCAACTGAAATTAGCGATTCTGCAGTAAAAATTGTAACCTCACTTATAAATCCGGCGTTAGCAGGATTAGATGAAAGAAAAAGATTCTTCAAAAAAGCTGTTGAAATTTTAGAAGTAGAAAAATGTAAACCAAAAGGAAAAATTAATATTTCTGATGAAAATGGAACAGTTGTAGTAGTTTCAGGTACGGATACAAAAATAGAAAAGGATGCTTTTAAACCAACTGAATTTTCTTGGGTTATGTATAAAACTATTGTATTTAAAGACATGTCTTTGAAAACATATTATGATTTAGAAAAAGATAATCAACTTCCTTCACCTGACTACACAACATATTTAAGTAGAGATACACATCAAACATCAACTTCTAAAGGAAAAATTTTAAAACATTCTGATAAAAGATTTGGTCAGTATAATGAAATTCCTCCGGGTGAGTATTTTTTGGTACCAGGTGTTTCCGGGCAGAAATATAAAATTTATGTAATTGATTCTGAAAGTAAATCAGCTGCTTCTGAAAATGGTATTGAGGGACCAGATGGTTCAAGAGGTGGTGTTGCACTTCATCAATATTCTCCACGTTTTTCCGTGGGATGCTTTACATTTAATTCAGGAAAGAATACGAAACCAATACAAGATTTAATAGACAACATTCCCGATTTGCCAATTGGGGATAAAAAACCAGTAAGGTTTATTGTTGAGCCTCGAAAAATTATAGAAAGCACTTGGGACGATCCAAGCTTTGGAACTAAAAAATGGAAAGGAATTTAAAATAAACTTGAATATGAAAATAATAAATTTATGCATTATTAGCATTATTTTTCTTTTTATTTCCTGTAATGGGCAAGATAAAGATAAAAGTAAAATTGTAGAACAATCAAAAACAAAAAAAAAAATGAATACTTTGAAAGAAGCACCTTATAATATTTCTGACGAAGGCGACGGAACAAAGTCTAATTATGACAATCTTTCGCTCGAGTTCATCAATAAAGCGAAAGAAATCTTGGAACAAAGAAGATTTCAATTTCCAAACGAAGAAAACTTTAATTTAAGAATTCAAGAAGTTTTCGGTTTTCAACTTTCTGAATATAAAAATAGAATTTTTGCATTGCAACCTTCAATGTTTCCCGAAGTGGCAATAAGAAACGAAAATTTTGTTTTTATACAAGATCCGAGTGCTAATTCACCTGAATATTTGAATCCTGATTTATTATTTCATTTTAATTCATATATATTTTACAATACACCAGTTTCTTATCTTTGGCTACAAACTCATGAGCAAGATATTTTGTATAATTTGGTTATACATTATGGGTATAATAAGGATAAAAAACTTGTAGATGCGGTTTTTAAAAAATTTGATTTTAACAGTTTATCTAATATGGAGGAATTAATTTTCAAAGATGAAAACTCTCGAAAAGTATTAAAAAAAAATATATTTGATGATATCGAAAATATTATATATAAAGGTCCTGTGGAAGATTTTTCTTATGCAAAAGAGGGAAATGGTTTTTTGAGAGTTGGTGATATTATTGATAAAATTTCTTTAAATCCTAAAGAATATTTTGAACCTGACCAAATCAAAGCTTATTTATTTGAAAGAGAGTTAAGGGTTGGAATACAAGGTGATATTGAAAGTTATATTAATAAAAATAAAAACTATAAATCTATTTTAGAAAAAAATAACTATTATAATTTACCAAAACTAAAGGATTACATGGAAGTAATATATCAGTCTCCACATGATTTAGAAATGGAAAATACTATTTATACTATCCAGGACCCAGATGGTTTTACCAACCTCAGAAAAGAAAAAAATTCCACTTCAGATATTTTACAAAAAATAAACTCTGGTGAAGCCATTAACGTTCTTGACAATTCTGGTGATTGGTTTTTAGTAAAAACCAAAGAGGGAAAAGAAGGTTATATTCATAAAAGCAGAATAAAGTCAGACTAAATAAAAAAGCATTCGAAAGGATGCTTTTTTAGAATCAGTCGTTCATTGAAATATTTAAAAAGTACACTGTAACAGATTCAAATGCACCAAGGTTTTAAATTTCCAAAATTCAAAGTTACGAGCCACCAGAAACATTACTGGAATAATGCTGAAGGGCAAGCCGATTATCTGGCCGTAACCGAAGATGATCTAGGAACAAGTTTAGATATCAGTGCTAATCCCGATATGTTTGACGGTGTCAGACAAAATAAATGGAATAATGCACTATTTCGATTTGGATGGAAAAGTATGCTGGGTTGGTCATACAAAAGGAATGGTAAGGTAATTTATCCTGATCATATAACAAAAAACACCAAAAATCATCACCATCATCTCCATGTACAAGGATATGACCCTAATTTTAAAGAAATTAAAAAATGAAGTATTTTATAATATGCGCTACAATGATTTTATTTTCCTGCATTGAAAGTAATGGAAAGAAACAAGTGCAACAAAAAAAAGAAATAATCCAAAAATCATCTGAAATGAACGAGATATTTCCATACACTGATAAAAATGTTGGTGAATTCTATACTTTCTCTACTGAACAAGATCGTTATATTGTAACTGCCGACGAAAAAAAAATGAATAATTTTCAACATGACAAACTAATTCTTCCTATTAAAGAAAATGATTTTGTGATAATTCCAACGGTTAAAGATAAGTATGCTATCACTGAAACTCTGAGTTTTTCATCATCCATTTTCTGTAAAGTCATTGTTTATAATACAATAGGTGATAACGACACACCAATTTTAAATGTACAGTTGGATAGTTACTATAATGGTCAATTAAGAGATCAATTACTTCTTGACAGTCGGTTCACATTTGAAACGGAATATTATCGAACTTTTGTAATTAATAAAGATAAGAGCATCAAGATAAATAAATTTTCGGTAAATAAATTAGAATTTAACGAAGCAGGGGACATTTTAGGAGAGAAAAAGGTAGCAGATACAGTTAAGGTTACTGTAGATTATAAATTAACAGATGAAGGATATTTTAAGAAATTATAAAATGAATGGAATAAAAACAGTTTTCCTTATAAGTATTTTTCTTTTAAATTCGTGTCACAAATATAATAAGGGGCACAATATAAAGAACACAAAGCATGAATCTTCTACTGTTATAATACCTAAAATATTCTACGGTGAGTTTAGTGCAGTTACAAACACTGAGGAAACAACAACGGGAACGGCTTCAATTTCTTACAATTTTGCAATCACTAAAAGTGGAGCGATACTTTCTACAGAAAGCTATCATGAACCAATTAGATGTAATGGTAAATATGAGGTTAAATTAAATGTTGATATTTTAGAGCTGTTTTATGCTGGTACGGAGCAAAATTGTAAAAGTGACCATCCGACCTTTAAAATTAAAAAATCAGATCAAAACCTTTTTGTTCAAGGCTTAGGCGGTGAAGCAACATTTAATGAATGGATCGAATTGAAACAAAAATAAAATATACTTTAAAAAGGTTGAACAATTATTTTAATTCATCAAGGAGGACTTGAAAATTAGCCGTCAATAGGCAAGTCAAATCTAATAAAGAAGTAAGTAGTTGATCTATGTTGCTTAATATGTTAAATAATATTTGAACATTAGACCATTTTAAAATGATCAGAAAAAGTAATTACTGCACAACTACAACAAAATATAGGAAGACCTATTGGGAGACAAAGGGTTTTTGCAAAATTTCAGATAAGTATTCCTTTGATTTCAATAAGAAACATTTATAGATCATCAGCATTTCTTTGCTGAGATTGAAATTTAATCTTTAGCTGTTAGATTAGCGACAATTTAAGCAAAAGAAAAGGGCAATTAAAGGTAGTGTTTCACTAACTGTGTAAGTTGAAAAGTTATTCTGAAAAATTTTGAGCCTTCAAAAGCTCAAAACTTTTTCGGAAATAACTTTTTACTATTTTTAAACTTTATACAGTTATGATCGACAAAGAAGAATTATTAAACAACAAGGATTTCTACAAATCCTTCAAGAGTGGAGAAGATTTAACCTCTTTCTTCAAAACAATGCACAAACGAGCCGTAGAACATATGCTCGAAGCCGAATTAGATGACCATCTGGATACCGAGAAACATCAAAAAACAAAAGACGGAAATTATCGCAATGGCCATCAAACCAAGAAGATAAAAACCTCTTTTGGCGAAGATGAAATTAAAGTTCCGCGGGATAGGGAAAGTACTTTTGAGCCAGCCTTAGTTCCCAAAAGGCATAATATTATTGAAGGTTTGGAAAATGTTATCATCTCATTTTATGCCAAAGGAATGAGTGTAAGTGATATTGAAGATCAGATCAAGGAAATGTATGATTTTGATGTTTCAACATCCACAATATCCAGGATTACCAATGCGGTTTCCAGTGAGATTGTCGCTTGGCAAAATCGGCCACTAGAGGATTTATACCTCATTGTTTGGATGGATGGAATTGTTTTTAAAGTCCGTGAGAACTCAAAAGTTATCAACAAAACCATTTATCTTGCCGTTGGTTTAAGACGGGATGGAAGAAAAGAAGTTCTGGGAATGTGGCTTGGAAAAAACGAAAGTTCCAGTTTTTGGATGAGCGTTTTAACTGACATAAAAGCACGTGGCGTAGAAGATATACTGATCACTGCAACGGATAATCTCAATGGATTTACCCAAACTATTCGCAGTGTTTTCCCACAATCTCAAACTCAGATCTGCGTGGTGCATCAGATTAGAAATGCTTGTAAATACGTAGTTTGGAAGGACAGAAAAGCCTTTACTTCCGACATGAAACACATTTACAACGCTCCCACCAAGCAAGCCGCAGAAGCCGCCTTAAATGATTTTGCAGAAAAATGGGAATCTAAATATTCGTATGCCATCAAATCCTGGAGAGATAATTGGGATGAATTAACGGTATTTTTCGAATTTCCGGTGGAAATCCGTAAAATCATTTACACCACCAATTTAATAGAAAATCTCAACGGAAAAATAAGAAAATATACTAAAAATAAAATGTCTTTTCCTACTGATGATGCGGTTTTAAAGTCAGTTTTCCTTGCCTTAAGAGAAGCAACAAAAAAATGGACAATGCCGATTCGAGATTGGGGAATCGTATTAAATCAATTTATGCTTATATTTGAAGAAAGGCTCAAGTTATAAAAAACTCAAGTCTTAAACTTTTCAACTTACACACTTTGCGGGACAGTGTCTAAAAATTTTTTGTTTTGGAATTATTTATAAATATTCTTTTAAAAATTCTGAAAAATTTCTATTATTTAAAAAAAGGTAATTTCAAAATGTTATAATAGTGAAATGTGCAATCAAAGTTTTCATCTCTTTTTCAATCTTACTTTCTTGCCAGAAAACGCAAGACTTAAAAACGCAAGGCGATAAAATAAATCAGAATTTGCAGCAAGATTTAAAGGAAAATTTAAAGGAAAATCGTACCGTAAAAAATAGCATACCGGTTGCTAATGATATCAACTTTTTTAGCGAAAAATATAGCTCTCCATTTGAATTAGTCATTGACGAG
Organism: Kaistella carnis; assembly: GCF_003860585.1. Lineage (NCBI taxonomy): Bacteria > Pseudomonadati > Bacteroidota > Flavobacteriia > Flavobacteriales > Weeksellaceae > Kaistella > Kaistella carnis. Next base: position 1,749,547 of record NZ_CP034159.1, on the reverse strand, counting down.
TCAAATATTTCTGATCATCCTTTTCAACGTTACCTGAATTGTGCCGATGAAGGGTATTTTTCAATTCATTATATACCAAAATCAAAAGATGACAAAACTTTTTGGGAAAAAGAATTTTACAGCAAAATTGATTTTAACACCCATAATTTTACCAAAGATTCACCTAAAATAAAAAAGTTGATTAGTGATAATTTTGCAAATTACAACATCTTCGCAGTTTGGGTTAAAGAAAAGTTCTTAGAAAAAAATAATGGGTGTACTGTTGAAAGCATTTATTTGACCAAGAATGCAAAAGCCGATATTTTTTATTACAACAACCACATAAAAATTTGGGAAAAGTTCAAGGAAGGTGTGATTGTAGAAAAATTACCTCCTTATTACGATAGTGACTATTTCACTTCTGAATTCCCAAACCTATTTTCAAATCAAAAGGAGACCGTTGAAGAAGAACAGAACATAGTTAAATTAAATGGGAATTGGGCGGTAGATTGTAGAAATGAGTTAACTACTTTAGATATTAATAATGCAACTGGGTTTTTATCTTTAAATAGTAACAATGCGATTTTCATTAACTTAAAAGTTGAAAAAGCAGCAAACAAGAACGCGTACAATCTTAAATACGCAAGTTTATCTTCCCAACAAGCTTATTATAAAGATCAATTAATGATCGTAGATGAAGAGATTTCAAAAGAAAAAGTCATCGGTCAATTCATTATTAAAAACGATGGCAAAGCGGAATTGCTTTGGACTGGTTTGTACAATTTAAAAAAACAAAAATTAGAGTTTGTAGGAAAAGATTTCTTATTAATAAGTGAAAATGGCGGTCGAACTCCTGTTATTCTTGAGCGATGTGACTGAGATAAATTTTAATAAACCTTAGGATTTATCTGCTATATTAAAATACGCTGGTAGTAATTTTTTTTAGCGATTTCAGCAATCAGAAAGGAGAGAGAGTCTTTTGAGGGAATAATATCTCATAAAAATATGATGAATGGCGATTTACTTTATCTCATAAGAGATAAATAAGAAGGGTGGACAGATCTATTAAACGAGGGGGAATTTACCGGATGCAAAGGGTTGGATGCAGAAAGACAAAACAAATTTAATGACGCTTTATATAAATTTGATTGAAAAAGCTTGTTATCAAAATCTTATGGCAATAAGAAAAACTCTTGAATCACGCTACCACTAATAAAAAATAATCTGCGTATTTAGGGGTTTAAATCAGCTTTAAAAGAAACTAAATGATGAAATTTATTTTTTGCCTTCTCCTTTTAATCCAAATACAAAAATGTGAACCGGAAAACGTTGCCATCTCACAAGTAGATGGAAAGGAAGGATTGAAAGATCAAAAGATTCATATTGATCCTTATCTGATAAACTTTGTAGGAAAAAGTTGTATTGGTAGTGTGATTTTAGATCAAAAAAAAATAACTGAATTAAAAAAACATATTAAAAATTGCGCTTTCTAGGCAAACTGAGAGACCCTATATGTGGGATGTTTTTGGTCTTCAAACAGTGATTTGCTTCAATTTTATGATTATAAAGTTTATGAAGAACAAAGTGAAAATGAAAGAAATTCCCAATTAAATGAAAAAAGCAGAGGGCAAATTAAGGAGGTTAATGGTTCTGCACAACTAGGCACAAGTAATTTATTTTAAAAAGGTAGTGTTTCACTAACTGTGTAAGTTGAAAAGTTATTCTGAAAAATTTTGAGCCTTCAAAAGCTCAAAACTTTTTCGGAAATAACTTTTTACTATTTTTAAACTTTATACAGTTATGATCGACAAAGAAGAATTATTAAACAACAAGGATTTCTACAAATCCTTCAAGAGTGGAGAAGATTTAACCTCTTTCTTCAAAACAATGCACAAACGAGCCGTAGAACATATGCTCGAAGCCGAATTAGATGACCATCTGGATACCGAGAAACATCAAAAAACAAAAGACGGAAATTATCGCAATGGCCATCAAACCAAGAAGATAAAAACCTCTTTTGGCGAAGATGAAATTAAAGTTCCGCGGGATAGGGAAAGTACTTTTGAGCCAGCCTTAGTTCCCAAAAGGCATAATATTATTGAAGGTTTGGAAAATGTTATCATCTCATTTTATGCCAAAGGAATGAGTGTAAGTGATATTGAAGATCAGATCAAGGAAATGTATGATTTTGATGTTTCAACATCCACAATATCCAGGATTACCAATGCGGTTTCCAGTGAGATTGTCGCTTGGCAAAATCGGCCACTAGAGGATTTATACCTCATTGTTTGGATGGATGGAATTGTTTTTAAAGTCCGTGAGAACTCAAAAGTTATCAACAAAACCATTTATCTTGCCGTTGGTTTAAGACGGGATGGAAGAAAAGAAGTTCTGGGAATGTGGCTTGGAAAAAACGAAAGTTCCAGTTTTTGGATGAGCGTTTTAACTGACATAAAAGCACGTGGCGTAGAAGATATACTGATCACTGCAACGGATAATCTCAATGGATTTACCCAAACTATTCGCAGTGTTTTCCCACAATCTCAAACTCAGATCTGCGTGGTGCATCAGATTAGAAATGCTTGTAAATACGTAGTTTGGAAGGACAGAAAAGCCTTTACTTCCGACATGAAACACATTTACAACGCTCCCACCAAGCAAGCCGCAGAAGCCGCCTTAAATGATTTTGCAGAAAAATGGGAATCTAAATATTCGTATGCCATCAAATCCTGGAGAGATAATTGGGATGAATTAACGGTATTTTTCGAATTTCCGGTGGAAATCCGTAAAATCATTTACACCACCAATTTAATAGAAAATCTCAACGGAAAAATAAGAAAATATACTAAAAATAAAATGTCTTTTCCTACTGATGATGCGGTTTTAAAGTCAGTTTTCCTTGCCTTAAGAGAAGCAACAAAAAAATGGACAATGCCGATTCGAGATTGGGGAATCGTATTAAATCAATTTATGCTTATATTTGAAGAAAGGCTCAAGTTATAAAAAACTCAAGTCTTAAACTTTTCAACTTACACACTTTGCGGGACAGTGTCTTTAAAAATTAATTTTCATATGAAAAACAATATTTTTTATACTATCTTTTTTTTAATCATTTTTTTTTCTTGTAAAAAAACAGCTCTAATCGACCCAACAAAAGAAAAGGTTTCTTCTATAAAAACTACCTCAAATAATAGTTTTACATATAAAGAAGTCTTAGACATAACAAAGAATTCGGATTATAGCATAAAACATAATGTCCAAAAATTAGATCTAGGGTATCATACCCTTTCATTGAAAATAAGATATATTGAAGATAGAGCTTATGTTTCTATAGAAAATGACAATATTAAATTTATCGATTGGAAACCAATTAAAATTAATTTTTTTTATGACATGGATTTTGCAGATGCAGAAAAAGACATACATCTTTTACTAAATGATGATGATACTTCTAATGGATATGTGTTATTTCCTGCATTTACAGAGCAATATTCTACATATTTTGTTTATTATTTTAAAAAAAATGATCTTAGTTATTTAGGAAATTATCAATGTGTCGATTTTAAGAAAGGTACTTTTTTATTTAATGAAAAATCAAAAGAATTATACATTTCATCTAATAAAATTTTAAAACTGAACAAAATAAATGAGGTAAATGAAGACGGATTTACTGGAGGAGATGAAGATTTAAAATTATTAAAAGAAGATAATAATAATAATAATAATTTTCAAACAATAACTATTGATCAATACATCGGAAATAAAAATTATTTCATCAAAACTTTCGATATCAATAAAGACGGGATTAAAGATAAAATTGTAAGCCATAACCGTTATCAAGGAGATGAATTATTAGTTTTTTTAGGAGATAAAAACAACAAATATAAATTTACCTTACAAACAACGAACTTTTCTGAAGATGGAGGCAATCAAATTTTTGATATTAATGAAACTAAAGAAGGTTTTCAAATTATCACACTATTTCCAGACCGTGGTGACTTTCGGAAAAATTATTTTGTATCATGCATAAACAATATTTTTATCTTAAAAAAAATTAAAAGTGAATCTTATTCCTGGCAAGATAGATACACCGAAAATTGTGTTACAAATTTAAATTTTAAATTAAATAATTCTCTTGAAGAATTATTTAAAACAATTAATAAAATACAACCTGATTGTACTAAAACTTATGATAATAAATAAAAAGAAGAGCATCATTAAAAAGGATATATATATGTTGGTTCTTAATTTAAAGGAGATCTGATTGGCATCATCCATTAACACGTATGGAACTTAGAGGCTGGTACGGAAGTGGTTTTTATCCAGACTCAAGTGATCATGGCTTTGCCTCGATACGAAATAGTAAAACACATGATGGTCTTGATCTTTATGCTCCAGTAGGAACTACAATCTATGCTTGTGTTGATGGAGAAATTTATGATGACTATATTTCTACAACTTATGGAAGAACTTTAGGAATTAAAGAAACTTATAACGGCTCTACCTATTATTTTTTATATGGCATTTGTCGGAAAGAGATGTTGTGTGTGTAAGCTCCCCCGTGGAAAAAACGGACAAATTGACCACCCAGATTGGGAGTAAATTGACCACCAGATTCGGAGCAAACTGACCACCTGGATTCGGAGCAAACTGACCACCTTGATTTTGGTTGATTTTTTCAGGTAAAAACGATTGATTTTTTCATGTTGTTAGCGTCATAAATTCGTATAAAAATACGGATTATGGCCAATAAAACAACCGACATGAGTAAAATTAGAAAAGTCCTTAAATTTTATAGCAACGGAAAGAGTAAGTTGTTTATCAGCAATTACTTATCGCTTTCCAGAAACACCGTAAAGAAGTATATTTCGTTATTTGAAGTCCTTGGATTAAGTTTTGAGATCATTAACGAAAAGACAGACGCAGAACTTGAACTTTTGTTTTCTCATACTACTGAGGAATCGGTGAGTCCCAAATTACAGACTTTGTACGATTATTTTCCGGTGATGGAACGGGAATTAAAAAAGGTAGGAGTCACTATTTATCGAACTTGGGAGCAGTATATCGCTTTGTATCCCGATGGTTTTCAGATCACCCAATTCCGGCATCACTACAAAATATGGGCAAAGCGGGTGAATCCCGTGATGCACATGAATCACAAATCTGGTGATAAAATGTATGTGGATTATGCCGGTAAAACCCTCTTGTAATCTTCCCCTTTTTAGGCACACTCAAAAGTAGAGTTTTTTGTTAATATTTTATTGTTGTCGTTGTTGAAATTTTGTTGGAATGTGGGAAACTCATCTGCGCTATTTTGATTGAGTTTTCCATATTTCAATAAAAAATCCCGTGGTGTAAGGTATTGTAACGCACTATGTGGTCTCTCATTATTGTACATCCACATCCATATTTCTGCATAATTTCTCATTTGTCTGATGTTTTCAAAAAGGTAAACACTTAAAAACTCTGTCCGGAATGTTCTGTTAAATCTCTCAATCAATGAGTTTTGTGTAGGTTTCCCTGGGTGAATGAAGGCTAGTTCGATATTCTCTTTGTTGCAATAATCTTTCATTTTTTCTGCAGTAAATTCCGGTCCGTTGTCCACTCTTATTTTTTCAGGTTTTCCCCGCCACTCAATTAATTGTTCCGCAGTACTTTTTAAGGGAGATTTTCTAGGAGAATTAACTGATGAGGATAATTCTACAAGAATACTCGTTTTGGGATTTTTAGAACAGATAGATCAGTCTCCCAGCGCTTTACACCTAAGGTTTTTGAACCTACAATAAAAAAAAATTTAGCGGTTGTAATAACAATCTGAAAAATCAGTCAATTTTAGCCGAAAAAATCAACCAATAAAAAATCCCTGAATATTTCATTCAGGGATTTAGCTTTTATACTTGTGGCTTAATATTCCATATTAATTCCTGCAAATCTGCGTCCCAATCCACGCAGATTGTTTCGCCAGCTTTTACTTCTTCGCGCACGATTTTTTTAGAAATGGGTCTGGCCAGTCGCGACCGAATAACACCCGAAATCTGTCTCGCTCCATATTTGCTGCTGAAACCGTTTACGGCTAGGTTATGAACGGCCTCATCGCTGATTTCGAGTTCCATTCCCAAACGCGTAAGGGAAGTAATTAAAGACTTTAACTGGATTCTGAAAATGCGTTCTGCTATACTTTCCGTAATAGGCGCAAACGGAATGATCTCCGTAATCCTGGCCAAAAACTCGGGGCGGAATTTCCCTGAATTAGACATGATCTGCATTAGTGATTTAGAATCCGGGATTTTATCTTCTTCGAACTGTTTCACAATTTCTTCACTTCCTATATTAGAGGTAAACAAAATCAAGGCATTGCTGAAGTCTCCTTCTTTGCCCAGTTTGTCATGAACTTTTCCTTCGTCCATGATCTGAAGAAAAACATCAAAAACCGACGGGTGTGCTTTCTCAATTTCGTCAAATAAAACCACCGTGTACGGTTGCTGGCGAATTTTATTCACCAACATTCCGCCTTCTTCATAACCCACATATCCCGGAGGCGCACCATAAAGTAAGGCTGCAGAGTGTTCTTCCTTAAATTCCGACATGTCAAAACGGACCATGGCTTTTTCATCATTAAATAAAAGTTCGGCCATCGATTTTGCCAACTCTGTTTTTCCAGTTCCTGTTGGTCCCAGTAAAAAGAAAGATCCAATCGGTTGCCCGGGTTTATTCAATCCACTTCGGCTTTCAACAATCGCATCCGATAAAACTTTCAGCGCGTGGTCCTGCCCAACAACGCGTTTTAAAAGAAGCGATTCCATATTAATCAATTTCTCTTTTTCCTGGGCCTGAATTTTCCCGATCGGAATTCCGGTTTTTGCCGCCATCACCGCCGCCAATTCCAGTTTATTAACTTTCTCTCTTTTTACAGCAGCGTGGGTTAAAAGTTCGGCAAAGGTATCATCAATAATTTTTTTAATATGGTCAATGCTCATAGAGTTGTCAATGTCATTCTGCTCGGCCAAAGAGCCCCACAAGATTGGACTTAAGCGATCCTGCAACAGTCTGAAGTGCCAAATTAGTTCTTCGGCCAGATCAGATTCTTCGGCGAATTCTTCTTTTAATAAAGCATCGTATTCTTCCTTCCATTTTGCCAGTTCATTTTCCGACAGCTCATCCAGCATCTTAACGGCCGCCATGGTTCTGTCTAATAAATCAATTGCTGCATCGGGCAGTTTTTTTCCTTTTGCATATCTTTTAGAAAGGCGCACGCATTCTGGGAGTGCAGCACGATCTACTTCTACTTTATGGTGCATTTTATAGCCATCCAAAAGTACCTCCATCATTTTGACACAAGTGGCATCATCGGGTTCTTCAATAGTTAAAGCTTCAAATCTTCTGTTAAAGGCTTTTTCGGGCTCTATAATTTTTCGGTATTCTTCCTGAGTGGTCGCTCCAATAACGGTTAATTCTCCACGTGCTAATTCGGGTTTTAGGAGATTGGCAACATTGCCGGCACTTCCTTTTGAATCTAAAAGCGCATGAATTTCATCAATAAACAAAACGGCTTTTTCCATCTGTTTACATTCATTAATGACTTTTTTCAAGCGGTCTTCAATTTCTCCTTTGTAGGAAGTTCCTGCCAGCAGCGCTCCTGTATCTAATTCTAGAAGTGTTGCATTTTTTAATAATTCCGGAACATTGCCTTTGTTTATTTCTTCGGCAAAACCTTCAATTAAGGCCGTTTTTCCCACGCCCGGTTCTCCCACAATAATAACATTCGGTTTTGATCGTCGGCAAAGAATTTCAATTAACATGCGGAGTTCCTTATCACGACCTATAATTTGATCTAATTTTCCTTCTTTTGCCTGTGCTGTTTTGTCGATACAATAGGCGCTGATTGATGGAAAAGAGACATTGTCTTTAAATGGAGAATTAAAAAGAGCGTCGATCTTTTCTCCAATATTTTGATCTTCCGCACGGTAATGGTTTAAAATTTCCTGCTCCCGAAGTGGTAATGATTTTAATTCCTGTGCATTGTAAACGACGTGTGGTTTGGTAATACTTGCCAGGATACTCAGCGGTGTGATCTCGTCTAATCCGAGCTTCACGCTTATTTCATCAGCTTCCTCCAGGATTTTATCAACATCCGCTGATTGCGCTACTTCATCTGGAAGATGTGCTGTTTTCGGATAATCTTCAATTCTTACATCTGCCCATTCATAAAAATATCCCGGATCTTTATCTATACTCTGTAAAAAACTGCGGAGGCCGATATCCTGATGCATTAGAGCCTGAAGCAGGTGTGGCGCACCAAAAGTGACATTGTAGTTTTCTTTTGCGATCGATTGTGCAATGTGGAAGAGTTGCTTCACCGTTTCATTAGATATTAATACGCTCATATTTGTTTTTATTAATGTTAAGGATGTTCTTCAAATATAAAGTATTTATTTGTAACAACTTCTGTAAAACACAACAACTTTTCGCAGTATTATGGGCCTTTTTTTGAGAATTAAAATAAAATGGTCAATTTTAATGTAGTTGTTATTTATCTTTTATTTTTTTAATGATTTTCTATATTTTAATGAAATTTAAACCATATTATGATGTTCCTTATTCTTCTCACTTTATTTTTTAGGTAAATTTCATTCGAGGCAATCATTTTAATTATTTTAAGGGATAAAAAAATCCGACACTTTAATAGTGCCGGATTTCCTTAATAATATCTTTTTATTACGCTTTTTCTAAAAGTTTTTTGTTGAAAAAATTTAGTTGGTTGGACAGGTCTGCTTGGTCAGACACTTCCAGCTAAAAGTTGCTGAATCGTCAGTCGTAGTATAAATCTTCAAACAGTTTGCTTCTTCATCGTAAACCATCATTCCTTCTATGGGATTTGCAATTGCATTTACTTTAGCAGTCGTCGGAATTCTGTTGACAACAAATCCTTTGGTCTTCGATTCAAGAGCGGTCCAGGCTCCTTTTCTTACCATTGGCCAATTGTCAGCATTTTGACTTCCTGCTCTTCCCAGAGAGGTAATTCCATGTTTTGTATCCAGTGTCGTCCCTGTAGTAGCTGAAGGTCGGTAACAGAAATCCTCTACTTTAATGAAGATAATTCCTTCATTGCTGAGTAGGTTGGCAGTATCTCTAATCGTGTATTTTACACTGGTAGGAGTTCCGGTAAATCCGGAATCAGGCGTAAAAGTGAAAACGCCGGCAGAGTTTACGGAATATGAACCTTGTCCCGGCATTGTAAAAGATTTGATGAGGCCGTCTAGCGATAAAACATAGTTTGTCGCTCCTGGGGGTAGAATTAAATTAATAGTATTGGGAACCACGGCACCGTTATTAGGATCTACATCATTGGTAGAGATATTAAAACTTACTGGTGTATTAAATTGCGCGGAAACGTTATCATCAAATGCTTTGGGAGGTTGGTTAATTCCAAAATTATTTCCGGTAACCGGATTGCTTCCCACCGTAATTGGCAGAACGTTATTGGTGTTGCCCTGTGCGTTTCCGACCACAAAAAATCCAGCAGGTGTCGTTAATTCAACGGTGTAAGTGCCTCCAGATATATTCGGAAAAGAATAATTTCCACTTGAATCTGTAGTTAATGTGTTCACCGTATTGCCCAACGCATCTCTAAGCAAAACTTTCGCACCTACATACCTATTTCCATTCGGAGTTCCTGCATTGTTATCATTAAATACGGTTCCGGAAACAGTTGTCTTTAAAACAATAGAACTTGTGTTAAATGCAATAAAAGCAGCATCGCTCTGGCCGGAGAAAATCTGTACCAGTTTTCGAACCTGAGAGATATTGCTCACGTTAAGACCTAATTCTGACCAGTCGAAGGCCAACAGGCGTAATTTTCTGGTAGGATTGTTAGATACGCCAGCATTATAGGTTGGTGGGCTGGAATTCGTATTGTAAAATTTCCAGTCTGCATTGCCGACTGCCGGAACAGTGCCAAAGTCAACGCTGTATATATTTCCAACCAGATTTCCCATGCTATCCACAAAATAGTATTTATCCAAAACACTGCTGATATCCCCAATCTGTGTGATGAGTACATCGGGAGTTCCATCACCTATTGAAAGCGGATTAATACTCGTAATATCGTAGGCGATATTTCCGGAGGAGGGGAAATTAAAAACACCGGTTCCCAAATCTAAACCGTTTTGTCCATCCGTTAAATATTTCGCCAAATCGTTTTCTACAGGTACTTGCATAACATTGCCAGATCCGCCGAAATTTTTACCCACACCAATATAAGAGGGCGATATTAAACTTTGCGTATAGGAGGTTGGGAAAGCCTTAAATATATTGGGTTGAAAGCTTATTCCATTGGAAGTTAAAACGGAATTGTCTACTCCGGTTGAATAAGTGATTCCATTCCAGGTAAATCCTAAGAGATTATGGCTGTTATTCGGATTAACAGGGTTTATTGCGGAGGTGCCACTTTTCCAAAAATTATTAAAGTCGGTATAAATATTTGTAACGGCAACTTGTGAAAATCCTAAGATGCTCAGTAAGAAAATTCCTAGTAAAAATGTTTTTTTTATCATTTTTGTTTTTTGTACTATTTGTAAGAGAAGAGGATCGGGTTAAAGAAAATTCGTGAACCTTCAATTGAAAATACGAGATTCACACTATCTGAAATTTAGCGCTTAAGGTTTGTTGAACCTAAGGTTTCCAGAAAGACCACACAGCACCATTAAACACAGCTAACTGTTTGTTTACGGTGTCATAAACCATCATCCCGGCGGAAGGATTTACAATATTCAAGTGTGGATTTGCAACCTTTGGTAAAACCATTGCTTTGTCGTTGTCGGTCAGCACTAAAATTCCTGGTGTTGTGTTATTGGCAGCTGTTTTACCGATGGCCACAGTTGATGAGGGGAGTTCAGATAGCGTGTTTTGTAATGAGGTGTCGACCGTTCCTGTGGTATCTACAGTTAAATCAAACCAACTACCGGCTTTTAGATATTTTACTTTCTTATCAGCACTATCAAAAATAAGGGTTTCGTTAACCGCGCCTGTTACCGCAGTAGCAGAATTTACCCAAGGTAAAATTATTCCTCTGTTTTCCGTACCAAATTCTAAAGAAACGGACGAATTGCTTATAGATCCTTTTCCGAGGGCTACTTGAGAGTAGGCCGAACTGATAGTAAGTGATAGTAAGAATATGTAAATTTTGTTCATATTTTATTTTATGTTAATAAAGCTTCTGCTTTTAAAACTCTGATCATTAAGTGTTTAAATTTTTAAAAATGTTAAGCATACAATCCATGAGGACGCATTTAATATTATAAAATCACAGAGGTTTGCTTAATTTTATTGAGCCGCAAAGGTATTAAAAATGATTTATGTTTCTCCTTTTTTGTGATCTCAATTACTGAGAAAAAACTAGAGAGTTTTAAGTACTAAAAAAAATGGGGAAGGGTGAAAAAACTCTATATTTAAAAGATCGTTTTTTCTTGATTTATTTCTTGAAGTAATATATCATTTACGTTTTCTACAACAAATTGTCGCTCACAAAAAATCCGACACTTGAAATGTACCGGATCTTTGTTGTTGCTAGAAGCGAGCTTAGCCATAAGAATTAATGGTTTTTATAAACCTTAATGCTTTTTGCACTTATTAGGTGGATATGTACCTTTTTTTTGATTCCAATAAAGAGTAGGAATTTAAATGAATTCCAAGCAGTAAAAACATCGCTTAAGCATAAACTCTTTCTAAGCAATTTGGAATTTCTTGATCTTCTTAATCGATTTTGCCCGGTCGTTTAGCATAAAGAAAAGATAAAAAGTAACGCCTCTGGTGAAAAGCATGCTTACCACCGCGGCGAAAAAGTAATCTGCTGAAAATTGATTGACACCGTTTACAAAATCATAAATAACTTTAAAAGAATTGGTAGGAAGTTTTGTGAATGCTCCAAAAATACCCAGAATGATATAAAAAATAAATATTTGAAGAAGTTGATTATTAAAATACTGTTCTGCTCTCGTTCTCTTTTTATCGATTTTCGAAAAAATGTAAACCAAAGTCATTTCTAGAATTAAGAGACCTGCCATAAGATAGATGAGCACATTAATCAACAAATAATATTCATGCGCCATAAATCGGGCGGTAATCAACTGAAAGAAAAGTAACGCAAACGTAATAATTGAGGATTTAATAATCAATTTCGAGGTAACCTCTTTTTGAGTCTCTTTTACAATTCTCGGAACACGATTGAACGAAAAAAGGGATTTTCTCACTAATTTAAAATCTTTTTCCCAACTCATTTTTGAAAGAAGAAAGGCTTCCTGGAAAGAAATATTATTCTCCCTTTCGAGTGATTCTATTTGATTTTCAAAATGATCCTGAACTTCCAGTAAAATATCGATCGGAAGTTTTTTATAAATTAAATAATCACGAATTTGCGTTTGCTCGGTAGATGAAATCATATATTAAAAATGGTATTTAAGTTTAACAGATAACTTTTCATTTCTGCCTCCTGTACTAATTGCTGCTTTTTTCCTTTTTCTGTCAGAAAATAATACTTTCGATTTCGGCCATTTACGATTTGTATTTCAGAAAAGATCATTCCTTCTTCTTCAAGTTTATGAAGAATAGGATACAGCGCACCTTCGGTCATTTCCAGTTCGCCTTCAGTTAATTCTTTCGCACGCTGGGTCATTTGGTAACCATACATTTTTACTTCTTTCGCCAATAGTTTAAGAATAATGTTTTTTAAGGTACCTTTATAAAGTGAGTTCTTTTTCATTACCAGATCAAATCTTTTTCAAATATATATATAAGTTTCTTATGTATCTTATTTATTTGTGATTTTTTTTGAACTTTGTTTTCAAACCCATTTCATAAAGATTAAATTTGCCCCAATGCAAACAGAAAAAATAATTTTAGGCATTGATCCGGGGACTTCTATTATGGGGTTCGGACTTATTTCGGTGAAAGGTGGTAAAATGGAAATGATTGCCATGCATGAGCTTATTCTTAATAAATATCCGAATCACGAAACCAAACTGAAATATATTTTTGACCGCACTTTATCTTTAATTGATGAATATCACCCGGATGAAGTTGCCTTAGAAGCGCCTTTTTTTGGTAAAAATGTACAATCGATGTTGAAGTTAGGACGTGCACAAGGCGTGGCAATGGCCGCATCACTACACCGCGATGTTCCCATCACAGAATATTCTCCGAAGAAAATAAAAATGGCCATCACCGGAAACGGAAACGCCAGTAAGGAACAGGTCGCAGGAATGTTGAAAAGTCTTTTAAATCTGAAAGAATTTCCGACCAAATATTTAGATGCGTCGGATGGTTTGGCAGTCGCGGTTTGCCATCATTTTAACTCCGGTTCTTTGTCTACAGAGAAATCTTACACCGGCTGGGACACTTTTCTAAAGCAGAATCCAGATCGTTTAAAGTAAGATAACCTATTCATTAACAATGGTTTGTTTTGTAAAATTAGATTACGACAACTTCACAAAAGTTTTACTTGGTTAAACCTAATACTATCTGTAACATTGTTGCGTTTTCTAAGACCTATTAGATATCATTTAAATTAAAAAAAATGAAAAATCAAAAAATTAATCCAGTAAGTCCAGTGAATCATTCAATGAATTGGTTTCAAAAATTTCTTATGGTTTGCTCTGGGGGAAATATTCATATTTTAAAAAAAACGCCAAGCGAATGGAACAAGTTTGCGGGGATTGGTGGCATCGTCTTATTTACGGCAGTTTTCGCCACTCTTTCTGCGGGTTACGCCATGTTTACGGTTTTTGATAATCTGTGGATTTCTGTCGGTTTCGCTCTGATCTGGGGTTTAATGATCTTCAATTTAGACCGCTATATTGTATCTTCTATTAAGAAAACCGGAACATGGTGGAATCAGGTTTTAATGGCGATTCCGCGACTGATACTAGCCGCTTTCTTGGGCGTGATCATTTCTAAACCTTTAGAATTAAAGATATTCGAAAAGGAAGTCAATAAACAGTTGAACACCATTATTCAACGAAATAAAACGCAGCTTCAGGGCGAAATGAACGGCAGAATTTTACAACAGTCCGGGCCTTTTGAAACGGAAAAAAAACAAATTCAAAGTAAGATTGCAGAATATCAGAAATCGTATGATTCTGCAGCGGTAGAACTTGAAAAAGAAATATTAGGAAAGCAAAGTGGCTTAACCAGCGGAAAAGTAGGCTTCGGCACGAACGCAAAACGAAAAGCGGAATTAAAAGAACAGCGCCGTGTGGATCTCGAAAACTATCAGAAGCAAATCGCTCCGCGTCTGGAATATCTTGATAAAGAAGTTTCAAAGGTTTATACCAATATTGAAAAGGAAAGATATAAAACCGAAGTTTTTGAAGATCAGTTTAATGGTTTTGCGGCGAGACTGCAGGCCTTAGATGAACTTGGAAAAAATTCTGCGATCATCGGCGTAGCTGCTGCATTTATAATGGGACTTTTTATTTCCCTCGAAATCGCGCCCGTTTTAGTCAAGTTAATTTCCGGGGTTGGACCGTACGACCATCTTTTAGAAAAAACGGAAAATGATTTTAAACTCTATGCGAAAGAAAAAATAGAAAAAGGAAATGCTTTAACCGACTTCCGCATTGATGATTTTAAAGATAATTTGGGCAAATAAGAACAAAAAAAATACCTGCAAAATTTCTTATGCAGGCACCATGGCTGATTTAGTGTTATTTTAATTCAGACCATTTACTGTTTTTGCAACCTCATCGGAGTTCACTGTACCTTCTGTTTGATTGATCATTTCTCCTTTTTTGTTAAAAACTGTAATGATGTTAGAGTGTGAAAACACAATTGGAGAGATTTTTTTATATTTCACCGCCAGAACATTTGCCAGTTCCCGAATCGATTCTTTATCACTTCGTAATAAAAGCCAGGGTTCGCCCTCCAAATGTCTTTGTTTAGCATAAGCTTTTAAGACTTCCGGCGTATCATTTTCCGGATCAATGGAAACCAGAACCATGGTTGTTTCTTTTAATTTTTTGGGATCAATTTTCGAGGCAATTTTTTGCATATCAGCGACCAAGATCGGACAAGCAGTTTGGCAACTCGTGAAAATCATCACCATGACAATGTTTTTTCCCTTTAAATCTTTTAACTGAATTTCCTTCGCATCCTGAGTCTGCCATTTTGAGTCCAGCAGAAATATGGATTCTTTCAAATCGGTATTTTCTTGCTGATCTTTATGTTCCTGACAGGAAAATAAAAATAGACTGGTTATTAATAAGAAGATTAAATTTTTCATTTTGTAGTATTTGCAGCATCTTTTGCACATCGGAAACCTAAATTTCCTACCGTATAATTTGCTTTTAAACTGGAGCGAAAAGCGTATCTCATAAACGATGCGTAATTTAAAACATCGGTTGTACTTGTTGCAGCGGAAGCGCAAAATAATCCTTTGTCATCATATTCTGCCGTTCTGGAATCGCTCGTTGTCATGATGGAATTGAAATCATCCGTCCATTCCCATACCAAATCGAACATATTGTACACGCCCCAATAATTAGGTTTTGAAAGCTGAACTTTGTGTTTCTCTCTTTCCTTTTGATTATAAAGATTAATAAGATGGGCAGAGTAGGAGGGCTTATTTCGGGCATTTGAAGTTTCTTCGTCTGCCATGGCCACATATTCCCATTCATCTAAAGTTGGAAGTCTTTTACCGGCGCTTTTTGCGTAAGCTTTTGCTGCAAACCACGAAACAAAAGTAATCGGCGCATCCGGATCTGCATTTTTTGGAAGTGTTTCATCGTCTTGCCAGTCTTTCAGATAGGTATCGTCGGCGAAAACTTCTTTTACCTGACTGCGTTTCCATTTCGGATTTTTCTTTACGAAATCTAAAAACTCCCCGTTCGTAACCGGTCTTTCATCCAACAGAAAATCTTCTACCCGCACCAAAGTACTGTCTTCCCCGTAAAACGGCTGGTATTCTCCACCTTTAATAAGGGCCATTTTCACGTTTGGAGTTATGGGCACTTCTTGCTGAATTTTTTCAGTAGAAGTTACCTTCTTTTCCAAGATGTTTGCTTTATCGCAGGAATTTAGGAGAAAAAAGAAACCACCGAAGTACAGAATTCTTTTAAAAAATTTAGACATGGCAGTTTCTTTTATGATATTTAGTGTGATGATTATTGAACTTTATGATAAACTTTCGGATTTTTTTCGCCTGTTACTTTCAAGGTTCCAATTGCTCCTTTGTTAAAGGCTCGGAAAATAGAGTGGTCTACCAAGATGTAATTTCCTGGTTCTTCCACTTTAAATTCAACCATTGCAGCGCCACCGGCTGGGATCACAGTTGTCTGAATGTTTTTATTAATCGTTGTTCCTCCTTCAACATAAACTCTGTCGAAAATTTCTCCAATTACGTGGAAAGAAGAGACCAAGTTTGGACCACCATTTCCAACAAAGAAACGTACGGTTTCACCTACTTTTGCTTCTAAAGCATCAGGACCCATCAAAGCATTTTTCTTACCGTTGAATACGACGTAGGTTGGTTTTTCGTCTAAACCTTTGTCCTGATCAAATTCCTGTAATCCTTTTTCGTCCGTTTTTCCTTTGGTATAAAATTCACCCTGCATAATGTAATATTCACGGTCAACTTTTGGCAAACCACCTTCTGGTTCCACGAGAATTAGACCATACATTCCGTTCGCGATATGCAATGGAACTGGAGCTGCAGCACAATGGTAAACAAATAATCCCGGATTTAGTGCTTTGAAATTGAAGATGGCTTCTTTCCCCGGTGCTACGTTAGTTGCTTCTGCGCCACCACCTGGACCATTCACCGCGTGAAGATCAATATTGTGCGGCATAACACTGTTACTTGCATTTTTTAGGTGAAGCTCTACTTCGTCTCCGACTCTGATTCTAATAAATGTTCCCGGAACTGTACTGTTGAAAGTCCAGAATTTATAAGTTACACCATCTGCTAATACACCTTCTTCTTCCGTAGCTTCTAAGTGTACCACGACTTTTTTGGCAGCGCGGTCTCCGATTGGAGCAGGAACCATAGGTGCATTTATTTTAGCCTGAGTTTCAGTTTCTCCGCTCACCTTCATATCTATGGCAGAGTTATCTGCTTTTCCTGAAGTATCAGAAGGGTTCTGTTTGCATGCCTGCATTGTTAAAAGTGCCAGAGCAAAAGTTGTTGCAATTCGTTTCATGTTTGATAATATTTTAACTGTTTTTTAATAAGACAAATTATCCGATTTAAATTAGATTTGAAAATTTTCAGGTATGAGTTTTATCAGATATCAATTTGAGGCGGTTAATTTTAAATTTACTCTGGAAATATAAAGAAAAATATTCTAAAATTTAATTAGAAAGTTTCAATATGAGTGGGTCACTTAGATTTTTCTGGGAATAATAATTTGCGCCACAGATTTTAGACTTTAAGGTATAAGATCCTTTTTTTACCACAAATTGATTTTTTGAATGTCTTGCGATGGGTAAATTGTAGATTTCGTCGGAATTGATGCCTACCAATCTTAGAATAATATTGCAGTTTGACGTATTTTCAATCACGGCTGCTGTACTTAAATCTTTTGGATCTGTATCGTTGAGAAGGTACGTTAAAACTTCTGCAGTAACTCTTTTTTTATTTATTGCATCTTTCTGCATCAAAGAAGTAAATTCTTGATTTTCGTTGGTTGAGGAACCTGAGGAACTTGCAGAAGGGTATGGCCGATATACGGGATTGGTCATCGGTAAAGCGTCACAGCTAAGGACCAGGAACAATACGCTAACCGCATAAATAATTTTCATAAGGTTTATTCTAAAAAGTAAATATAACAATTTCTGAAAGTCTGAACATAAAAATGCCGAAGACCAAAGCTTCGGCATTTATATTATTAACCTTATAATTTACAAAGAGTAATTCGGAGCTTCCTGTGTAATAATTACATCATGTGGATGAGATTCTTTTAAACCACTTCCTGTAATCATGACCATTTTTCCGTCTTTCTGTAAAGTCTCAATATCTTTCGTTCCGCAATAACCCATTCCGGCACGGATTCCTCCCGTTAATTGAAAGACGACATCTTCTAATTTCCCTTTGTGTGGAACTCTTCCTTCAATTCCTTCCGGTACGAATTTTTTAGCTTCACTCTGAAAATACCTTTCTTTTCCGCCTCTTCTCATTGCAGACAGTGAGCCCATTCCTTGGTAAGCTTTAAATCTTCTTCCCTGGAAAATAATATCTTCACCGGGTGCTTCGTCGGTTCCTGCTAATAATGAACCGAGCATCACTGCACTTGCTCCGGAAGCTAAGGCTTTTACAATATCGCCAGAGAGTTTAATTCCACCATCGGCAATTACTGCAACATTTTTGGTCTTCGCATATTCAAAAACATTATAAATTGCAGAAAGTTGAGGAACACCAACTCCGGCTACAACTCTTGTCGTACAGATAGAACCTGGACCAATCCCAACTTTTAATACATTGGCACCAGCTTCTATTAAATCTTTAGCCGCTTCTGCAGTAACGATATTACCACCCACAATATCAAGGTCCGGGAAGTTTCTACGAATTTCTGCGACTTTATCTAAAACGCCTCTTGAATGTCCGTGAGCAGAATCTACGGCAATAATATCAACGCCAGCTTTTACCAAAGCGGTAACTCTTTCGATCGTATCTTCACCAATTCCAACGCCGGCACCAACCATTAGTTTCCCATTGCTGTCTTTGTTGGCATTGGGATATTCCAATTGATTGTCGATATCTTTGATGGTAATTAAGCCTACTAATTTGAACTCTTTATCAACGATAGGAAGTTTCTCGATACGGTTTTTTAAGAGAATTTGTTTGGCTTGTTCCAGTGTTGTAGACTTGTCCGAAGTGATGAGTTTTTCTTTCGTCATCAATTCTTCTACTTTTGCGTCTAGGTTTTCCTGATATTTCACATCTCTATTGGTGATAATTCCAATTAAAGTGTTTTCCTCATCAACCACAGGTAGACCGGAAATTTTATAATCGGCCATTAAATCTTTTGCGTATTTTAAACTGTGATCTTTGGTAAGAGTCACCGGATCAGAAATCATTCCGTTTTCAGACCGCTTCACCTTGTAAACTTGGGCAGCCTGCTCTTCAATAGGCATGTTTTTATGGATAAATCCAATACCGCCAACTCTTGCTAATGCAATGGCCATTTCTGCCTCGGTTACCGTATCCATTGCTGCGGAAACGATAGGTGCATTGAGCGTAATTTTATCGGAAAGTCTTGATTTTAGGGAAACCTGATTCGGTAAAACTTCTGAGTAAGAAGGAATAAGAAGAACGTCATCGAAAGTGATGGCAGTTTCTACGATTTTGTTGTGGATAGACATCTTTACTTTCTGTGCAAAATTAAGTTATTTTTATTTAAAATGAAAATTTATGCATTGTGTTAACATAAATTTATTTAAAAAACGAGTCCTAATAGCCCTGATCGAGTGGCATGTTTGAGCTCTTTTTTTGGCGGATTCGCCAAGCGGCGGATCTGCCAAAAAAAAGCGAGTAACGAGAGCAGGTTCACGGCTCCAAAAAAAATAGCCGCAAATAATTGCAGCTACTTTTAATGAAAATCTAATTTTATTTTTTGAGCGCTTTGGTCACGTCGTGATTTTCGGAATAGTTAATGATCCTGGAAATGTCATCGGCGGTAAATCGTCCCGAAACATCTACGTAAACTAATTCGCTTACGGAGGCAATTGTAATAAGGAGTTTACGGATTTCTTCGCCTTTCTGTTTCGCCTGAAAGTTGATGGTTTCTTTATCTTTCCGGACCGTTATCCATTCTTCAAAGTTGTTTTTTATAAGGTATTTTGCAAAATCTGCTATCATTTCCCGGTTTCCGTTTTCTACGGTCATCACTTTAATATCCGATATTTTTTTGATGAGGTTAATGAGTTCTTCACTTTCGCCATCTTCACGCAAGGCCTTTTTAACAATTGGTTTTGCCAGAAACATGGGCACATTTATACTCATAAATTGTGCGTCTTTATAATCATAGTGAGGATTTTTAAAAAAGTCCATTTTTGGATTTTTAGAGACCATACACGACTGCATTGAGAAAAGCAAAAGCGTAAATGCGGATAAAAAATATAATTTTTTCATGATTTTAATTTTCAGGTTTTACACTTCCTCCGCTTACACTTTTTCCGCCTCCCATTAAATTTTTCGGATTTCCTTTATAACGGATGGATGCTCCGGAACTTGCGCTGGCGTTTAGATTCTCGGTAACATACATTTTAATATTTGCACCGGAAGAAGCTGTCGCGGTTCCATTTCTGGAGATTAAATTTTGAGCGTTACAGGCAGCAGCACTACTGGCTTTAATGGTCGTGTTTTCGGCATTTCCATTGACGGTTGCCATGGAACCGCTGCTTCCGTCGAATTCGAAATTTTTGGTTGCAACATCCATTCGCATGGAAGAGCCTGAACTGATTTCCACGCCGGTAGAATTTTTAATATTTAAATTCGCAATAAGATTTGCACCGGAGGAAATGTCAGCAGTGAAATCGTTCTCCTGAATCATATTCAGCGTGGTAAGTAACGATCCGGAAGAAAGCTTCACGGAGGAAAGACGGGGTGCTTCCACCGTAACCAATAGTTTCTTGAAGTTTAAATTTCGTTTCTCCTTATTTCTAACAGCGATAACGAGGATTCCGTTTTCAACTTCAGTATACACATTCTGCTGTAAATTTGCATCGGTATCTACCACAACCGACTGATTGTTGCTTTGAGTAAAGTTAACAGTAATGCCACTGGATACGGAAACTCCCGTGAATTTGCCCACATTTCTAACCTGCGTTGTTCCATTTGAAGTTACATTTTCCGTAATTATTGAACTTTTCAGACTGGAATTTTGCGCTTCGTTAACGAGGGTATTGACATCGTCCATGGAGATTTTTCCGTCGAGAATCATCAAAACGGTATTTCCATCTGAATTAATGCTAAGTAACAAATCATCAAGAATTCCGTTTGTCGCATCAGAAGAGAGGAATTTAATCTTATTATCTTTGCTGTGAACCGTTATTAACTCTTCATATTTTAGGTTTTTTAGAGAACTTGAAATATCAGACTGCAGTTTTTCGAAAAGGTTTAATTGTCGTTGCGCTTCACCGCCCATATTTTTATCGGATGTGGGTTTTTCAAGAATTAAAATCTTTAACCCATTAATTTTACTTAATAAAGGTTTGATCTGCGCCAGTTCATCGTCGGCAATATTTAATTTGTTCAGCATATTGAACATAGGCTTTGCAATCTTAATGGAGGTGACACCTTCTGCTTCCTGGTATTTATCAAAAAGTTGATTCAGTTTATCTTTCTGCGCATTCAGCTGAAAGAACCAAGAGAAGATGAGGGTGCATATAATGAGTAATTTTTTCATGATGATATTTTTTTAAGGTGATCTAAACGCATTATTTATTCACTGATGTTACGTACGTTTCTTTTGAGACCTTTGATTTAATATTCGCTTTTAAAGTCATTAAAAAGGTCGGTTTGAGCCACTGTTTTAGAAACATTTTCAGACAGAATTCGGAAGGAGTATTTGGTCAGGTCAATCGCTTCCTGTTCGTTTTCAATTTTTTGACCGTTGATAATCACGTAACTGGATTCGTATTTTGGTCTTTTAGCAGGCGAAGTTGGAGTGGGGATTTCCTTTTGTTTTACTTCAGCATACCGTGGTCGAAGTTCTTTTTTTATTCTGCCTCTTTTTGGTAAAATTTGATCCATTAATGTAGATTCAGAAAGTTGCTCCACCGTTCCGCTG
Organism: Kaistella carnis; assembly: GCF_003860585.1. Taxonomy (NCBI): domain Bacteria; kingdom Pseudomonadati; phylum Bacteroidota; class Flavobacteriia; order Flavobacteriales; family Weeksellaceae; genus Kaistella; species Kaistella carnis. The sequence goes on along the minus strand of NZ_CP034159.1, from coordinate 1,727,789 downwards.
GAATCTCTGACCAAAGTGTCAGACGTCACTTTCAAAGTATCAGAAATCGTGTTCACTGCCAAATTAGATTCCTGGTGAAAACTGTCTTTCTGTTTTTTAATTTCATTCTGAACCAGTTGATCGTTTTCAGAAACTGTATTTCCGCTTTCATAATTAAAGAAGATTCCGATTGATACCAGCAAAATTACACTTGCCGCCATCCAAAATGTTTTTGGGAAAGAACCACCTTTCGTCTTGGGAACTAAGGGAATAACTTTCTCTTCCTGCTTTGTTTTCTCCAGGAAATCTTCAAAATCCCAATTCATTTTCTCCTCCTTGAGTTCTTTGGTGATTTCCTTGTACTTATCTTGAGTTTGATCTTTTTTCATTGTAATAATTGTTATATACTTTCAATCATTCTGTTTTCGAAATCCATTAGTTTATGGATCTGCTCTTTCACTTTTTGTCTTGCGCGCATCAGATTTACCCTTACTGCGTTTTGTTCCATTTCCAGAATTTCAGAAATCTCCGCAACATCGAAATCTTCCACATCTTTCAAATGAATCACGGCTTTCTGCTTCTCCGGAAGTTCATTAATAAAACCGATAATCTGATCTTTCATATTATTCGATTCTACTTCATGAATCTCACTTCTGTGCTTTTGAAAATCTGCAAAACCCATCTTCACGTCTTCGTGTTTCAATCGGTTCAGGCATTCATTTTTCACCGACTTCATCGCATACGATTTCAAGTTGCTGAAACTCGCGAGTTCTTCTTTTTTCTGCCAGAATTTCATCATGAGATCCTGTACAACATCTTCCGCCTCGTCACTGCTGATCACGAACCTTTTCGCAAAACGATACATCTCATCTTTGAGACAGAATACCGTGTTTTTAAAGATTTCGTGAGTCATTGTTTTGTTTCTATTAGTAAGACAACTAATTTCCGACTTATATTACATTAAAATAAAAAAAACTTCAAAATAGTTTTTGAAGTTTGATTTTTGCTCGAAATTGGTTGGTAATAATTCTCTTTAGTTGGGCAGACATTTCCGCCTTCCACTCCCGCTTTTTTAATTGGTGGCTTCTACAAGCTCAGCCACCAATTAAAAAGAGCTCCGTTCAAGTCGGGCTGCAGACCAGGATTTTTTGAAACTTACTACAATGATTAATAAGGTTGAATAAGTACTTCAGTTGGGATTTTCATAGTTTCATGTAAATTTCGGATCATTTCCAGAGAAAGTTTTCTTTTTTTGTTTAAAATTTCGCTCGCACGACTTTTTAAACCAATCACTTTTGCCAAATCATTTTGGGAATAATTCATTTGTTCCATTCTGAATTTTATGGCTTCAATTGGATCCGGCAAATCAATCGGAAAATGATCATCTTCATATTTTTCAATTAGAATTCCTAAAACTTCTAATTCGTCTCCTTCTTTCGTTCCTTTTTTTGCATCAAAAATTACTTCAAGTCTTTCCAAGGCTTGATTATAATCTTGTTCTGTTTTTATAGGTTTTATTTCCATTTTCTTTAAATTTCGTTTGCGTCAATCTTAGCATATTCAGCGTGAGTTCCAATAAATCTGATCCAGACCATTTGATATTCATAATTAACTTTCACAATCAGTCGGTAATGCTTTCCTTTGATATTAAAGACGATTCTTTGATCATTTAAAATACTAGCACTTGGGTATTCAGTTTTAATTTCATTGGAGTTAGTCCATTCTGCAATGCTTGCTTCCTTGAACCAAGATTTTAATTGTTGCTCACAATCACTATGTTTTTCCCAAAATTCACGAAGAATCTTTTTTGCTATGACTCTCAATTTCAATAGATTTAATACAAATGTACAACTATTTCCCAATATGGGAACTTCTGTAAATAAAAAACTTCGAAATAGTTTCGAAGTTTAAAATATATTTTATAAAATGAATCTACAAATCCGTCACCTTCTTATCAATTTTATAAACCGTTCCTCTAAATGTAGCCACCAAAACTTTATGCTGATTCGTAATCGAAATATCATAAACTCCGGTTTTTCTGGTATCGGAAATCAAAACACTTTCTGCGGTTAAAGTATCTCCCAGTCGAATTGCTTTTGTAAAGTTCATGGAACAATGTAGCGCAACCGAGGCTTCATTCGTATTATTGCTCGAAAAAGCCAAGGCAGAATCTGCGAGGGAAAAAGTAACGCCGCCGTGAACCGTTCGCAATCCGTTGATCATTTCTTGTTTTACAGGCATTTCAATCAGGCAATATTTCTCGCGAACTTCGATGAGTTTTATTCCCATCCATTGTGAGAAGTGATCCTGATTGAGCATATATTGAGCGAGTTCGTGTGGAGTCATTTTGAGTAATTGAGTTTTTGGGTGATTGAGATTTTAAGTTTTTAGTATTGCCTATTACCAATTAAACATTACGCATTTTACGCAGTAAAGGACTTTGCCTGTATCGTTCCTCCTGGTATTCGTTATAAAGATTTTGCAAAGTTTCAGAAACTCTTTCAAACCCAATATCAAATCCCCATTGCAGCAAACCTTTAGGATAATTCACGCCTTTTTGCATGGCTAATTCTATGGCTTCATCGTTGGCAATTCCGAGTCGTTTTGCTTCTACGGCTTCGTTAATCAACATTGATAATATTCGCATGAAGATTTCCTGGTACAATTCTTCGTCTTTTTCGGGAGCAGGTTTTTGAGCGTTTTCTGAATAGTCATAAAAACCTTTTCCCGTTTTTCGTCCGTGCAATTTGGCCTCGCTCATTCTTTGTTGAAGCAAACTCGGTTTGTATTTCGGGTCGAAAAAATAATCTGTGTAAACCGTTTTTGTGACAGAGAAATTAACATCAATTCCAATGAGATCCATCAGTTCAAAAGGTCCCATTTTGAAATTTCCCAAAGTTCGCATAGCGTCATCAATCTGTTCCGGCGTGGCGATATTCTCTTCCGCAATTCTCAACGCTTCTCCGTAAAACGGACGCGCAATTCTGTTCACAATAAATCCGGGAACATCTTTCGCAATCACCGGTTTTTTTCCCCAACTTTCCATTAAGGCTGTAATGTCGTAAGCCAAAGTTTTCTCGGTTAACAGTCCAGGAATCACTTCCACCAAAGGCATTAAAGGAGCCGGATTGAAAAAATGAATTCCAATAAAACGTTTCGGATTCTTTAATTCTGAAGAAAGGGAAGTAATCGAAATAGAAGAAGTATTGCTCGAAATAATACAATCCTCAGAAACGATTTCTTCTAATTGTTGAAAAACTTTGGTCTTGATTTCTTTATTTTCAATAATGGCTTCAATCACCAAATCGCAATCTTTAAAATTCTGAAGTTCCGAACAAGGTTTTATTTTAGTAAAAATATCTTCGCTTTTCTCTGCAGATATTTTTTGTTTTTCAACCAATATTTCCAGAACCTTTTTAAGAGTTACTAAAGACTTTTCTGTTTGTGCTGAGTTTTGATCATACAAAAAAACCTCACAACCAGAAGTTGCAGCAACTTGTGCAATTCCAATTCCCATGGTTCCAGAACCGATAATTCCTATATTCATATGATTAATTTAAAAATTTGATAATGTGTTAATTTGATAATTAGGATTTAGATGTTGAAATAATTTTGGAGAGGATCAATTGAATTGCTTTTAAATCATCAAACATTTCTTCGTTAGGAGAAGTTAAATATTTCGAATGTTTACAAAGGAGTAACCAGTATTCGACTTCATCTGCTTCTTTTGCAGAAATTTTCATCTTATGAATGAAATCCGCTTTGCTTTCAGCATTCTGACTTTCTCGCACATTTGCACCAATAGAAGTTCCAGATTTGAAAATTTGATTTGCCAATGAGAATCTCTTTTGTTCAAAAAACATCTCGGAGAATTCGATAATCTGAAGAGCAAAATCAAAGGTTTTATTAACGATTAAATTTTCTTTATCATTTCTCATCATTCTCAAATTTTAAAATTATCTCATTTTCAAATTATTTTACTTCCCTTTATATTCCGGTGTTCTTTTTTCTAAAAATGCTGAAACTCCCTCCATAAAATCTTCTGATTCTGCCGCCGTTTGTTGCAATATTCCTTCTACGTCCAGTTGTTGACTCAATGTATTGTCGTAAGATTCATTGAAGGCTTTCTTGGTTAAAGAAATGGCTTTCGTTGGTAAATTCGAAATTTGCGTCAGAACTTCCATTGCATTCTCCATGAAATTTTCATCTGGAAAAACATCTGCAATCAATCCTAGATTTTTCGCTTCTGTAGCGGATAATTTTTTACCAGTAAACGCTAAATAATTTGCCTGTTGTCTGCCCAAAAGTTTTGGTAACCAATACGTTCCACCAGTGTCAGGAATTAATCCGATGTTGACGAATGCCTGTGAAAAATATGAAGATTCAGTCGCTAAGGTAAAATCACAGATTAACGCTAACATCGCTCCGGCACCAACTGCAGGACCATTAACCAAAGATATTACAGGTTTTCTGGCGTTTGCAATTTCTTTCACCAAAGGATTATAATAATCAATCACTATTCTTTGAATAACCCGATCTTCGTCCGGATCGCTGAAAGACATGGCGTCTTTCAAGTTTTGTCCGGAACAGAACGCTTTCCCACGACCTGAAATCGCCAGACAACGAACATTTTCATCCCGACTTCCATCATGAATAAAAGTTTTAAGTTCAGAAAGTAAAGTTTTATTTAAACTGTTATAAGTTTTTTCGTCGTTCAGATAGGCAATTTGCAGTTTCCCATCCAGGTGAGATTCTATTTCGAGTTGTGTGTACATATAATTAATTTGAGAATTTTAAAATTTGAAAATGTGATTGGATTTTTCCGTTTAAAAAAAGGATTTTAACAAAGATAAACGATTAATTATATTTAAAATAATGCTCTGAATAACGATTCTTAAATCATCAAATTTACAAATTAGCACATTTTCAAATTGAATTAATGACATTTAAAATAATCGAAAGGTTCCAGACAATCATTGCATTGATAACTGGCTTTGCAAAGGGTAGAACCGAAACGACTGATTTGCTTCGTGTTAATAGAACCACATCTTGGACATTTTTTCGGAACGTTTAAATGATCTTCGTGATTTCCTTTTTCGGGTGGCGTAATTCCGTAAACGCGAAGTTTCTCCCGCGCTTCATCGGTAATCCAATCGGTCGTCCAAATGGGAGAGATTTTGGTAATCACTTTCGCCTGAATTCCTTTTTCTTTAAAGAGTTTAACAATGTCCTCTTCAATATTAAACATCGCCGGACACGCCGAATAAGTAGGCGTAATCACGATTTCTACTTCGTTATCGGAAATCATTTTTGCTTCCCGAACAATGCCGAGTTCCACAATATTGATAACGGGAATTTCGGGATCGGGAATTTGGGAAAGTATCTCTAATAAGTTTGCTTGATTAACCACGGGATTTATATTTTTTTAACCACAAAAGGCACAAAAGTTTTATGATTATTAATGTGAAATTATGCCTTTGAAAAGTTCATCCAAGTTTATAATCAATAATTTTTCAACTATCAACTATCAACTATCAACTATCAACTAATATTACCAAGCGCAGTTCGGATAAGTTCTTTGCATGTATTGCAATTCACATAAAATATAACCGAAATATTCGGTGTGATAACCAGTTCGGGAACCTTTTTGCATAAAATCATTTTCTGGAATTTCTATGCCGAAATTTTGCAAATCTTCTGTAACTGTTTTAGTCCAAAGTTCGTGAATATCTTTTCCGTTCGGAACAACTTCTAATTTTGCTAGATCTTCTTCGCCCGGAGTTTCTGCAAACATTCCCACCGTATATTCCCAAAGATTTTCAACCGCGTTTTTCAACCGGGTTTTGCTTTCCTCGGTTCCGCCAGCAAACATTTTAATCCAGGTTGAAGTATGCGTATAATGGTATTTTACTTCTTTCAAAGATTTTTCAGCAATCGCAGAAAGTTGTTCGTCGCTGCTTTTCATTAATTCGGTATAAAGAATTTTCTGATAAACCGAAAAGAAATACACTTTCAAAAGCGTATTTGCATAATCACCATTCGGAAGTTCCGACAACTGACAATTCAGATATTCTTTTTCCAAACGCAAAAATGCCAAATCGTCTTCTGATTTTCCAAGATCCTGAATTTGTGCGGCGTATTTATAAAAATTATTAGACTGTCCGAGATAATCTAAAGCGATATTCGTCAAGGCGATATCTTCTTCCAGATAAGGTCCCTGTCCGCAAAGTTCGCCCAACCTTTGACCAAAAATCAAAGTATCATCGGCTAATTTTAAAGTATAATTAAAAAGTGGATTCATTTATTTTGTTTTAAGAGCCAAGTAAAAAGAGCCAAGAATAGTAAATAGTCAATTTAAAAGTGAATAGTGACTTTTCTAAATTATTATCACCAATCACTAAATCAGATGTCTATCATCTTTTAGTCTATTATCTATCCGTCTATTTTACATATTTTTCACATCATTAGGGATCTCGTAAAAAGTCGGGTGGCGATAGAGTTTATCATCGGCCGGATCGAAGAATGCTTCTTTATCAATTCCTTCCGAAGTCACCAAATATTTACTTGGAACGACCCAAATTGAGGTTCCTTCCATTCTTCTCGTGTAAACGTCTCTCGCTGCCTGTAGTGCCATTTCCGCCGTTGCTGCCTGCACAGTTCCTGCGTGTTTATGGGAAAGTCCCGGTTTTGTTTGTATAAAAACTTCCCACATATCTAAGTTGCTCATTGATCTGAATTTTATGGTTTAAAGATAAGATTTTTTTAAAACTTTTCACCGTCAATGTAAACGTTTTCCGCTTTTAAACTTCCTTGATGATAAAGTACATTCTGGAAATTATCTGTTTTAAAAGTAACGAAATCTGCTTTCATTCCTTTTGCTAGAGTTCCGCGATCTTCTAAACTCAAAGCGAAAGCCGAACGGAAAGTAATTCCCGCTAAAACTTCAGCCGTGGATAATTTTTCAAAAGTCGCTAAAATACTAGCCTGAGTAATTAAATTTCCCATCGGTGCAGAACCGGGATTCCAATCGGATGCGATGGCTAAAATTCCATTTGCATCTAAAATTTTACGGGCTGGCGTAAACTTTTCTCCCAAACCTAAACTCGCTCCCGGAAGTGCAGTTGCGACTGTTTCTGACTGCGCTAAAAATTCAATATCTTCATCAATTGTTGCTTCCAAATGATCGGCTGATTTTGCACCAACTTCCACGGCAATTCTTGAACTTCCTGAAGTAAATTGATCCGCGTGAACGGTAATTTCAAAACCTAATTCTTTTGCTTTCAATAAAAACGCTTTGCTTTCTTCGGGTAAAAAAGCCGATTTTTCAATGAAAATATCAACTCGTTCTGCTAGATTTTCTTCTTTTACTTTGGGTAAAATTTCATCAATAATATATTGTAAATATTCCTGTGAACTTCCTTCAAAATCTCTGGGTTTTAAATGCGCAGAAAGACAAGTTGGAATTAAAGTCGCTTGTGTAAATGTTTGTGCTTTTTTAATGACACGCAACATTTTCAGTTCACTTTCAACATCTAAACCATAACCGGATTTTATTTCAATCGTAGTAATTCCTTGTGAAATCAAGAAGTTGATTCTTTCTAAAGTTGTTTTTAATAATTCCTCTTCGCTCGCCGATCTTGTATGCTGAACCGAACTCCAGATTCCACCGCCAGTTTCGGCGATTTCTAAATAAGTTTTTCCCGCATTTCGCATGGCAAAGTCATTGGCGCGGTTTCCCCCAAAACAAATATGCGTGTGAGAATCTACGAAAGCCGGCAAGCAGATTTGTTCACCTTCTATATTTTCGACTTCTATATTTGGAAATTGATCTTTTAATTTTTGAAAAGAATCTGCGGTTTCTATTTTTCCATCTTTAATTAAAAGTCCGCCATCATTGATAATTTCGAGTTGATCATCTGAAAGTTTTCCACGCAAAGGAAGATTGGCAAGTGTAACAATTTGTTTGAAAGGACCGATTAATTTCATGAGGATAGTTTTTAAAATATTTTCAAATTTAAAATAAAAGACTTCAAAACCTAATTAGATATTAATTTTAAAATATCTAACTGGTCTTTTTTAAATGATCAAAAACCATTTTGGAAAGTGGAATAAACATTAATCCAGCGACAATAAAAGTGATAAATGCTTTTTGCAATCCAAAGGCACTTGCAAGATAACCAATAATTGGCGGGCCTAAAAACATACCGACCGTAGAATACGTGCTGATAATCGAAATCACAATCGGAACCGAATATTTTTTTGCTTTACCGGCAAGAATAAACGTCATTGGAAAAAGGCCGGAGACTCCAAATCCTACCATGCAAAATCCAATAAGAACGGGCACAAGAAAGGGAAAGAGTATTGCAAGAAGAACTCCGGAAACGATAAGAACTGAACTTGTGATGAACAGTTTCTGCATTCCAAATCGACTCATCAAATTATCAATGGTTAATCTGGAAATCGTCATACATACCATGAACAGTAAATATCCATACGTGAAAACTTCCTGGTTAACAATTTCTTTTAGATAAACGCCGTTCCAGTCATACATTCCGCCTTCACAAACTGCGGCGAAAAAGACGATGAAACCAAGTAGGGAAATGTATTTGCTGGGTTTTTGAAATTTAAAAGGGTTGCTTGTTTTGGCTTTATCATTTTTGATGAGGAAAGGAAACATGCCGATAATTATTAAAAGCCCAAACAGCATGGTTATCAAAAAGTGCCAAAATATCGAGACTTCATATTTAATCATGATTGTTGAAAAAAGTACACCCGCAATACCACCAATGCTCCAAACCCCGTGAAATTTCCCCATGATTCTCTTCTCGAATTTCTCCTGAATAGAAAGTGATTGTGTATTAATTGCGACATTAATAATTCGGAGCGCTATTGAAAATACAACCAGGGAAATTACAAGTCCAACCAATGAAAAACCCCAACCAATCGAAAATAAAGACAGCAGAAAAAGTACGCTGGCAAATTGCAAAGGAATTCGGCTGTCATATTTTGCGACCAACCAACCCGAAAGAGGAATTCCGATAATCGCGCTTGCAGGCATGATCATTAAGAGATTTCCTAAATCTCCTTCCGTAAGATTAAAAATTGCTTTGATGGTGGGGATTCTGGAAGCCCAGGTAGAAAAACAAAGTCCTGATAAAAAGAAATAGGACGATAGGGCAATTCTTTGCTTTTGAGGTGTTGAAAACATATTCGCACAAAATTACGACTTTAGGATTTCAAATGGTGCGTGTTTTAGCGATTAAATATCAAGTTGAAAAGGCGAATTAAATCGATTTTCACAATCTGTATTATATGAAGTTGATAAAAGCTTTATCTAACTCGAATGAATTGCTCTTTTATCTGAACTGATAAGAAATTCCGGTACTTAAAAAATATTGATCAGAAATATTTCGAAGAGTACTTCCTAACGATAAATCCAGTTGCAGTCGGGGAGATGCTAAATAAGTAATGCCAAAATCGGAGCCATGTTCGGGAGATAGTGTTGAGTTGAAATAACCATAATATTCGCCGAATATTGCCCACCGTTCCCCCAAACTATAATCCAGACCAAAAGAAAGAAAATAAAAATCGTCATCGTCTTCTTTCACAAAGCCGGTTCCCAAGGAGCTGCCGAAGTTTTCTGTGAGTTGTTTATCTGAGGCTAATATGAAGGAATAGTTTTTAAAGTGGAAATCGGAATCTGCGATCAAAGTGAGCGAAGGTTCAAAATCCTCTCCCGCGAGGAAATTAAATTTGAAGAAAAACCATAAGTACTTTCTGATGAGTCACTTAAATCTTGGTTAGTTTGCAGTCGAACTTCCCATCTCTCAGTTAGACCAAAACGAAGAAGGTGATCCGATGTAAATCCTTTTCCGCTTCTGTGATATATAATTCCACTTTCTAACTGAATGGTTTTTGGCGCAACGATGTCACTGGCCGTTCCCTCTCCGGGTCGATCTGTCGTCATTTGACCAAGGTAGAAAGCCGGTAAAAAAGTGAGGAAAATAATTACATATTTCATAGGAAGTAAATATAAACCGTTTTTCAATTATAAAAAATTTTTTGCAGTCCGCTTTTAAACGTTTTGTTGTAAATATATTATCTTTGAAAGATTTCAAATAGTACAATGTCAGATTTCTTACACCCAGATAAAGAGAATTTTTCCGAAGATGAATTAATGCATGAGGAGAAAATCCGTCCGCAAAGTTTTCAGGATTTTGCGGGACAGCGCAAAACCTTGGATAATTTGGAAGTATTTGTCGCAGCTGCGAAAAACCGTGGTGGCGCTCTTGATCACGTTCTTTTACACGGTCCTCCGGGATTGGGAAAAACAACTTTAGCAAATATTATCGCAAATGAATTGGGAGTTGGCTGCAAAATAACTTCAGGTCCTGTTTTGGATAAACCCGGAAGTTTGGCTGGATTACTCACGAATTTAGAAGAAAATGATGTTCTTTTTATCGATGAAATTCACCGACTTTCGCCGATTGTAGAAGAGTATTTATATTCAGCGATGGAAGATTATAAAATCGACATTATGCTGGAAAGCGGTCCGAATGCGAGAAGTGTTCAGATTGGGTTAAATCCTTTTACTTTGGTTGGAGCAACGACCAGAAGTGGGATGTTGACAAAACCAATGTTGGCGAGATTCGGAATTCAGTCGAGATTAGAATATTATACGATCGAACTTTTATCAATGATCATTGAAAGAAGTGCGCGGGTTTTAGATATTAAAATCTATGAAGATGCGGCTATGGAAATCGCGAGAAGAAGTCGTGGAACGCCCAGAATTGCAAATGCACTTTTGAGAAGGGTTCGGGATTTCGCGGAGATTAAAGGAAATGGCGAAATTGAAATTAATATTACGAAATATGCTTTAAACTCCTTGAATGTTGATGAATTTGGATTGGATGACATGGACAATCGAATTATGCGCGTGATGATCGAGAACTTCCGAGGGAAACCGGTGGGAATTTCTGCGTTGGCTACTTCGATTGGAGAAAATCCGGAAACTCTGGAAGAGGTTTATGAACCGTTTTTGATTCAGGAAGGTTTTATTATTCGAACACCGAGAGGAAGAGAAGTGACGGAGAAAGCGTATAAACATTTGAATATTTCGATTCCGAAAAGACCGGATGAACTATTTTAGACTTTAGATAATGGAATAAAAGATCATTAATCATTTTTAACGCAAAAGGCGCAAAGAAATTTTAATATATTTGTTATTATTTGGTCGCAAAGGCGTTTCACTTAGCCAAGGCTTGAGTAAATTAGTTACAAGTAAATCCCTGAAATATGAATGAAAATGAAATTTTAAAAGTTGTATTTGAGTCGGGGTTAAAAATTCATCGTAAACTTGGAATTGGATTGTATGAAGCGGTTTATGAAGAATGTTTGGTTTATGAATTAAAGAGGAACGGTTTAAAAGTTGAAAAACAAAAAGACATTTCAGTTGAATATGAAGGATTGATTATTGAAAAGGCTTTTTAGATTGGATTTATTAATTGAGAATAAAGTAGTAATAGAGATTAAAGCTGTTCCTGAGATTAATAGTTATCATACCTATCAACTTTTAAATTATTTAAGAATTACAGGATTTAAACTGGGAATGATTTTAAACTTTCACTCATTATTGTTTAAAGATGGTGTTAAAAGAATAGCTAATAAATTATAGAATACTGTTACTTCGCTGAGTGAAACGCCTTAGCGCTCTTAAAAGGGAAGTGCATGTATGAAAGTCTTTGCGGATCGTTGCGCTAAAAATATATCAAGATAAAAAATTAAAATTTTATGAAACTCTATCCTATACAGTGCGGAAAATTTAAATTAGATGGTGGTGCCATGTTTGGTGTGGTGCCGAAAACGCTTTGGCAACGGACAAATCCGGCTGATGAAAATAATTTGATTGAATTGGGAACGCGTTCACTTTTGGTGGAAGACGGTAAAAAACTGATCCTCATCGATTGTGGTTTAGGCAATAAACAGGACGATAAATTCTTTGGTCATTACTCCCTTTGGGGCGATGATACTTTGGATAAAAACCTGAAAAAATATGGTTTTGTAAAAGAAGATATTACGGATGTTTTTTTGACGCATCTTCATTTTGATCATTGTGGTGGAGCGATCGAGTGGAATGACGACCGAACCGGTTACAGACCTGCTTTTAAAAACGCACACTTCTGGACCAACGAAGAACACTGGAAATGGGCAACTGAACCTAATCCGAGAGAAAAGGCAAGTTTTTTGAAGGAGAATATTCTGCCGATGCAGGAAAGCGGACAATTGAATTTTTTGCCAACCCCGAAAAGTGGGAATTACGGTTTTGCTCCAGATTTGAAAATGGATGTTATTTTTGTTGATGGACACACCGAAAAACAAATGCTTCCCGTGATTCAGTATCAGGAAAAAACGATTGTTTTTGCGGCAGATTTAATTCCGACTGTCGGGCATATTCCACAGGTTTATGTAATGGGTTATGATACGCGTCCACTTTTAACAATGGAAGAAAAAGCCAAATTTTTAAAACAATGCGTTGATAATGAATATTTACTGTTTTTTGAACATGATGCGCACAACGAATTGGCGAGTTTGAAAATGACGGAGAAAGGAATTAGATTAGATGAAACCTTCAGCATGAATGAAGTTTTTGGTTATTAAGATTAGAATATTAAAATAAAATTATGATAGAAGAAGAACCTGAACCCGAACCCAGGGAAAAGACAAAGATTATTGGAATAACCGGTGGAATTGGCTCCGGAAAATCAACCGTATCGAAATATATTGAAGAAGCAGGTTTTCCTGTTTATTTTTCCGATATCCGCGCGAAAACAATTGTGAATGATGACCCACAACTTCAGCAGCAGATCAAAGAACTCTTGGGTGAAAAATCCTATGATGAAAGTGGCTTCTATGATAGAAAATACGTAGGTGATCTTGTTTTCGAAGACGAAGAATTATTGTTGAAACTCAATTCACTGATTCATCCTGCGGTGAAAGTTGATTTTGAAAAATGGGTATCTGAGCAAACGACAGCGTTTGTTTTTAAAGAAACAGCCATTTTATTTGAATTGAAATTAAATGAAACTTGTTTTAAATCTGTTTTGGTGACGGCGGATGATAACTGCAGACTGAAACGCGTGATGGATCGCGACAACAAAACGTATCGCGAAGTTGAAACCATCATGTTGAGACAAATGCCTGAAAAAGACAAAGTGAAACTGGCTGATTATGTTATATATAACAACGAAGGTCTGGAAGAGTTAAAGGAAGAAACTTACAAAGTTCTGGACGAAATTAAAGCCTTATAAAAAGTTTCTCTTAAAATATAAAACCTGAATTCATATCGAATTCAGGTTTTTTTGTGGATTCTTATAATTTCGATTATTGTTTTATTTAATTGAAAAGTCTAATTTCCTCGATAACTATAGAACTTAAGACTCAATAATTTCACCTTATTCCCTGCTTTTCACCAAAATCCAGCCGCTTGATTTTGAAATCGTTGGAGATCCTGGTTCCTGCCATTGCAACACATACCAGTAACTTCCGGTGGCTACGGATTTTCCGGCAGATTTTCCGTCCCAGGAGAAATTGTTATTTTTATCGCCTTTAAACATCGAATTTCCGTACCGGTCGAAAATTTGTAACATCGGGTTGTCTTTTTTCAGGAGCCCTGAAAGATTAAGGAAATCGTTAATTCCATCGCCATTTGGAGTGATCGCATTGTAAACTTCAATCACACTAAAATCTTCAAAAACAGGATTACAATCGTCTTTTGAAATTACATAAACCCTGTGATCACCTCCTTTTACATTTGTGAAAATATTTGAAAGTTGATAATTATTTGGGCTATCCAACGAATACTGGTAAGGAGCGTTACCGCCACTTACATTAACCGTGACGGTAGAACCTTTGATTTCAATACTTGTAATTTCTGGTAAATCGACCGCTTTTACAGATACATTTTGTCTGTATGTACATCCATTCTTGGTGAGATCAACCCAATATTCTCCAACAGGAACATCGGTAATGGAGGGCGTTGTAAAATTATTAAAACTCCATTGATAAGTGTCAAAGCCAGGTCCTGCATCAAGGCTTGTGGTCGTGCCGGAACAAATTTCTTTATCAACCAACAGGTCTGAGATTTCAGGAATCTGAATGGTAATGTTTAATTGTCCAATAGCATCACAGTAGGGATTTTTATTTAAGCGCAAATAATAAGTTCCTGATTGCTTAATGGTGACGGGATTTGTAATCTTGTTAAGGTTATTTTGAGCATCTTCCAGTGTAGCAAAAGCGTCGGCTTTAACTCCATTTTCTGAAGTGAATCTTGAAATGTAGTTCATCAAATTAACCGATAATTCACCATCTAAATCATCATCACATTCTTTCGTTGTAATTGAAGTTTTTGCCGGCAGTTTATTTCCGAATTTAAAATTGATTTTTCCCGGAATAAAAGTACAGTACGGTGATTCTACTCTAACGTAAACCGTTTTTTCGGCGGAGAATGTCCAATTGGTAAGATTAGGGATGGTGTTGTTATTTCCCGCATCACGATCGCTCTCCACTAAATAATATCTCACATTAAAAAGCCCCGGATTGGCCGCGAAATTTGGAACAATAACCGGAGTAATACTGTTAAAGTTGATCGGATCACTATTTCCATCAAAGTCGATATCACAGCCCGTCGCATTATACGCCGCTATGTTCAATTGGGGTTTTGGAGAAGCAACTACGGTAATGTTTTTGGTGAAGACACAGTCAGATAGATCGGTAAATGAAATCTTGTAAACTCCCGCACTCAAAGATGCGTTCTGCGTGGTATAGATTACCGTACCTCCTTTTTCCCAAACCCATGCTTTATAAACCGATGAACCTTCAGCCTTGAGGGGAATCGAGCCACCTTCACAAACAAAGTATTTGTCTTCTAATGCGGTAGGTGTAGATCCTCTCAGGGTGATATTTAATATTCCAATTACTTCACAGAATGCCCCACTTTTAATCCGATAATAGAACGTGCCTGTACCGGAAATGGTCTGTTCGTCAGCAGTCGTTGGGGTATTAGTTTGTGCATCGGCGAGGGTTTTATAGAAATTTACTTCAACCGTTGGATCAGGTGTAAAAAGACCCGTGTAATCTGAAAGCTTTATATTTTCTGAATTATTCAAATCATCATCACATTTTACAATTGATACAGAATCTGTAATTGTCAGTTTCGTTCCTGTTTTCAACTTAATTTCTCTAATCACCGGGCCGCAACCATTGGGAGCATCAACGCGGATCCACACCGAACGGTCGGCGGTAAAGCTATAAACTCCGGTGATATTATCGCCACCACCAGCATCTGCTTTTATAGGATCATCATAGTATTTTACTACAAAATTAGAAGCCTGTACTAAAACAATCGGTGTAATCGAAGCTAGATTTACTTTGTATACTCCATCAATTTTCTGGTCAATATCTTCGTCGCAATGTACTGCGGTATAAAGATTTTCTCTTACCTCGGGGGCTAACTTTGATTTTAAATCGATCTTTGCAACGACAACACATCCTAACGTATTTTTAATTCGCACATAAACGGAAGTGTCTGCCGTAGAATAATTATCGAAATCGAGAATTTTATCTGCAGCAATATCATTTAACGCTCCATTTTCAGTTTTAAAATACGTTTTGCTGATATCGATATCCGGACTCACAGCTGCATTAGATAATTTGTAGGTTGCAATTCCATTTACAGAGCATTCCTGCAAAACAGCATCTTTTTTTTCAATCATTTTAATGGTGATCTGCACCGTTTCACAATCAGGAATACTTCCGACGCCACAAAATGTAAATTTGAAAGTATCCAATCCACTCGCATCTGCATTTGCGTTGTATATTACCTTACCATCAGGAGCTATAGTCACTGTTCCTTTCGTTGGTTGAGTTACGATTTGAACCGTAGCTGGATTAACAGTTTGAGAACTTAAGGCAAAAGCTGGGATAATGGTTTCATTTCCGCAGCTCTTATAATCATAATTAGTATAGGTGGTACAATTGTAGAATTTATAGGATCCCGTCCGTATTTTTGCACAGATTCCCTGCTGAACTTCAACCGCATAAATTCCGGCTTGGGTAGGGTAATATTCAAACTGAGAATTGGATGGATGTTCCGCAGTTACGGGTGCAGGCTGAAAAACACCATTAACCTCTATAAGCCATAAGTAGGAATCAAAACCTTCGGTAACTGCAAGCTTCACTGGGGGCGAATTTTGTAAACAGTCTCCCTCGGTTTTAAGAATGAGGGGAATAGCTGAAAATCCTGCAAAATAACCCCCATAACCAAAAGCGTTATTTCCACTCGCAATTCCGGCAGTGACTGCTTTGTCAGATTCTACGGTAATATTTCCTACCACACCAGGAATGGAGTAGGTCACCCAGTTTTGATTTGTTGAAATAGTGGAGATATCGTAAGGTCCATACTGAGAATTTGGGACTACACCGTTCACTTTTACATTAGCCCCTTTAGCAGTAATGATATTTAATTTTGTTAGGAAAGTGTAATCTGAATCAGTTTGAGAAATTCTGCTGATATAGCTTAATTCATCAATTTTTTTCGGAAGATAACAGTTTAGTGGTGGAATATAATTCATACCGCCTGTCGCAAGAAATGATGATCCATACTCCACACCGCCCAGCAGTTGATAGACATATACATTTTTATCAGTCTTAATATGCAGATTATAATGATTGTTGCCCCGCAATACATAGTTGGATTCATTTACCAGATAATAATCTCCTTTGGTTGCTAAGGTCTTGATAGGAACAGTAGAATCGTTTAAGTAAATCGATGTATTTGGTTCGGTTGCAACAACGATTGCACCTTCCATATTATTACCGATTGCTCCATAACCTTTTACGATTACAAATTCGTCACCTAATTTGTCAACAGGAACGGATTGATCCATTAATATATCTGATCCAACGTCTGAATCTGTTGTGGCATATTGGCCATTAAAATTTCCATTACTCATAGAAATAGGTTTGTCTGCAGTCACAGTGGCTCCAATAAAGCCATTAAAATTGGCGGCACTCGTAGAACGTCCGTCGATAATGTAACTTTGCCCTTTATTTAAAGTAAATGTAAAACTGTTTGCAGATCCATAATTTGTGAAAGTCAGATTTTTTTTGAAGTTACCGACCGTTACTTTAGTGTTATCTTCAGTCGCCAAAAAACTCGCTGCGAAGCCAAGATTGTTGTTGTTTTGAACATTTGGAGCAACAACCGTGTAAAACTCTTTTCCAATTCCGGCAGTTCCTTTTGAAGTGATAATTTCCGCATGATTGATGACTTTAAAACGAAGGTTAGCAAAACAAGGTTTATCGGCTTTTACATAAAGTCCTTTGTTTCCGACTTTATGAATATCGAAATAAGAGTCTGTGATGATGTAGCTCCTGTCGATACTGATGACTCCCGGATCTCCTTTACTAATTGTTTTTTGGTAAACAACCACGTTATTGCTGTAAACCTGCACATTAAACGGCGTAGTTTCATTGGTTGAAAGATGAAGATATTGCTCCGGATTACCGTTGCTTTGACCATCATACATCGGGGCAAACCAATGCTCGCGGTCGAGTTGTGCAAAAGAAGTAAGGTAAATGAAGTAAAATATAAAGAGTAGTAATTTTTTCATATTAAATAGTAGTTTCCTTACAAATGTAATATTTTTTAACAAATAGAAAGAAATTTTATAATATTGATATTAATTAGAACTAATACGTTGTAAATCTTTTAATCTTGCTTTTCTTTATTGCAAATTTTTAAAACTTCAAGTAAACTTAAAACTTTTTTAAATTGATAACTTTGTTCTTATTCTCTATTATGAAAAAAATATTTTCTGTGCTGTTTATTCTGAGCTTTCTGATTGGTTTTTCTCAAACCGATACTGCTCAAGTCGTGGATATGAATCGAATAAATTCAACTGAAGTTCTTTCAAAACCTTACGTGATTTTAATTTCTGCTGATGGTTTTCGGTATGATTACGCTGAAAAATATAAAGCTGAAAACCTTTTGAGACTTGCGCAATCCGGAGTTTCTGCAAAAGCGATGATTCCCAGCTTTCCTTCAATCACTTTTCCGAATCACTGGAGTTTGATTACGGGTTTATATCCTTCACATCATGGACTGATTGATAATTTTTTCTACGATTATAAAAGGGAAAAGTTCTATAAAATGAGCAGTGCCGAAAACGCGGAAGATGGCTCCTGGTACGGCGGAACACCGCTTTGGAGTTTGGCCGAAAAACAGGGAACGCTTTCTGCTTCGATGATGTGGGTAGGTTCTGCGAGTGATGCAGGTAAAGTGAGACCTACTTATTATTACCATTATCATGAGAAATTTTCGCCTCAGCAGAAGGTTGATAAGGTAATCGATTGGTTAAAGCTTCCTGAAGATCGCCGTCCGCATTTTATAAGCTTATATTTCCCTGAAGTCGATGGAAGTGGTCATCATTTCGGACCGGATGCTAAAGAAACAGAGAGAGCTGTTCATTTGATTGATGATGCCATTGGGAATCTGGTGGATCAAGTAGATCAGTTGGGACTGAAAAACGTGAACTTTATCTTCGTGGCAGATCATGGAATGATTGCGGTAGATACTCAACATCCACTCGAAATTCCCGAAATGCTTTTTGATAAAACTCGATTTGATTTTTATAATTCCCAAACCTTATTGCGTATAGTAGTAAAAAATCCTGATGATGTAAAAGCTGCATTTAAAGAACTGAAGAAAAACAGAACACCGGATTATAAAGTTTATCTCGACAAGAGATTTCCTAAGAAACTTAAGTTCGGTCAAAAGGATGATCGTTACAACAGGATTGGTCAAATTATTCTTATTCCAAACGCACCGAAAATATTTTTAGAAAAAGATAAAAAAACCTCAGCAGGGAAACATGGTTATAATCCGTATAAAGTTCCGGAAATGAAAGCTGCATTCATTGCTTTTGGTCCCGCCTTTAAAGAAAGTAAAAAGCTTGGTGAATTTCAAAATGTTAATGTTTATCCAATCGTGACCGATATCTTGCAATTGAAAATAACGGAACCGATTGATGGAACACAGAAAGTAGCAAACGAGATATTGAAATAGAAATAAAAAATCCGGCTGAAACTCAACCGGATTTTCTATTTTAAAAATACTGAATTTACCAATTTGTGAAATTATCAGTAGTGCAATTTCACATTAATAGTAATAAAAAATTTTGTGACTTTGTGGTTCAAAATTAAACTTTCAAAGACTGCATATCAATCACAAATCGGTAACGAACATCGCTTTTCAACATTCTTTCGTACGCTTTATTAATGTCTTGCATGTTGATCATTTCGATTTCAGGTAAAATATTATTTTCCCCACAGAAATCAAGCATTTCCTGCGTTTCTTTAATTCCACCAATTACTGAACCTGCTACAGAACGTCGTCCCAGAATCATAGGAGGAGTTGATAGTGCATCTTGCATTTGACCAATAAAACCTACCAAAACAAGCGTTCCACTAATGTTGAGTGTCGCCAGATAAGGATTGATATCATGGTCATAAGGAACGGTATCGATGATCAGATCGAATTTTCCTGCCGCTGCTTTCATCTCATTTTCATAGGTTGAGATGACAACTGAATGGGCTCCAAGATCCAATGCATCCTGAATTTTGTCTGGACTTCGGGATATTAAAGTAACCTCGGCGCCTAAACCTTTTGCCAGTTTGATCGCCATGTGCCCCAATCCGCCTAATCCGACCACGGCTACTTTGCTTCCTTCTTTTACGTTCCAGTGTTTCAAAGGAGACCACGTTGTAATTCCCGCACATAATAGTGGAGCAACCGCTTTTAAATCTAAATTTTCCGGAATTTTTAGTACGAAATCTTCCGTCACCAAAACTTTTTCCGAATATCCGCCGAAAGTTTGTTGATTTAAATATTTATCATTCCCATTATAAGTTCCGGTGGAACCATTTAAACAATACTGTTCCAGATCCTGTTTGCAACTTTCGCATTCTTTACATGAATCGACCAAACACCCAACGCCGGCTAAATCGCCCACTTTAAATTTGGTGACTTCGTTGCCCACTCTGGTAATTTTACCAACAATTTCGTGTCCGGGAACGGCCGGATATTTTGTGCCGCCCCAGTCATTTCTGGCGGTATGAAGATCGCTGTGGCAAACACCACAATATAAAATATCAATTTCAATGTCTTTCGGTTGCAAACTTCTGCGTTCGATCGTCATTTCTTTTAAGTCTTCATCTTTGGAGGCAGCTCCAAAAGCTTTTATATTTGAATTATCGTTCATTTATTTTATTTTTTGTCTAACAAATTTAAACCTAAAAATTCCACTATTCTAGTGATTAGGTATTTTTAATATTTTCTTAACAATTTTTACAACGCAGTTAAATTGATGTTGGAATGGTCTGAAATAATTTCCAGAATAATTTCAAAATACGTCCGTCCTTTTCCTGATTCTAATTCTTTTATCTTTTCCCTCACAAAATCAATGTTGTATGTTTCGGGTGCCTGCAGCTTGCCTTCATAAAAAGTTTTTGTCGCATTAAAACCGAGCTGCTTTTTATTTTCTTCAAAATTTTTCCAAATTAGTTGGAGGGGTTCGTTGCCTTTAATTTCTCCGAATCCACCATACAGTAGATCATTGAACGCATCTAAACTTTGAGAAATATCCCAGTCTTCATTTTGCATAAAAACACGGTTAATTTCTTTATAAAATGTTTCAATATCGGTAATATGTTTTCCTTCAATAATGATGTTTTTCACTTAAAATAAATGTTCAGGTTGAAAAATGATAGGACGAAGAAATTCTACAGTTATTCTGCCACCCAAACGGAAACGTTTCCTGCCGGAACCGGGAAATTTCCCCAACCGTTTTCGTCAATGGTCACTTTCTCCTCAAACCATCCGAGGAAATCATAAAAGTTTTGTCCGGCATATTGCACACCCATTTCCATAGGTTTTGTATAGGAATCTTTATTGCTCAGGACCACAGCACAACCGCTATGTTCCTCATCACCTTCGCGAGTCCAGCCCAAACAGTTTGCGTCTTCAAAATAATCGCGCTGAACGCCATATGCAAAAAGTTGTCGTGCTTTCAAAAGTTCTTCAATTTTTTCTACTTTATCTAAAAATATTTCCTGGTCATTTCCTTCTTTGTCTTTGTCAGTGTAGTGAGCCCCAAATAAATCGGGATAGAAAATACAAGGATAACCATCTTGCCTCAACAAAATTAAAGCATAAGCCAAAGGTTTAAACCATTTTTCAACCGGAGCTTCTAGATCCTGCAAGGGTTGCGTATCGTGATTATCAACTAATGTTACCGATAAAAGTGGGTTGCTCAAAGTTAAAGTTTCATCAAAGATGGTGCGCAAATCGTAATCTGCTCCTGCAAGAGAAGCTTCGTGAAAGTGATGTTGCAGCGAGGAATCAAAAAGACTCATCGATCCTTTCGTGGCCTCAATATATTTTTCCAGCAGCGTTACTTCTCCTGGAGCCCAATATTCGCCAACAGCAAAAATATTTTTCCCCGTATTTGCCCCTAAAGTATAAAGCCATTCCTGATAAAATTCCGGAGATTGATGTTTCACCGCATCCAGTCTCACTCCATCGAAATGAATCTGGTCATGATACCATTTTCCCCAGGTATTCAGCTCTTCGCGTACAAATGGATTGCGATGATCTACATCATTGTACATCAAATAATCGTAGTTTCCTTTTTCATCATCAATCATGGGTTCCCAGCCATCTCCATAATCATTAATAATTTGAAAAATTCCTTCTTCCTGACCTTCCGCATAATCAACACCGGAAAAGCATTGGAAATTCCATTTAAAATCGGAATATTTTTCTCCTCTGCCCGGAAAAGTGAATTTCGTGTATGATTCTATTTCAAAAGGTTCTGAAATGTTTTGCTGGCGGTTTTCCGGATCGACCTTTACGGCGTGAAATTTTTCTTTCTCGTCGCCACCCGCTTTGTGATTCAACACAATATCAGCAATAACCGAAATTCCTTCTTCCTGAAGAGTTTTACAGGCTTCTGTATATTGATCTTTCGTTCCATATTTTGTTGCAACTGTTCCTTTTTGGTCAAATTCACCCAAGTCAAATAAGTCGTACGGATCGTAACCTACTGAATAACCGCCACCTGCACTTTTATAAGCCGGCGGAAACCAGACCGCAGAAATTCCTAATTCTTTTAAATAGTTTGCCGAATCTTTTATCTGATCGTATAATTTGGCATTTCCATCAGCGTACCAATGGAAAAATTGGATCATGGTTGGGTTCATCGTTTATAAATTTTGAAATGGAGGAGCAAAAACCATCCCGATTTTGATTATTAATAAGTATTCCTTAGTTATTCAAAGATACTATATTATGAAGTTTCTCTTTTTTAAATTGGAGAATACGATTTTTGGTATGAGGAACTTACTCAATTCGGACCTTATTTTTAACCAATTAGTTTATAAAATTTCCTAATTAGGCTCAGGTGTGAGAAGAATTATTAAATATGTTCGGAAGAATTTTAATCTTAAAAGATATTAGGAACCGCTAACCATTAGAAATGAAAAAAGCCGCTAAAATTGCGGCTTAAAGTAATAAACTATAAAAAAAACTATTTGTTTGCGACAATATTCAGTTCCAGATCAACTTCCTGAGAAATCATCCAGTCTTTTGGATCGCCTTCTGCGCCATACGCTAAGCCCCAATCCTGTCTGTTAATCGTGAATTTGGAAACTAAATTTATTTTATCTGCAGTGATATCAACTTTCGCCGGGAAAGTAACATTTACAGTTTTATCTTTGATGGTCAAATTTCCGCTTACCTGTTTGTTTGCTCCTTCTACTTTGCTTACTGTACCTGCAGGAAGATCTTCTACTTTGGTAATGTCAAATTTCACACTTGGGTATTTTGCAACATCGAAGAAGTCTGCACTTTTCAAATGCGTGTCAAGATCTGAAGAAGTTTTTCCTTCGGTGATCGCAGGATCTACCGAGCTCGCATCTGTAGTTAAGGTATTAATATCAGAAACCAGACTACCGGAAATAAGATTTCCGTTTTCTACAGAAAGCAAACCTGTTGTTTTGGTCGTTCCAAATCTTGGGTTTAAACCGCCTTTGTGGTAAGCAGTCCATTTTACCATGCTGTTGTCTGTATTTACGTTGAAGGTTTCTTCGCTGTGTTCAGCCACGGTTTGTTCTGTAGTAGAAGTAGCTGTGTCCGTTTTTGATTCCTTACATGATACTACAGCAAGAGCCACTGAAAGCGCCAAGATTGATACTTTTTTCATTTTTATATATTTAATTGTTATCTGGGTGCAAAAATAAAGCGCCCAATCGAGACGGAGATTGACCTATGATAAGAAGTGACGTATAATTCAACAAAGTTTCAGTGTGGGAGAAGCGAATTCTTACTGAATGCAGAAAAGCGCCTAAAAAAATTTATTTTAAATAGGGCAGAAATTTTTTACATTATTTTTTTAATGATATGGTTTCTGTTCATAAGGGAAATTAATTTAATCCGTACTGAATTGCATTCTTGATTCAGCCCTACTCAAATTCCTCGAAAGGTATTTTCAGCTGCACCGAAATATGTTTCTTCTCCTGTGTATTTAAATTAGAAAGCGATAGTCCCAGTAACCGAACAGGTTTGTCAAAAGGCCGTAGTTCCCAAAGTTTTTGTGCCGTTTCGTAAAAATCCTGCGCATTGTCGAAATAAACTTCCTGCGTCCTGCTGCGGGTATAAACGGTGAAATCTTTATATTTAATTTTCAGGGTGAGAGATTTTCCTTTGATTTCTTTCTTAGAAAGTCGGGTTTCTAATTCTTCGCTGATGATTTGCAACTGCTTGAAAACAGATTCTTCATCCACCAGATTCTCCCAAAAGGTTTCTTCAACTGCCACACTTTTCTGGATGCGATGAGGTTTTACTTCACTGTGATGAATTCCGCGCACGACATTATAATAATAATTTCCGGATTTTCCGAAAAGGCGTGTCAGTTCTTCTAGTGATTTTTGCTTTAATTCCTTTCCCGTATAAATGTGAAGTTCGTGCATTTTGTTGGCCGTCACCTTTCCAATCCCATAGAATTTCTCAATGGGAAGTTTTTCCATGAATTCCAGAATCTGCGTCGGATGAATGGATTTCTGGCCATTCGGTTTTCGATAATCCGATGCGACTTTTGCTAAAAATTTATTCACCGAAATTCCTGCGGAAGCTGTCAAACCAGTCTCTTCAAAAATCCGGCTTCTTATCTGCCGGGCGATTTCCTGTGCCGATTCGATTCCCTTTTTATTTTCAGTAACATCCAGATAAGCTTCATCTAAAGAGAGTGGTTCTACCAAATCGGTAAACTCATAAAAGATTTTTCTGATCTGTTGCGAAATTTCTTTGTAGCGCGCAAAACGCGGTTTTACCACAATTAAATGCGGGCATTTTTCCAGGGCGATTTTCCCCGGCATTGCAGAACGGATACCGAATTTTCTGGCCTCGTAACTTGCGGCGGCAACTACGCCGTATTGTCCGCCACCCACAACCAGTGGTTTTCCTTTCAGTTCCGGAAAGTCGTGCTGTTCTACAGAAGCGTAAAACGCATCCATATCAACATGAATTATTTTTCGGTCAGATTGCACGACGCAAAATTAGGGAATGGCGGTGGGAAAATGAGCAGTGTTGAATAACTTTAACCTAAATGATGTAAATTTGACTTTAAATTTAAACCCAAGTACAAGAAATAAATTAAGATATGACCGACGATAAATTAGCAGTTCTCATCGACGCAGATAATGTTCCGTATAAAAATGTGAAAGAAATGCTGGAGGAGATTTCCAGAAACGGAACACCCACCATCAAAAGAATTTATGCAGACTGGACCAAACCCAACGCTTCGGGATGGAAGAACGTGCTTTTAGAAAATGCCATTACACCAATTCAGCAGTACAGTTACACGACTGGAAAAAATTCGAGCGACAGTGCTTTAATTATTGATGCCATGGATATTCTGTATTCTGAAAAAGTAGATGGTTTTTGTATTGTTTCCAGTGACAGTGATTTTACACGATTGGCGACACGCCTTCGGGAAGCGGGAATGAATGTCATCGGATTCGGAGAAAAGAAAACGCCAAAACCTTTTATTTCTGCATGCGATAAATTTATATATCTGGAAATTTTGAACAGTACAGATGATTCCGATAAAGATTCTGAAAGTACGGTGACAAAGAAAACAGAAAAACCGAAACGTAAAAAAGAACCGCTGAGTAAAGTCGATTCCAGAACGATAAAATTGATTACAGAAAGTATTAATGATCTGGGTGATGAAGATGGTTGGACTTTCTTGGGGAATCTTGGCAGCTTTATCATTAAAAAGAAACCGGACTTCGATCCACGAAACTTTGGATTTGCGAAACTCTTGCCTTTAATTAAAAGTATTGGGAAAATTGAGATCGATGAACGGGAAACAGGAGTGAATAATATCAGACATATTTATGTGAAAGTGAAATAGTCGACATTCCTTTTATTAATTTAAAAAAAATATTTCCGATGAAAAAGTGTTTCGTGATTGTGAGCTTTTTATTTTTGAATTTTTGTGCAGCACAAAATCAGCAGTCGGAAATATTTCAAAATTAGCATCATCATTAAAAGATTTTAAGGTTAATACAAGTCCAGTTCCGGAAGATCAATTAACCCATAAAATCCGGAAGTTAAGAGAAATAAAAGGTGGCTTTAATTTTAACGAAGCCATTTTATTTAAAATAGGTGAAGATCTGTCAAAAGGAGATTTGACTCAATTGGATGGGGAGAAATTAGATCATTATTTCAAATTAGGACAGGGCAAAGCCGATTTGGATAATGCGGTTATTTGGATTTATCGTGATTTATTCTCCTCCTCTGAAATTAGAAAATTAACCAAATTTTACAGGAGTTCCGCAGGTCAAAAACTCTCGGAAAATTTTCCCATCATTATGTTAGAATCACTAAGATCTGCCGAAGAAATTATGAAGAATTTAAAAAAATCAGAATAAACATTTATTATTAAATAACAAAAACGCATCGCTACAGATGCGTTTTTCAATTAATATTGTAACTGAAGATTACTCATTATAATTCTTTACCAAACCTTTTACAATTTTTATAACATTCGGCATTGCTCTATCCGCAGCTTGCAAAACTTCTTCGTGAGAAACGGTGAGTGCGATATCTGGTCCGCCAAGGTCTGTAATAATAGATATTCCAAAACAATTCATTCCCTGATGTTTCGCTACGATCACTTCCGGAACGGTGCTCATTCCAACAGCATCGCCACCAATCGCGCGAATCATTCCGTATTCGGCCGGCGTCTCAAATGTGGGACCCTGCAAAGCCACATAGCAACCTTGGTGCACTTTGATGCCTAAGTCTTTAGCAACATTCGTCGCCACGGCAATCATCTTTTTATTGTAAGGTTCACTCATATCCACAAACCGCGGTCCGAGCTCATCCATATTTTTTCCACGCAGTGGGTGCTCCGGCATCATGTTGATGTGATCGTTGATAATCATCGTATCTGCTACATTAAATGCGGGATTTACGCCGCCGGCAGCATTCGATAAAATTAAATTTTTAATTCCCATCAAATGAAAAACGCGGAAGGGGAAAACTACTGTTTCCATATCGTATCCTTCATAGTAATGAAATCTACCACTCATCATCAGAACCTTTTTCCCCTCCAGCGTTCCGAAAATTAATTTTCCACTGTGTCCGGTAACGGTTGTTTGTGGGAAGTGGGGGATTTCGGTATAATCTAAGCTATGAATCGCTTCAACTTCGTCTTTAAGTTTTCCTAAACCTGACCCTAAAACAATGGCAAAGTCCGGGGTTTCTTTAATAATATTTTTAATGAAGTTTGCCGTCTCTTTAATTCTTCTCAACATAATTAAGGATGATTTTATTAAACTCTTCTTTCCTGTCAATATTTACATTGATTGGCCAATAGTAAACAAGATCTCTAAGGTAATCAAAAGTTTTCAGCCGTACATAATCCTTCTCTGTGGTAAGGATCAGTTTGTACTCACCCAGTTTTTTATATTCTTCTACAATTTTTTTGATGTCCTGATCCGTGAAATTATGATGATCCCGAAATTTTAAATGCTTTACTTTTTGAGAAAATCGGGATAAATGTTTCAACAGGGGTTTTGGATTCGCAATTCCGGTGATCAGCAGAATATCGTAATAGCTGAGGTTATTATCCGGAAGCACTTTATCCCTTGCATAAACATTTTCATCGTACCCAATGCTCGAAAAAAATACTTTCTGGTAATGCTGAGGTTTAATTCTGGAGATATAATATTGCTTTTTCTCGTCTGTTAAATCATCCGGGCATTTAGAAACCATAATAATTTGAGCCCGTTTCGCGCCACTTCTGCTTTCCCGAAGATCACCGGCCGGCAATAGAAAATCTTTGAAGTAGGGATCATTATAATCCGTCATTAAAATATTAAATCCGGGTTTTATAGCTCGGTGTTGAAAAGCATCATCCAACACCAGAACATTTAGATCCATATCTTGGATCATTTTTTTTGCCCCGGGAACGCGCTCTTCGGAAACACCAATGACGAATCTGTTTTTAAAGCGTTCGAAAAGCTGCATGGCTTCATCTCCCACCGTTTTATAATTGCTGTCGTAATTTGTAATTCCGTATCCTTTCGTCACTCGCCCATAACCGCGGGACAAAACGCCTGTTCGGTAATGTTTTGATAAAAGGTCCGCAATATACATGACCATCGGAGATTTTCCACTGCCGCCCACAGAAAGATTTCCGACATTAATGATCGGAGTTTTAAATTTGGTCGATTTAGAGATTCCCCAGTCATACATTACATTTCTAACAGAAGTTGCCAAATGATAAACCAGGGAAAAAGGGTAGAGATACCATCTTTTCATAGTCCGCAAAAATACAATTTTTTAATACACATAGAAATAGCAAATAAACCCTTTTTAAAATTCAGCCTTGTTTAAGTAAAATGGGTTCAATATGATTAAAATTAGGAATAAGCACCCTAGTTTTTAAACAATTTGCTTAATTTTGCTTCAATAGTTTTACATGATGAGCAAAAAAAATGTAGCCGTTGTCATGGGCGGATATTCAGACGAATATAAAGTTTCCTTAAAAAGCGGGCAATTGATTTATGATTCCCTTGACCGTGATCAGTATAATGTGTACAAAGTCGTCATTTTAAAAGACGAGTGGTATTTTCTGGATGACCGGGGAGAAAAAGCTGCAGTTAACAAAGCAGATTTTACGGTGACTTTAAGCAGTGGATTTGAAGTGAAATTTGATGTTTGCTTTAATATCATCCACGGCAGACCTGGAGAAAATGGAGAGCTTCAAGCGTACTGGAACACCATCGGTCAGAAATATACAGGTTGTGATTTTTACCAGAGTGCTTTAACTTTTAATAAGAAAGACACATTGGCCGTTCTTTCAAAATACGGAATTCCGTCTGCAAAAAGTATTTATCTAAGACATGGTGAAGAAATTAATGAAGACCATATTATTCAGGAATTAGGTTTGCCTCTTTTTGTAAAACCAAATCAATCGGGTTCTTCTCTGGGTATTTCCAAAGTAAAAGAAGCGTCAGAGCTAAAAAGCGCTTTGGAATTTGCTTTTGCTGAAGATGAAGAAATTTTAATTGAGAGTTTCTTAGACGGAATGGAAGTTTCTGTAGGGGTAGTTGATTTTAATAATGAAACCATTGTTTTAGGAATTACCGAAATTGTTTCTCACAAGGAGTTTTTCGATTACGAAGCAAAATATGAAGGCGCTTCAGAAGAAATTACGCCGGCCAGAATTGATGATGAAACCCGTAAAAGAGTAGAAGAAATTGCTAAACGTGCGTATAACGCTTTGGGAATGAGTGGCTTCTCCAGAAGTGAATTCATCATTATGAATGAAATCCCTTATATGTTGGAAATGAATACCAATCCAGGATTTTCACCCGCATCGATTTTACCGCAACAGGCAAAGATTTACGGAATTTCTATAAAAGATCTGTGCGGAAACGAAGTTGAAAAAGCATTAGCGAAAAAATAATAAAAACGTTTTATTTTAGATTTAAAATTATTTTCATCTAAAATTCATCCTTTAAATCTAAAATCATTTATGAGAGTTGCCGTTTTCCCGGGTTCATTTGATCCTATCACTCTTGGTCACTATGACATTGTCGAAAGAGCGTATCCTCTGTTTGATAAAATCATCATCGCAATCGGGCAGAATTCCCAAAAAAAATATATGTTTTCTCTCGAGGAACGAATGAATTTCATTCGCAAGTCTTTTGCGAAATTTCCCAATATCGAAGTCGATCATTTTGAAGGCTTAACAGTAGATTACTGTAGAAGCAAAAATGTGAACTTTATTTTACGTGGACTTCGGAATCCCGCAGATTTTGAATTTGAAAAAGCCATTGCACAAACCAACAGAGAGTTGACAAAGGATAATAAAATTGAAACGATTTTCTTACTCACCTCCGCCGGTAAATCATTTATCAGCAGCAGTATTGTTCGTGAGATCATCACCTTCAAGGGGAATTATGAAATTTTAGTTCCGGAAGCAGTACGCGTCGCACTTTAATAATAAATAAATTGCAGGTTCAAGAAAACTTTACGCTGGCCATTGAGATTCTAGGAACCATCGCTTTCGCGATGTCGGGGACTTTTGCGGCAATGCAAAAACGTCTGGATCCATTTGGAGTTCTTATTATTGCTTTCGTTACCTCAGTCGGTGGCGGAACAATTCGTGATCTTTTGCTTGATGTTCCCATTTTTTGGATGCACGATATGGTCATCTGCACCGTCATATTTATTACGTGTCTCGTGTCTATGATTTTTAAATCTCTGGAGAAGAAATTTAAAGTCACTTTATTTCTTTTTGACAGTTTTGGCCTGGGATTATTTACCATCGTTGGAATTCAGAAGGGGATGAATGCCGATTTACATCCTTTGATCTGTATCACTCTTGGAACAATTACAGGGTGTTTCGGTGGGATAAGCCGGGATATTTTGCTCAACAGAATTCCTTTAATTTTCAGGAAAGAAATCTATGCAACCGCGTGTATTGTGGGAGGTGGAATTTTCCTGACTTTGGTAGAATATACCACGCTTTCTTATGGGTTTGTTCAAATTTCTACCATACTTTTAATTGTGGCGATCCGCACTTTGGCCGTAAAGTTTCATTGGCAGATTCCAAAAATATACAGCATCGACAACAGTTCGGAGATGTGATTTTTCCGGAGCATCCCCATTAATTATTATTTTTAAAGTTCGGTCCCGCTCTGCATTACAATCTTTTTCAAGCGCCATTTCCAGCGCCAAAAAAAGGATTTTCATTTCGATCGGGGCTAGAATCTCGGGCAGGTTTCATCTTCAATTTTTCGGTTGACCCCATTTTTTAAACTTTTTAGTTTTTAGATTCGGACTATTTTCCACAATATATTTGGTCTTTTCGGCGCTCGCTTCGCTCGCGGCACCCCACAAAAAAAAGCCTGAACAAATTCAGACTCTTCTTTATATTACCCTTAAAAAACTATTTGCCAGACTAAGAGAATTTTCCTCTCTGTCTCATGTTCGGATTATGCATATGTTTTTGCATGGAAGGCATTTTTAATTGATCCTTCAGCATTTTAATCTGATCGGTCATCATTCCGGCGGTGTCTAATTTTTTAGCCTCTTCCAAAAGGTTTTTAGCTTCCTGTCTTCTTCCTTTTTGCATGGCTCCGGCAGCAATGTTTAAAGTCGCCATGGCGCGGTCATGTTTCATATTTAAGCCGTACTCCAGCGCTTTTTTCATATAAGGTTCCACTTTTGAAGGATTGTCTTGCGCGAGCGTTAATCCTTGTAGATAATGAAAATACCCATATTGGGATTTGTGCAGTTGAGACTGATAATTCGTTATTTTCGATAACCAGCTCGACGCTTTTACCATGTTTTGTTTTCTTAAGAACCAAAATGCCAATAAGATGTATTCGTTTTTGAAGAACAAAAGAACAGGGATCGCAGATAAAATAACCACGACAATTCCCCAGCCGATATTTCTATTCATCATCAGATAAACTCCGGCAGCAATCATGAGCGCGGTGATTACGAATTTTATGTATTTATTCATTGTTAAATTTATGTGGTGCAAAGATAATAATTTGAGTCGAAACTTGCAGGCCGGTATAGAATTCTTAAACGTTAAGTCAACTTCACCTTTCGTTCGTACGTTTGGAAACAAAAATCGAATTCGTTATGTTCATCTTTTTCATGACAGATTTCATTCGTCTTATCCCAAATTTTCGGACTTATTTTCGGAAAAAAAGTATCGGCTTTTAATTCCGTTTTTACCAAAGTCACTTCTAATCGATCGGTGAGTTCCAACGTTTGTTCATAAATATTTCCCCCGCCGATAATGAAAACATTTTCGTCGATCTTTTTTGCAAATTTCACGGCTTCTTTTACGCTCCCTACAATTAGGATGCCTTCTTCAAACCAGTCTTTTCTGCGGCTGATGACAATATTTGTTCTGTTGGGAAGTGGCTTGCCTATACTTTCATAGGTTTTACGACCCATAATAATTGGATGTTCAGATGTGATTTCTTTGAAATGTTTTAAATCCTTCGGTAAATGCCAAGGCATCTGATTGTCAGCACCAATTTCATTATTCAAGCCCATTGCAACAACAATTGTTATCATTTTTAGTAAATTTTCACAAATTTAGCACATAATTTGTATATTTGGGTAGCAAATTAAAATAAAATAAATTATAAACTATGAGAAATAAAGGGTGTATGAGCGCCGGTACCATCGGTATTGCGCTTCTTGTAATTGCTGCAGTATTATTCTTTTGGGGCAAAAACGGCTATAACAGTTTTACCACAAAAGAGCAGACCGTAAATACCAAATGGTCCAACGTAGAAACCGTGTATCAGAAACGGGCGAACTTGATTCCAAATTTGGAGCGTACGGTTAAATCGTATTCACAATTCGAGAAGGAAACTTTAACCCAAGTTATTGAAGCTCGGTCCAAAGCGACTTCCATAACCGTAGATCCAACCAATATGACTGAAGCTGATATGGCAAGATTCCAGGCTGCACAAGGGGAGTTAAGTGGTGCACTTAGCCGTTTGATGGCTGTGGTTGAGAGTTATCCAAATTTGAAAGCAGATCAGCAGTACCTTAATTTCCAAAGAGAATATACCGCGATTGAAAACAGTATTCGAAGCGAAACCGTCTACTATAACGAAGCTGCTCAGGATTACAACACTTCAATTAAGACGTTCCCAAATAATATATTGGCGAACTTCACCAATTTCAAAGAAAAACCATATTTCAAAGCAGCAGCTGGAGCTGAAAAAGCGCCGGAAGTTTTTACTAATTAATGAATACCTATCTTACAGAATATCAAATGGCTTCTCTCGTAGAAGCCATTCAAACAGCAGAAAATAATTCTACCGGCGAGATTCGGATTCATATCGATTCCAATACCGAAGGGAATAATGCAGAAATAGCTTTTGAAGTTTTCAAGAGACTCTGCAAGGATAAAACTGCTGAACGTAATGCGGTGCTTTTTCATGTCAATTTTGAACAGCAATATCTGACCATTATCGGTGACGAAGGAATTCACCAAAAGGTTCACCAAAGTTTTTGGAACGCCATGCACGATCGGATTACTCGCGAATTTTCTGCGGGGAATTATCACGACGGACTGAGAAATGCAGTTTTAGAAACCGGACTTGAACTTAAAAAATATTTCCCGATTTCGGGAGAAAATCCCAATGAACTTCCAAATGAGATTACTTTCTCGTAAATTTTTTATAACGCTTTTATTATTAGGCTTAAGTATTTTTACTTTCGCCCAAAAAGTTCCTGATAAACCTAAAATCCTTTATCCCATAACGGATGAAGTCGGTTTGTTAACACAAGCTGAAAAAAATCAACTGAATCAAAAACTGATTAAATTTTCCGATTCTACTTCTACCGAAATCGTCGTAATTATTATTCCCACAACTGACGGCGAAGATGTGAATTACCTGGCGACCATGTATGGTGAGAAATGGGGTATTGGGCAAAAAGCAACGGATAACGGAATTGTATTTTTAATTGCGACAGAAGACCATACAATGTCCATTCAGCAGGGAAGATCGGTAGAGCAGTATTTAACCGCTGCTGTGGCAGGACAGATTATGGATTATATTGTAACCCCAAATTTTAAGCAGGGATTATGGTTCCAGGGAATTGATCGCGGAACTACGGCTTTAATGGAAGCGGTCCAGGGAAAATATAAACCGCTTGTTACAGATACCCAAAAAGGAAATGGTTTATCAACAACCGAAATATTGTGGATCGCATTTTTGGTTTTTATCATTTTACGATTTTTATATAAGTCTGGCGGTGGCGGCGGTGGTCATGGTTTCGGAGATGATGAAGATGTGATATTGTCTCGCCGTGGCAGAAGTACTTTTCCAGGTGGATTCTTCCCTTTCCCCGGAAGTTTCGGCGGTGGCGGCTTTGGCGGCGGCGGTGGCGGTGGTGGCTTCGGTGGTTTTGGCGGCGGCGGAAGTTTCGGCGGCGGTGGAGCCTCAGGAGGTTGGTAAAGAGCCACGTAAAAAGTAAGAAGAGCCAAGTATGGATATTTTAATTCAGATTGGAAAGAACAAATTACACTTCAGGTAGAGAAAAATATTTTTGTTAAATACGAAATAATCAATATGAACGGGCTTTAGCTCGTTTTTTTATTTCAACTGACGGATTGGCTTTATTCAAAACTTATAAAAGGTAAAAGCAAATGAATAAAATAGTCTTCTACCTCTTTAACGAAAAAAGTCAGAATTTAAATTCTGACTTTTATTAATAATGATATGGTATTTTATTTATCGAATGGAAACACTTCCGCCACTGCTTTCAGTTTTGCTGATGACATTTAGCTCTCCTTTTTTAATAATATTTACATCACCGGAAGAACTGGCTTTTGCCCTAAGTTGTTCTGAAACCGCCAATTCAACACTGCCACTGCTGGAAGCACTTACGTCGGCATTTTCTGCAGTCATATTTTTCGCATTCAATGTTCCGGAGGAAGACGCTTGGAAATTAGCATTTTTTGTTTTACCTGAAATAATGATATCTCCCGAAGAAGTTACTTCAGACTCTAAATTTACAGCCCATACTTTTCCTTCGTAAGTTCCCGAACTCGAAACATTAATTGAAAATTCATTGGCTTCCAGATCTCCATTAACCGATCCTGAGCTGGACGCTTCTACTTTCATACGGTCTTGTGTAAACTGATCGCGGATATTAATTGAAGCAGACGAACTGGCTTTAACTGCTGAAAAATCCTTTGCGAAAATTTTAACAGCAACGTTTCTGGAAGAAATATTAAGATTCGGTTTAAAATGAATATAAAGTTTTCCGTCAGAATTTTCAACCAAAACATCATCCAGGATGTCAGATGGAGCAGTAACCACTACTTTTTCTACATCCGATTTTACGATTTCTGCGTTGATCGACTGTGCAACTCTAATCTCATCAAAGGACATTTTGAACTCTTTGTTTTTTATCGCGCCGGTTCCTTCTTTAGGCAGTACATTAAAGGGAAAGCCATTGTCGGGCTTTATATTACAGGAAAATAAAAGCATTGAAGCCGAGAAGGCATAAATGGAAAGTGTTTTCATAGGTGTGGTATTAGTTTTATTGTTTGTCTAAAGATAAATTTAAAATTAATATCTTTATACTTTAATAACAATTTACGAATGAAAAATATTACATCTCTTTTTTTAATTTCATCTCTGGCGATTACAAATGCCTGTACCACTATGAAAACTTCAGAAAATACCGCTACCGAAATTCCTGCACCCGATGCGAGTTTATCTTCCAATCCATTTATGAAAAAAAGTTCCCTGCAATATCAGGCACCGGAATTTGATAAGATAAAAGATGAGCATTTTAAACCTGCTTTCGATTATGGTATGAAAGTTCAGATGGCAGAGGTTGAAAAGATCGCAAATAATTCCGCTGCTCCAACCTTTGAAAATACCATTCTGGCTTTAGAAAACAGCGGTGAAGTCCTGAAAAGAGCACAACTCGTATTTTATAATCTTACCGGTTCCAATACCAATCCCGAACTGCAAAAACTGGAGGAGGAATATGCACCAATTTTTTCCGCCCTCAGCGATAAAATTTTGCTGAACGAGAAATTGTACAATAGAATTAAAGCCATCAAAACTGCAGATCTAGGCTCGGAAGAAAAAAGAGTGCTGGAATTATATACGACCAATTTTGAAATCGCCGGTGCAAATTTATCTGCGGAAAACAAAACAAAGGTTAAGAAAATTAATGAGGAACTGGCGACCCTTTCTACGCAGTTTTCCAGTAAGTTATTGGATGCCAGAAAAAATGGCGCGCTGTTAATTACCGATGTTAAAGAGTTGGATGGTCTTTCTCCGGATGAGATCGCAGCTGCAGCGGCTGATGCAAAAAGTGCGGGTCAAACAGGTTATCTTCTTCCTTTACAAAATACAACGCAACAGCCCTTACTTCAAAATTTAAAAAATAGAGCAACAAGAGAAAAGCTGTTCAAAGCATCTTGGTACCGCGCTGAAAAAGGAAATGGGGATGATACCCGAAGTATTTTAGAAAGACAGGCGAAGCTGAGAATGGAAAAAGGACAATTGATGGGCAAAAAATCTTTCGCTGAATGGAAACTTCAGGATCAGATGGCGAAAAACCCTGAAAATGCGATGAATTTATTGGCACGTTTGGCAACTCCGGCCGTAGAAACTGCGAAAAGAGAAAGTGACGAAATTCAGAAATTGATAGATAAGCAAAAAGGGGGATTCAAAGTAGAACCTTGGGACTGGAATTTCTATGCAGAACAGGTTAGAAAAGAGAAATATGATTTAGATGAAAACCAGATCAAACCGTATTTCGAAGTAAGAACAGTTCTGGAAAAAGGCGTTTTCTTCGCGGCTGAAAAATTCTATGGTATTACTTTTAAAGAAAGAAATGACCTTCCTGTTTATCATCCTGATGTGAAAGCTTATGAAGTTTTTGACAGAGATGGAAAATCTTTGGCGATTTATTATCTTGATTTCTATACCCGAAATAATAAAAACGGTGGAGCCTGGATGAGTAATTTTGTAGAACAATCTCATCTTTTGGATCAAAAACCTGTTATTGTGAATGTGTTCAACTTCCAAAAACCGGCAGAAGGAAAACCGTCTCTCATTTCTTATGATGATGTGACCACCATGTTCCACGAGTTCGGCCATACTTTGCACGGATTATTTGCCGATCAAAAATATATCTCCATCTCCGGAACAAATGTTCCGCGTGATTTTGTAGAATTCCCTTCTCAAATTAATGAGTTTTTCGCCCTGGAACCTTCAGTTTTGAAAAATTATGCCTTGCATTATCAAACGAAACAACCGATGCCTCAAGCGTTAGTTGATAAAATTAAAAAAGCCGGAACATTTAACCAGGGATATTCTACAACTGAATTGGTTTCTGCTGCAACGATTGATATGAACTGGCATTCTGTGACCGATGCTTCTCAGTTTAAACCTACTTTAGAATTTGAAAAAGACGTGTTGGCGAAATATGGTTTCAACTTAAAAGAAGTTCCACCAAGATACCATTCTCCTTATTTTGCACACATTTGGGGTGGTGGTTATTCTGCAGGATATTACGCATATATGTGGAGTGATATGTTGAATTCCGATGCTTGGGACTGGATTACGGCCAATGGGGGAATGACACGTGAAAACGGTGACCGTTTCCGTAAATATATCTTATCGGTCGGTAACTCAATGGATTTAAATGAAGCCTTTAAGAACTTCACCGGAAGAAATCCTGATTTGAAACCGTTGTTGAAGGATAAAGGATTTATTTCCGAAAATAGCGGCAAGGTTAAAATGGATGTAGCTGCCAAGTCCGTAAAACAGCAAAATTCAAAAAAAAAATAAATATTGTTGTCTACAATGAAACTTCGGACCTCATCGGAACGGGGAATGCATTTGTTATTGAGCACTGGAACGGTAAAAATTGGGTGAAAGAAAAATATATAACCAACCGTATTTTCACTTCAATTGGATATGATATAGAACCTGGCGAAAAGAGGGTGTTTGAGACTGACGTTTATGCGTATTATCCGAATTTAAAGAAAGGAAGATATAGGATTTCCAAATCTTATAATTTTGATAAAGACCGACCGATAACAGAAGATGAAGTTCACTGGATTTATGCAGAATTCACTATCGAATAATTAATAACCGCAGATTTATATTCTGCGGTTTTTTATTTTTTGAAAGTTTGGTTTTCCTTTCGAAGGGAAAAAATGCCTGAAATTCTAGCCCGGATGGGAATGAAAATCCTTTTTTTTACGGTGGCAATTCCTCTTCAAAGAAAAGGGAGGTTGAAAAAGTAAAAAAAAGATTGTAGTGTACAGCCGGACTGTGTTTTCGGGAGGGAAAAAATCGTGTTGCTTCAAAAAAATCCTTAATTTTGTAAAAAATAAATAGAATGCCGAAAATTTCTGAGCGCGCACAAAATATGCCTGCATCGCCCGTTAGAAAATTGGTTCCTTACGCTTTACAGGCGAAACAAAAGGGGATCAAAGTATATCATTTAAATATTGGTCAACCCGATATAGAAACACCGCAATCTGCTTTGGATGCTGTAAAAAACAATGATCTGAAAATTTTTGAATATGCACTTTCCGAAGGAAATTTAGAATACAGAACGGCACTCAAAGATTACTATCATACTTTGGGATTTACCGATTTAACAACGGACAATTTCATTGTAACCAATGGAGGTTCGGAAGCGTTGAATTTTGCACTTTCTACTTTGTGTGATGACGGTGATGAGGTGATCATTCCGGAGCCTTATTATGCAAATTATAATGGCTTTGCCAGCACGTTCAATGTAAATGTTGTAGCGGTAACTTCTTCTATTGATACTGGTTTTGCTTTGCCTCCGATTGAGGATTTTGAGAAAAAAATTACTCCAAAAACAAAAGCGATTTTAATTTGTAATCCCGGAAATCCTACCGGCTATTTATATACGAGAGAAGAGCTGCAAAAGTTAGCTGATATCGCTTTGAAACATGATATCGTGATTATTTCTGATGAAGTGTACAGAGAATATGTTTACGATGGGAAACAGCAGGTTTCTATGTTTGAGTTTCCTGAAATTGCAGATCACTGTATTATTATTGATTCAGAATCTAAAAGATACTCTATGTGCGGCGTGCGAATTGGCAGCATGATTACGCGTTCTAAGAAAATTCATGATGCAGCCATGCTTTTTGCACAGGCGAGATTAAGTCCGGTTTTATTGGGACAGATTGCGGCAGCTGCGGCACATCAAAATGATGCAGATTATATTTTGAAAGTTCGTACGGAATATACGCATCGCCGTAATGTTTTGGTGGATCTGTTAAACGGAATTCCGGGCGTTATTTGTCCGAAACCTAAAGGGGCATTTTATTGCGCGGTAGAACTGCCGGTTGATGATACTGATAAGTTTGCGCAATGGTTGCTCGAAAGTTATTCGCATAACAACGAAACCATTATGGTAGCGCCGATGAGTGGTTTCTACAGCGATCCGGAACTCGGTAAAAAGCAAGTCAGAATTGCCTATGTTTTGAAAGAAGAAGATTTGCGAAGAAGTGTGGAATTGTTGAATGACGCACTTCAGAAATATAAAATTGAATTTGGTCTTTAATTAACTGAGAGCGGGTTTTTTGCCCGCTTTTTATTTTGTCTTTAGTGATTTGTTTTAACGCAAAGATGCAAAGGTTTAGTTCTTAATATTGCTAAAATTACGTACGCAAAGGCGTTTCACTTAGCGAAGTTTGCAAAGAATTTGTAGTTTCAATTACTTGCATAGTACAAAACAGAATTTTTATAAATTTTAAAAATGAGTTCAGAAAATAAATGTGGCATTTGTGGTGAAATTCATCACACTTATCCCGCGCTCACTTTTGCCTATCCCAATTCGTATTATTGGTTGAGCGAAGAACAGAAAAACACGTATAATATTTATATTGATGCTGATTTTTGTACGATTGAATATCCAGATCGAGCGGATCGGTTTATTCGAGTGGTGCTGAAGCAGAAGATTATGAAATCTTCCCGTTATCTGGAATATGGACTTTGGGTTTATTTAAATGAAGAAGATTTCGAAGATTATAAGGCCAATTTCAATAATGAAAATCATGAAACCGTGTACTTTGGTTGGCTGAGCAATGCGTTGCCGGATTATCAATTCGAAAAAAGCATTGCAATGGATGTGAAATCAAAACCCGGTAATGAACGACCGGAAGTTTATCCTCAACTGGATTTTAGCCACCCGTTTGTGGTTGACTTTTATCACGGAATTACCAGAGAGGAAGCCGAAAAAAGAATTCACAATATGCCCACAACTATTTCTCAATAAAAAATGAATATCCAAGAAAATTATTCTCTTAAACACCACAATACTTTCGGTGTTGAGGTGTCCGCTAAATATTTTGCAGAAGTTAACTCTTTGGACCAACTGACTCAGATTCTCCGGAACACTTCTGTTCGGAAATTTAAACTGCTTTTCTTAGGTGGAGGAAGTAATGTTTTGTTTACTCAAGATTTTGATGGCGTAGTTCTTCAATTAAATTTGAAAGGTATTTCAGAAAAGATTTTGAATGATAATGAAGTTTTGGTCACTTCGCAGGCAGGTGAAAACTGGCATGAATTTGTTCAGTACTGTTTAAATAAAAATTACGGTGGCTTAGAGAATTTATCATTAATCCCAGGAAATGTAGGAACTTCTCCCATGCAAAATATCGGTGCTTATGGAACCGAAATCAAAGACACTTTTGTGCGATGTAAAGTATTGAATTTAGATACTTTGGAAGTGGAAGAATTTGATCATAACAAATGCAATTTTGGTTATCGTGAATCGATTTTTAAAAGAGAAGGAAAAGGAAAGTATGTTATTTTAGACGTTACCTTTAAATTAACTCGGAAAAACCATGCAATTAAAACAGAGTATGGTGCAATAAAATCGGAACTTGAAAATTTGGGAATTCATAATCCCACCATTCAGGATATTTCCCGAGCGGTCATCAACATCCGACAAAGTAAACTACCGGATCCAAAAATTATTGGAAATGCAGGTAGTTTTTTTAAAAATCCTTCGATTCCGATGGATCAGTTTTTAGAATTACAGAAAACATATGCGGAAATGCCTCATTATCCGAATGGAGACTTGGTTAAAGTTCCGGCAGGCTGGTTGATTGAACAATGTGGTTGGAAAGGAAAACAAATCGGAAATGTGGCTTCTCACGAACTTCAAAGTTTAGTAATAGTCAACAAAACCGGATTGGCATCAGGCAAAGAAATTTTTGATTTTTCGACTATGATTATTGAGTCTGTAAATGAAAAATTTGGAATTGATTTGGAGCGAGAGGTTAACATCATTTAGATGAAAATAAAAATTTATTTTGCTTTCCTCATTATTGTAATCAGTTCGATTCTAATTAATACGGTTGGAATTTTCAATACAATGACAAGTTTGAAATACGAAACGGAGAGTTCGGGCAATTGTGTATCAATAATTTCAGGACATTATTTATGTGCTGCAATTCTTAATATGAAGATTATGATTGTTGTCGCTGTCGTTGTAATTTATTTTCTTCTTTATTTCCAAAGCAAAATTTTTAAAACACAAAACAAATGAAAATAGCCGTTCTTGGTGCGGGAAAAATGGGTATTTCTTTTTCAAGATCTTTTTTAAAGTTTGAATTAATTAAGCCTGAAAATCTCCATTTAATTACCCGAAGAAAAGAAAATATTCAACAACTTGAACAGCAATTTCCTGGGTCGAAGGTTTCTGATTTTTTAGGTGTTTCTACAGTAGATGCAGACCTCATTATAGTCGCAATAAAGCCTCAGGATTTTCAGTTTGTCGCCGAGAATTTAAAGTTTCGGTTGAATGAAAGCCAGATGATCCTTTCGATCATGGCTGGGATCAAGATTAAAAAAATTCAGCATCTTTTTAATCACAAAAAAGTAGTTCGTGCGATGCCAAATTCACCCACGCTGCTGGGAATGGGAATCACAGGTTATACAGCTGCAAAAGGGATTTCCTTTGTCGATCTTATGCAAATTGAACGGTTTCTGAATTCTACAGGAAGGTCCGTTTATCTGGAAAATGAAAATCTTTTGGATGGCGTTACAGCACTTTCGGGGAGCGGGCCTGCGTACTTTTATTACATTGTAGATGCTATGATCAAAGCAGGAACAGAAATGGGTATTGAGAAGAACTTGGCCGAACTTTTTGTAAAACAAACCATGTTAGGAGCTTATCATTTGATGAATACTTCTGATAAAAGTTTAGAGGAATTGATTAAAGATGTTGCATCAAAAGGGGGAACGACCGAAGCGGCACTGCAAACCTTTGAAGAAAATCGGCTGAAAGATTCTTTGAAAAAAGGTATTTTGGCGGCGGAAAGACGATCAAAAGATTTAAGTGAATAGGTATTTCCTGCCGCTCCTTTTAAAATAGAGCAACGAGAGGTGTTGATCTTTAAAGTCGCGAATTTTTTTTGTAAAATATTGATTATTATTTTGAAATATATTTGTCTAACTAAAATATTCTTCGTTATTTTGCACTCTCAAATATTTATTCAGAAATAAGAACGTCGAGATATGTCAAGAATTTGCCAAATAACAGGAAAGCGTGCCATGGTAGGAAACAATGTTTCTCACGCTAATAACAAAACGAAGCGTCGTTTTGAAATTAACTTATTGGAAAAGAAATTTTACCTTCCAGAGCAAGAGAAATCTGTAACTTTAAAAGTTTCAGCTCATGGATTGAGAATTATCAATAGAATAGGGATTGAAGAAGCAATATTAAGAGGGACCAGAAGTGGTTTCATCAAAAAATCATAAATCATGGCAAAAAAAGGGAATAGAGTACAGGTGATTTTGGAGTGCACTGAGCACAAAGAAACAGGAGTAGCAGGAATGTCAAGATACATCACTACTAAAAATAAAAAGAATACTACAGAGAGATTAGAGTTGAAAAAATTCAACCCTGTTCTTAAGAAGTACACTCTTCACAAAGAAATTAAGTAATTTTTTAAAACAATAAAAAATGGCAAAGAAAGTAGTAGCTACCCTACAAGGTGGTGTCGGTTCAAAAAAAATGACCAAAGTTGTGAAAATGGTAAAGTCTCCTAAAAGTGGAGCTTATATTTTCGACGAGAAAGTAATGAACGCAGACGAAGTTGATGCTTATTTGAAAAAATAATTTCTACTCCAGCGAGAATATATAAAACTATCCTAAATGGATAGTTTTTTTATTTTATCTTTGTTTGCGAACCGCAACTGGTGGTCATTCGTAATATAATATTTGTAATTGATAGCATGAGTTGGTACAAAAAAATTTTTAGAAAAGAGGAGAAAGAATCTTTAGATAAAGGTTTGGAGAAATCGAGTCAAGGTTTCTTTGATAAGATCTCGAAAGCAGTTGTCGGGAAATCCAAAGTGGATGATGAAGTGTTGGATGACTTAGAAGAAGTTTTAATCGCTTCTGATGTGGGCGCCTCTACCA
The DNA here is from genome assembly GCF_003860585.1 of Kaistella carnis. Taxonomy (NCBI): domain Bacteria; kingdom Pseudomonadati; phylum Bacteroidota; class Flavobacteriia; order Flavobacteriales; family Weeksellaceae; genus Kaistella; species Kaistella carnis. Next base: position 1,685,182 of record NZ_CP034159.1, on the reverse strand, counting down.
CCATTAAAATAATTGACAGAATTGAAAAGCGTGTGGCCCGTGATAAATTTGTGGGAACCGATGAACTTGATGTCATTTTGCGGGAAGAAATCACAGGTTTACTTTTAGATAATCCACACGCGCAAACAGGCAATGTAGATGACACTAAAAAACCCTATGTAATTATGGTAGTAGGCGTAAATGGCGTCGGGAAAACCACAACCATCGGCAAACTAGCGCACCAGTTTAAGTCGGAGGGAAAAAAAGTCGTACTTGGTGCTGCAGATACTTTCCGTGCGGCAGCGACCGAACAGTTGACGATCTGGAGTGAAAGAGTAGGCGTGCCCATTGTGAAACAAAATATGGGATCTGATCCCGCTTCTGTAGCCTTTGATACGGTGCAAAGTGCTGTGGCGAATAATGCCGATGTGGTCATCATTGATACCGCCGGAAGACTTCATAACAAGGTTAATTTAATGAATGAACTGAGTAAGATTAAACGCGTGATGCAAAAAGTAATCGTAGATGCACCGCATGAAATTTTACTGGTTCTTGATGGTTCTACAGGTCAGAATGCTTTTGAACAGGCCAAGCAGTTTACAGCAGCTACTGAAGTGAATGCCTTAGCCGTTACAAAATTAGATGGTACTGCAAAAGGAGGCGTGGTAATCGGTATTTCAGAAGAGTTTCAGATTCCCGTAAAGTATATCGGAGTGGGAGAGAAGATGACTGATTTACAGCTTTTTAATCCTGCAGAATTTGTAGATTCTTTCTTTAAGAAAAGATAAAATCTTGCCCAAATTTTTTAGTTAAAAAAGGGTTCTTTTTTATATTAATGAAGATATTTGAATAGAAATTTTCATTCTTTTTAATATTTTGGTCTTATGTTTGATTTATAGAAAAAAATCAGTAATTAATTATAACATTAAATTTTTAAACTATGGGAATTTTAACTTGGATCATTTTTGGTCTTATCGCAGGAGCAATCGCTAAATTTATTATGCCAGGAAACCAGAATATGGGATGGCTTTTAACAATCATCTTAGGAATTGTTGGAGCTTATGTTGGAGCGTTCATCGGACAGTTATTAGGCTTAGGAGATGTTACAGGATTTAATATCGGTAGTATGTTCCTGGCAGTAGCAGGTGCCTTAGTTCTGCTCTGGATTTATGGAATGGCCACGAAACGTGGATAGAAAATAGTCTTTAATTAAAATCCCGTATTGAATTTCAATACGGGGTTTTTTAATGATTTAATTAATCAATTTTAATCTGAAAGGGCATTTGCATCATAACACCCTGTTGAAGTTTCGGATCTGTAATCTGCTCAAAAAGTCTATAATTTTCAGTGCCGATTTTGTTTTTGATAAGTCGCGCTGAAATTTCATTCTCATCCAGGTTTTTAAAGATCTGTTGAAAAGGAGAGATCTTTTTAGGATAGCTGGAAATGCTGAAATCTTTCACTTTAATTTTAGTTGCAGCAAAATTGATAGCATCCTGCAAAGTTCCAAGTTCATCTACAAGACCTATGTTTTTTGCACGGGTCCCACTCCAAACTCTGCCGCCTCCGATTTCATCAATTTGTTCAAATGATTTTTTACGGTTTACGGTAACAAAGTGTACAAATCTTTTATAAGTCTGTTCCACACTTCTGGTTAACATAGAAACACCGCCTGGAGTTACCCCATTTATGGGGGAATACATATTGGAATTTGCATTGGTTGTTACAGGAATCGCGGTAAAGCCATTTTTGTTTGCGATCTCTTTAAAGTAAGGAATCATTCCGAAAACACCAATTGAACCCGTTAAGGTGTTTGGCTCAGAATAAATTTTATCGGCGGCCATCGCAATGTAGTAACCTCCCGATGCTGCGTAGTCACCAAATGAAACTACAATTGGTTTTTTCTTTTTTAACTGTTGCAGTTCAAAGAGAATCTCATCAGAGGCATTTGCGCTTCCTCCCGGTGAATTGATTCGTAAAACAACTGCTTTTATTTTCTCGTCATCTGCTAGCTTTTTGATATCTTTTACAAAGTTATCTGCGAATATATTTTGATAGCCTTCACCATTATAAATTGCTCCTGATGCATACAGTACAGCAATTTGATTATCTTTATTAGACGATTCTTCCCTGTAAGAATTGATGTATTTTGTAAAAGAAACCTTCGTCAATTTATCTTTTTCCTTTAATTGAAGTTTCGTTTTAATCATTTGATCATATTCGCTTTTTTGAAGGAGTCGATCCACCAACTTGTGCTGCAGGCTCAGCTCTGGAATCGTTCCATACAGACTGTCTACAACCACCCGAAACTGAGCGCTGTCTATTTTACGTGAGGCTGCAATCTTTTGGGAATTAAGGGACCAGATATCATTTAGTAATGTTGAAAGCTGCTCTTTGTTTTCCGGAGACATATCATCTCTCATATACGGTTCTACCGCAGATTTGTATTTACCATGTCGAATGATTTGAATTCCAATACCATATTTATCTGCAAAATTTTTCATGTAGAGCACTTCTGTAGCGAGTCCTTTTAAATCAATTCCGCCTGCCGGATTCAAAATATACTGATCTGCAACAGAACCTAAATAATAAGCAGACTGAGACACTACATTTCCGTAAGCATAAACGAATTTTCCACTTTTCTTAAAGTCTTCTAAAGCTGCGCGAACATCATCCAGCTGCGTAAATCCTGCCCGGATCCCATCGGTTTCTACACTTATCCCTTTAATTTTTGAGTCATTTTTTGCCTTTTTGATGGCATCCAGCATATCTAAAATCAGAATATTTTTGTTGGTTTCACTAAAGGCAAACATTTCTCCCTGATCCTCAGTTGGGCTGTCGATCAGGTTGGTTTTAAAATCGAGTGTTAAAATAGAATTGTCTTTTATATAAGGTTTTTGATCTCCACTTAGCGCACTGGAAGCGATAATCATTATTAAAAATAGCGAAAAAACCGCCGCTATAATGATTATTGCAACTATATTTGCTAACACATTCTTAAAAAAACTCTTCATAATCTTTATATATTTTGCAATATGTCGCAACATGAAGCTACTTTGTTACTAGGAAGTAATTTGGGTGATCGAAAAATAAATATTGAGGTCGCACTACGCAGAATTGAAACTGAGGTCGGTGTCATTATAGAAAAGACAGACCTTATTATTACAGACCCTGTAGAATTTGATAGTAATAATTTTTTTTGTAATATTGCAGTATTAATAAAAACACAATATTCTCCTAAGAAACTCTTAAATTTGTTAAAAACGATAGAGAGGGAAATGGGCAGAGCAAAAGATACGTTAATTGCAGGCGGTTACCAAGACAGAATCATTGATATAGATATTGTCTTGTATAATGGTCTTCGTTTCTATTGTAAGGATTTAGAAATCCCGCATCAGAAGCATATGTATGAGCGTGATTTTTCCCGAAGACTGTTGGATGCATTAATAAAACATAAAAAACAATAATATGAAATTAAATTTATTATTAGCATTAGCTTTGCCTATAGCGATGTATTCGCAGAGCACTGATGTTGGAAATACCAGCGATTATCCGAATCAGTTTACTTCTGGTTCTGCTAATGTTCACCCTTTCAATAACTCTTCCAGAATGTTTCGCGATTGGTCTATTTCGGTAGGTGGTGGTGGAGCTTTTTTGCAAGCTGCGGATGTAAATTCTTTTTACGATGGCAAAGTTAATTTTGGATACAATGCCTACATCAGTTTAGATAAGCAAATTTCTCACACCTTTGGTATGAGTCTGCACTATCAAATGGGTAAAACCAACCAAAAAGCCATGTTGCCAGGAGCAGCGGGTGTTGCAGCAGGTGTTGCAACCGCTTGGACTGAATATAATCAAGTTTCCATATTAGGAGATATTAACTTCTCTAATTTATTACGTCGCACCGACAATAATTCAACATACCGTTGGGCTTTACATGGCTATGGAGGAATCGGTTTGCAGGGTTACAAAACTTTGTTGCTTGATAACGATATGTCGAGATACAGTACCTCCCCGAAAAGAATTCCTATCGAAATCGATCAAAATATCGGTTTAGATACTTTTTTCTTTGAAGTGGGTACCGGTTTAAAATATAACGCGTCAAAATTAATTGATGTTGAATTAAGAACCATGTACATTATTACCGGAGACGATTCCTTTGATGGTGGTGGTTACGGTAAAAATGCAAGACCACCTTATAATGCGATTGCTAAAGGAGTTTCTGATAACTTCTTTACTGTAAACTTAGGATTGTCATTCAAACTGGGTAAACACGAAAAACATTTAGCATGGGTTGACCCATTGCAGGAAATTAACAACAGAATTTACGTTTTAGAAACTACAGAACCTGAGTTCGTGGTTTGTGAAAGTGGTGATGCGGACAATGATGGAGTTTGTGATGATTGGGACAGACAACTTGATACTCCTGCCGGTGCGAGAGTAGATGGTGCAGGTGTTGCTTTGGATATGGATCTTGACGGAGTTATCGATTTGTACGATAAATGTGTAACTGTTCCGGGACCTGTAGAAAATAATGGGTGTCCAACAAATTATAAACCTCAATAATTCGAAGTTTTAAAGTTAGAAATTATACATCTCTCTATTTAACCGAAAAAATTGCTTAGTAAAAAACAAAAATATAAAAATATGAAACTCAATTTAACAAGCGTTGCACTAGCTCTAGTTTTACCTACAGCGGTGTTTGCACAGGATTCGATTATGAGTACTGCGGGGAACTACCCCAATTCTTATACGTCCGGTTCGGCCAATGTTTCTCCATTCACTCAGGAATCCAAAAGATTCAATGATTGGGCAATATCTGCCGGTGCTGGTGTTCCATTGATGCAGTCTTCAGACCTTACTTCCATTAAAGGATTTGGAGCAGGTAAAAATCTTTATGGATGGTCTGCTTACTTAAGTGTTGACAAAGCCATTACGCATGCGTTCGGTCTTAAACTTCAGTATGATAAAGGAGAATCAAGACAAGGTTTTGTGAATACCAAAGATAACGAAGCTTCTACAGCAGGTGATGGAGCAAGAACTCAGTATGACGCTCTTTCTGTTTTAGGTGATATTAATTTTTCTAATTTATTAAGAAGAGTTGATAATCATTCGCCTTTCAGATGGGCACTTCACGGTTATGCAGGTGTTGGTACTTTGGCTTACAGAACTTACAGACAAGATGCTGGACCGGTATACAATCAAAGTATGGTGACAGAGGTTAAACCTTTTAAATTAGGTAGCTTATTCGGTCAGGCTGGTGCAGGTTTAAAATACCGTGCAACCCGTTCGTTAGATCTTGAAGCAAGAGGAATGTATATCGTAACTGGTGATGATACCTTTGATGGTGCAAGAAGCACTACGGTAAACGATAGCCCTTCTGATAATTTAATTAATATTACTTTAGGAGCAACTTTAAATTTAGGAAAACACGAATCTCACTTATTCTGGCATGATCCATTGCAGGAAATTTATTACAAGTTAGATGTTTTGGCTGACAAAAACCAAGACGTTGAAGTTTGTAAAAAAGGAGATGCTGATAATGATGGAGTTTGTGATGATTGGGACAGACAGTTAGATACTCCTGCCGGTGCAAGAGTTGACGGAGCTGGTGTTGCTTTAGATACTGATTTAGATGGTGTAATTGACTTGTACGACAAGTGTGTTACAGTTCCGGGTCCAGTTGAAAACAACGGATGTCCTACGAACTCATCTTCTACAGTGACTGATAACACAAGAACTTTAGAAGGAATTGAATTTGACTTGAATTCAGACCGAATTCTTCCATCAAATACTCCAATTCTAAACAATGCAGTAAACTACATTAACTCTTCAGAAGGATCTTACTACGTAATTGGAGGAACTGATACCAGAGGAACTGATGCTTACAACCAGAAATTATCTGAAAGAAGAGCAAACAACGTTAAGAATTATTTAATTCAGAATGGTGTAAATGCAGGAAAAATTGATGCGATAGGAAAAGGGGAAACGAACCTTAAATATCCAGAATGTGATCCGGCAACAAAATGTCCAGAATGGAAAAACAGAGCGAACCGAAGAGTATACTTCGAAGCAAAGTAATTTTCTAAACGTTTTAGATACTAAGAAAAAAGCCACGTTAATCGTGGCTTTTTTTGTTTTATGAATTTTGTTTCTGTAATTTTACTCCATGATCTCACATCAGGATTTTGAAAAGTTAAAACAGCAAACCTTAAAACATTTTTGGGGCTATGATACCTTTCGGGATTCTCAGGAAGAAATCATCAACAGCATTGTTTCTGGTAAAGATGCGCTTGCCCTCTTGCCTACAGGAGGCGGAAAATCACTGTGCTATCAACTTCCAGCTTTAATTTTAGAAGGTACCTGTCTGGTGATTTCGCCGCTTTTAGCATTGATGAAAGATCAGGTTTATCAAATGAAGATGCTGGGAATAGAAGCAGAGTATTTATCCTCGGAGTTAGACGAATTTGATGCTGAAGTCATTTTTAACCGATGCAAAGATGGTCTTACCAAATTACTGTATGTTTCTCCCGAACGCTTAACGAACCGCCTTTTTCTTCAGCACTTAGAAGAGATCCAGATTTCCTTTATTGCCGTAGACGAAGCGCACTGTATTTCAGAATGGGGTCAAGATTTTCGTCCCAGTTATCAGCACATCAAAGCTTTTCGCAATCATCTGGAAAAAATTCCCTGTTTGGCACTTACCGCCACGGCAACACCCAAAGTTTTAGACGAAATAGTGTTAAAAGTTAATCTTAAAAATCCGTTAATATTTCAGAAAAGTTTTAGAAGGAACAATCTTAAAATTATTGCTGATAAAATTTCCGATAAATATGAAAGAGTACGTAATCTGCTAAAATATAACGATTCATCCGGCATTATTTATGTCCGCACACGAAAGGAAGCAGAGGAATTGACTGCCTTTCTCCATCGCAATCAAATTACAAATGTTGATTTCTTCCACGCCGGAATTCCTGTAAGAGAGAAGAATGCAAAACAAAGTCTCTGGCTACAAAGTAATAATCAGGTCCTAATTTCCACCAATGCATTTGGAATGGGAATCGACAAAGATAATGTGCGCTTCATCATCCATTTTTCTCCCGCCGCATCCATCGAAAATTATTATCAGGAAATCGGGAGAGCGGGTCGTGATGGCGCTGATTCATACGCCTTTTTATTTTGGAATGAACAGGAATTAAAGAATTTTGATCAGATTTTAATCAATCAAATCCCCTCAAAATCAGAGTTTCAAAATATTGTGACTTATTTATATTCTACTTTTCAAATTGCTGACAATGATTTGCCAGAAAATGTTTTCCAACTCTACATCCAAAAAATTCAGAAATTCACCAAAGTTTCTTTAGCCAAAATTCGAAACGTTCTTAATTTTCTTCATCATCAGGAAATTATTTATTACAATGCACAGAACTCATTATCTTCTTTAGAATTAAAAATTAAACCGGAAGAAATTGACTTATTGGCGAAAAAAGATTCTTATTTTATAGAACTTCTACTTCGGAATCTTTCGGGACTTACGACGCACAAAATTATGTTTAGTGAAAAATCTTTCAGTACGAAGATTGGTTCCGATATTCATTTGGTGAAAGAACGATTGCGGGAATTACAAAATCAAGGATATTTAGATTATATCGACGGTGCACTCTCAAGCGTGAAATTTTTAAAACACCGTGATCAACGAGCGATTGAGGGTAAATACTGGAATCTTTTTGCGCAGATTCAAAAAAATAAAATCCAGAAATGGGAGGAGATGAAATTCTTTGTGCAGGATCGTGATTTCTGTAAGATGAAACTTATTCTGTCTTATTTTGGAGAAAAGAACGTTAAAAATTGTGGACAGTGCTCTGTATGTGAGCAGCAGAAAGAAACCGTCTTCGGCCGTGATGTTTCGAAAGAAATTTTGGAACTGCTAAAAAAATCTCCGGCGAATGTGGAAGAAATTTCCATTAAACTAAATTACTTTGCCAAAGATAATATTCTGGAAAATCTCATTCATTTGCTGGATTCAGGAAAAGTGAAAATGCTTAATTTTAGGACCTATGCCTTTAATCACGATTAAAAAAATCACTTCTTTTTTTTAAAAACTCAACTTTCAATTAAATTTAATGAAATCACTAAAAGTTATATTTTTCGGAACTCCAGAATTTGCCAAAACTTCTTTAGAAGCGATCCACAAGTCCCATCATGAAGTTGTGGGAGTGGTGACCGTTGCCGATAAAGCCAGTGGACGTGGGCAAAAAATTCATCAGTCCGCTGTAAAAGAATTTGCGGTTGAAAATGGTTTACTTGTTTTTCAACCTGAGAAGTTAAGAGATCCTCAGTTTTTAGAAACCATTCAAAATTTGCAGGCCGATGTCTTCGTTGTGGTGGCTTTTCGTATGATGCCAAAAATTTTATTTGAAATGCCGGAGATTGGAACGTTTAACCTTCATGCCTCGTTGCTGCCCGATTATCGCGGCGCTGCTCCCATCAACTATGCGGTGATTAATGGGGAGAAAAAAACAGGTGCAACTACTTTCTTTATTAATGAAAAAATTGATGAAGGAAATATTCTTTTGCAAAGAGAATTAGAAATCTTGCCGGAGGAAAACGCCGGAGAATTGCATGACCGATTGATGGAAATGGGAGCTGAATTGGTCGTTGAAACCTTAAATGGACTGGCGGAAAATTCCATTCAGGAAAAACCACAGCCAAAAGTCGAGCATGTGAAAAATGCCTTTAAAATTTTCAAAAAGGATACGCGGATTGATTGGCATCAAAATGCGGAGACCATTCACGATTTCATCCGTGGAATGTCACCTTATCCTTCAGCTTTTACCTTCATTAAAATTGGAGAAGATGAAAAGTTCCTAAAAATTTACAAAGGAAAATTTGAAATCTTTGGTCATGAGGAAAAGCCCGGAAAATTAGAAGTTGATAAGCATCATTTTAAGATTTACACAAAAGATGGCGTTTACCTGCCCGAAGAATTACAGTTGGAAGGAAAAAAAAGAATGACTGTTAAAGATTTTTTAAATGGTTTTCAGCATTTTGATCATATTTCAATAGGATAATTTGTTACCTGTTTTTTAAGAGAATCCAGCCTTTGTAGGTTGCAGGTAAATTGGTTTCAGGTTCGATCCAATTCAGAATATACCAATAAGTTCCGGTCGGTAAAACACGCCCATTTATTTTGCCATCCCATAAATAGGGCTGGTTTTGTGAATTGAAAACCGAAGTTCCGTAGCGGTCGAAAATTTCAATTTTAACGTCTTTTTTAATGCTTAAATCCGAATAATCCAGCACGTCATTTTTTCCATCCGCATTTGGTGTAATGACATTTATTAAATTGAGAACTAAAAATTCTTTTGTAATAGTTGTGCAATTCTGAGCATCTCTCACGTAGATGGTGCCAAGACCGCGCGGAACATTGCTGAATACATTGGAGTCTTTATATGTAATATTATCCAGAGAATATTCATAAGGTTGATTTCCGCCGGTCACGAAAACGGTTGCCGTATTTCCATTGACTTCTACGTTGGTAATCTGGGGAAGTTCTGCTACCGTTACTTTTACATATTGGCGGTATTTACATCCATTGGAGCTTAGGTCTACCCAATAATCTCCAATTCCAATGTTTGAAATACTTGATTCTGAAGGTCCCTCTTCTCCGGTGCTCCATTTGTAATAATCAAATCCATTCCCAGCATCCAGCGTTGTTGTCGCATTTTCGCAAATGGGTTTATCTTCTAAAACCGTGGAATTATTTGGCGTTTTCTTTTGGATAACAATCTCGCCTACATTTGGGCATGCATTTGTACTTTTTACTCGGATGCCGAAAGTTTGAGAATCTGCATCTAAGATTTGTAATGAAGAAATCGGATTTACATTATTTTTTGCGTCGTCTACTGAAGCGAAAAATAAAACAGAAGAAGAATTGTCATCCGTGAATTCGTTGATATACGGTGTTAAATCAACTTGTACCGTACCGACTCGTTTGTCATCGCAGACAGACTCTGTAAACGTATTCTTTAAAAGAGGCGTTTTGTTTCCGATCGCCAATGTGATTTTACCCACTACAGGAATGCATCCGGCAGCGCTTTCTACTCTAATAAAAATTTCTGTATTTTCTGTTAATAGCCAACCGTTGGTCAATGGAGTTCCTACTCCTGTTTCTGCTTCACCCTGCTTTAGATAATATTTTGAAATATAAGCGGTGCTGAAATTATCGATGACTGCATTGCTTAAGTCCGTGAAATTGATTGGAACGCTTCCGCTCAATTGGTTATCACAAAAGGAATAATTTCCATAATTAATGAGGGCTTTTTCCAAAATTTCGACTTTAATTGATCCAGTTAGGGAACATCCGCCGAGATTTATTTTCACTTCATAGTTGCCACTATTGCCGGGTAAACCGGGAATTTGTAAAAGAGCGTTTGTTTCGCCCGGTAGTAAAACTCCTTCTTTAAACCATTGATAAGAAGTGGCTCCAGGAGTGGTAGCATCAATGGTTTTACTTTCGCCTTCGCAGATCGAGTTGTTTGTTGAGATTAAGAGATCCGGACCCAAATCCTTTTTTCCAATAAAACTACCCGCCTTTAAAAATACGCCCGAATCATATCGCCCGGTTCTGTCGGAACTTGCCAAATGATCAGCGATCACCAATTTTATATGGTATTTTTCTCCGGGGATAACGTCGGTTTGTGCCGTAAGTAATTTAGTTTGTCCATCAAAAGCAGTTGGCGATTCTGTGCTGTTGAATCCTCCGAAATATTCTGTATTTCTGGGGCAGTTGGGTGATGTGTTGATCGTTAGGGAAGTCACAGGGTCATTTGTACCGGGAACAAGCGCAATATTAGTATATGAATCTTGCGTGCCCGCTTTTTTTATCAGGAAAGCAAAACCGTCTGAATACTGACAGTTGTTCGGTCGATATTCTTCGGAGAGAAACATATATTGAAAACTGATGGAGGTCGTGTTATTGGCAATGAAGTCAAATTCAAGAGATGTCGCATTGAGGTATTCTGAAGGTGAATTCCCTAAAGCGTTTGCCAAATCCACGTCGCCAAGCCAGTTCACATCAGCATCATCCAGTAATCTGTTGTTCGGACCCGCTGCATTTTGAACAGTTCCTGTACTCAGAATAACACCTTTTTCTATATCAAAAGGCAAAGTTCCTTTTTCAAAATAACCGAAACTGAAAGGATTGTTTCCGTAATCCTGCCATCCATTTACAGAGATATTTGAAACCGTAATACAACTTGCGTTTTGAGATCCGATAAAAACATCCCGCACCAGTTCATCTGCGGTTTTCGTGGTAACCGTAATATATTTTTGGGAAAAACCGGCGATAAAAACGAACGCAAGTAAAAACGCAAGTAAATTTTTCAATGAGGTAGAAATATGGTGCACAAAATTACTTCTAATAAACCAATAAAAAATCTCTTCCCGGATCAGGAAGAGATTCTTAATTTATTTAAACGTTAGAAGTTAAGTAAGACTTACTCTTACGAATCCTAATACTTTTAAATCACTGTTGATTGATTTTACGTAGTCACCAACTGATACACTTGAATCTTTAATAAAAGACTGGTGTACCAAAGTGTTGTCTTTGTAGAATCTCTGCATTTTTCCTTTAAGGATATTATCGATAATATTTGCAGGTTTTCCTTCTTTAGTAAGCAATTCTCTTTCGATATCTAATTCTTTATCGATTGTTTCTTGAGAAACCATAGTTTCATCTAAAGCAATTGGATTCATTGCAGCCACCTGCATTGATACCGCTTTTGCAGCTTCAGCAGCACCATCAGCGTTTCCTGAAAGTGAAGTTATTGCAGCAATTTTGTTTCCAGCGTGGATGTAAGCTCCTAAGAATGGACCTTCAATTCTTTCGAAAGAACCGATCTCGATTTTTTCCCCGATAACACCTGTTTGCTCGATTAATTTTTCAGCAACGGTCATTCCGTGGAAGTCAGACGCCAAAAATTCTTCTTTGTTTGCGTAAGCAACAGCCTGCTCTGCAAGTTCGTGAGCCAACTCTACGAAATTGTCATTTTTAGCAACGAAATCTGTTTCACAATTTAAAGCGATGATTGCACCCATGGTGTTGTCTCCGTTTAATTTTGCAATTACAGCACCTTCTGCAGAATCTCTGTCGGCTCTGTTAGCAGCAACTTTTTGACCTTTTTTTCTAAGGTTCTCAATCGCTTTGTCGAAATCTCCTTCTGCTTCAACTAATGCTTTTTTGCAGTCCATCATTCCTGCGCCTGTAATGTTTCTTAATTTAGCTACATCTGCAGCAACTGGTGTATACATATTCTTTTTTTTATATTAAAATTTGATTAATTTCGCTATGTTTAAAGCGTTGCAAATATAATAAATTTAGGACAAACTAAAAAGAACAATTCTTCGTTATTATTTATATTAAAATTTCTAAAAATTAACTCATTGATGAAAAAAATCCTCTATTTATTTGTTTTTTTTATTTCGATATGGTCTTGCGCTCAGTCCAAATATACAGCGGCACAGGTGGAGAAAAGTGCTGATCCACAAGTGATTGCTAATTTTATTAAATATAATCCGAACCATCCCAAAACTCCGGAATTTAAAAGGAAGCTATTTGCGGTGATCAATAATGATAAAAGTCCGGCGCAAAAGGCAAGTGTCGCAAAACCGACTGTAAAACCAGTTAGTACAAGCAAACTTAAGAATGACATTAATAGAGATGTAGCGAAAAACGGCACCAATGCTAAACACAAAAGAACCGAGGACCTGCTAAATCATCTCTTTAACACCGATACCAGCAGCAGGACTGCCTATGTGCAAATCGTGAATCGCTCCAAGTGCAACCTGATTGTGAAAATAAGTGGTAAACGGTTTTATAATCTGGATGTTCCGGCAAATAACCAAAATTTCATCTTACTGGATAAAGGCAGTTATACGGTGACAACTTCCGTTTGCGATGCCAAATATTCTTCCACTAAAAATATTTCGAAAGATATTGTGATCACGCTTAATGCGCCGAAATAAAATCTATTTAGAAAAGTGATGAAAATCTTTTGTCAGATCAAGATATTGCTCCGTGTAAATTCGCGGAGCTTTTTCTATGATTAATTCAGAGTGTGTGATCTCTTTTTTTTGAAATCCAAACTCTGAGATTACCCGTTTGGCTTTTGAATGAATCATGCCATAAATTATTTTTTTTCTTTGAAGAAAAAGATTTGATTCCGAAGCGATATTTTCAAACTCTTCGCCGGCATCAAAGGGAATGATCACCGAGAGTACCCCATTTTCAGAAAGTGCAGCTGCTGAGTTTTTAATTAATGTTTTAAAAGACAGTTCTTTCTGCTGTCTGGCTAATATATCTTTATTGGACGGGTTCTCTTCAAAATAAGGCGGATTGGACACAATCAGATCAAATTTTTCCATTGATTTGAATTCTTTAAAATCGATATGATCCGATCGCAGTCTTTCATTAAAAGGAGAATTCTGAAAATTCGTTTGCGCAAGATCGGTCGCGTCTTTATTAATATCAATGGCTAGAATTTCAGCTTCTCTGTTTCGCTGCGCCAACATCAGCGATATTAAACCACTTCCGGTACCCACTTCCAGAATATTTTTTGCGCCATCGACTTTTGCCGATGCACCAAGAAGAACGCCGTCTGTTCCGACACGAAACACATTTTTCGACTGTAAAATACTGAATTCTTTAAACTGAAATGGTTTCATTTTTTTTGATTGAGACACGGAGAATTTTAAGGAAGGATTCGCAACGATCAGTTCACTCCATTGAGTGTGGTCTGTGGAACATTGCTCGGCAAGGAAATGGTAAACGTTGTTCCTTTTCCTACCGTTGATTTCACAGAGATTTCTCCTTTGTAATCTTCGACCATTTTTCGAACCATCGTTAGTCCCAGACCCATTCCGCTGGATTTAGAAGTGAAATTCGGTTCGAATATTCTTTGGTAAAGATCTTCAGGAATTCCAACACCATTGTCCTCAATAGTTACGATGATGCGTTTTTGACGTTGTTCTACATCAACATTAATAATGTTTTCCCTGTTTTCATCTCTTGCCTGTCGTGCATTGGATACAATATTGGTAACAATTCGGGATAAATAGATTTTATCCATATCGACTAGAATTTTATCTTTATTGCTGTGAAAATAAATCTTTTCATCACTAAAAATCCGGATGATGTTTTTTATTTCTTGATTCACGTCGAAGATTTCATTATGTTTTTCCGGCAACTGCGCAAATTGAGAAAATGCATTGGCAACCGTGGCGACCAAATCGATTTGATCCACCATAATCTTACTCATTTTTTTAACTTTCTCTGTAATTTGCGGATCAGCTGGATCAAATTTTCGTTCAAAATTTTGAATGGTCAGTTTCATTGGAGTTAGAGGATTTTTTACCTCATGTGCTACTTGTTTTGCCATTTCACGCCAGGCTTCTTCTTTTTCTCTAAAACTGAGTCTTTCCTTTTGTTCTTTAATTTGAAGGATCATTTTATTATATGCTTTAACCAGCTGGTTAAGCTCATCGTTTTGATAGTAACGAATAGGTTGTGGATCGTTCTCAAAAAGGGTAATTCTGTTAATGAGTTCAGAGAATTTCGTTACCGCTTTAGTTAAGTTATTAGAAATAATCCAGCTCAGCCAAATACCGATGGCGATCACGATAAGATTAACGAGTAAAATATAGTTTAAATATTTATTGAACACACTGATGTAAGAAGCATCATTATGGTAGTATGGGAAGTAAACAATTGCGATGGGCTCCAGCATATTGTTCTTCAAAACCATATAAGAAGAGGTAACATTCGCATCAATGTTTTTATCGTAGGTCAGAAAATCAATTCTTTTGTCTGTTTTCAGAACCTTATTGACGATTTCTAAAGGGAGTTTTTTATTGGCAATAAAATTAAGATCTTTATTTGAAATTACGAAATTTCCTTCCAGATCATAAATAATAATATCTTGATTGTTGATGTCTGCAATCTCGAAAATAGTATTGGATAATATATTTGGTAAATCGTCGGTTTGTGCCTGGGTATGGCTTACTGCGTAATCTAAAGACGACAGCAGGGATTCTGATTTTTTTTGAAGATCGGTTTTGCTTTGTACCGTTGCATTGTTTCGCAGAATGAAATAGGAAAGGACAGAAGATCCTGTAATGCTGAGAAAGCATATCAGCAGAAAACCTCCAAAAACTTTATTTCTAAGACTGTAACCTTTATATTTTGTAAGCGGCATTATTTTTCATTAGTTTATTTACGTACTTCCCAATAATATCAAATTCCAGATTTACAGTATCTCCTATTTTTAAATTCTTCATATTAGTAAAGTCCCAGGTGTAGGGAATAATTGCAACCGAAAAATCATCTGAATTACTTTCTGCAACGGTTAGGCTGATGCCATTCACGGTGATGGAACCTTGGGGAACTGTTGTATATTCATTTGACTGACCGTAAGAAATTGTAATAAATAAACTACCTTCTTTATCCACGATATTCTGCACGACACCGATTTTATCCACATGACCTTGAACCAAGTGTCCATCCAGTCTGCCATCAAACTTCAAACAGCGTTCCAAATTCACTTCTGTTCCCACTTTCCATTGGCCAAGATTGGTTTTTTCTAAAGTTTCGTTGATTGCTGTTACCCGATAATAATCCTCTGTAATTTCAACTACAGTAAGGCAACACCCATTATGAGCCAGACTCTGATCAATTTTTAATTCCTGTGTGAAAGGGCAACTTAAGATAAAATCAATGTTGCTTTCATTATGCTTAATTTCTTGTACAATTCCGGTGGCTTCTACGATCCCTGTGAACATATGGTGAGGTTTTTTAAACAAATAAAGATTCATTATATCCAATTCAAGTACTGAATTAAAATAAAATAATTTAGTTAATCCTAATTTGTTAAATTTGTAAAATTCTAATAATTTTCAAAGATAATAAAAATGAGTTCGAAACAGCAGAAAATAAAAGTAGGTATTTCTATCGGTGATTATAATGGTATCGGTCCGGAAATCATCATGAAATCACTGAAAGATAAAGCTATTACTGATTTTTTCACACCCATCATTTTTGGTTCGGGAAAATTATTTACATATCAGAAAAACATATTTAAGCTTCAGCATAATTTCAATTACATCACCGAAGTTTCGCAAGCTGTTCCGGATAAAATCAACATGGTTAATTTGTGGAAAGACAATGTAAATGTTGACCTGGGAAAACCTACGGAAGAATCTACCAAAATGGCGATCGAATCTTTAGAGGCTGCAACTATGGCCTTGATGAATGGTGAAATTGATGTTTTAGTAACGGCGCCCATTAATAAAGAGGAAATGTTAAAATATGGTTTTCAGCATGCAGGCCATACCGGTTATCTGGAAGAGAAATTTGGCAAGAAAGGATTGATGTTTTTGGTAACAGACGATTTAAAAGTGGCGGTTTCTACACACCATATTCCTGTTTCAGAAGTGGCAGCGAACATTTCTAAAGAGAAAATTAAAAAACAAATCAAATTATTAAATCAGTGTTTGGTAGAAGATTTCTGTATTGAAAGACCGAAAATTGCCGTGCTTGGATTAAATCCTCATGCGGGTGACGGCGGAGCGATTGGTAAGGAAGAGATCGAAATTATTGAGCCAGCGATTCGTGAACTATTTGACAATGGTATTTTAGCTTTTGGACCGTATCCGGCAGACAGCTATTTTCAACCCAACAAGTATAGGAACTACGATGCTGTTTTGGCCATGTATCATGATCAGGGATTAGCACCGTTTAAAACTCTTGCTTACGAAGAAGGCGTAAATTATACGGCTGGTTTGCCGTTTATCAGAACCTCTCCGGATCACGGTGTGGCTTATGATATTGCCGGGAAAAATATTGCAGATGAACAAAGTTTTAGTGAAGCAATTTTTATGGCAATTAAGATCTTCAAGAACAGACAGGAGTATAATGATTTAATGACCAACAGAATGCAACCCCGCAGAAACTCGTCTAATAACAATGCAGCCGAAGATTTAACCGTGGACAGAGCTTAGTAAATTGGCATAAAAAATATTTACTTCAGATTTGTTTTGAAATTAATTTGTAATATTAAAAAAAATGCATATTTTTGCACACTCATTTTATGGACAAGTTTAGAAACTACGAAATTGCGTTTTCGGGACTTAAAAACGGAAAACATCAATTCAGTTTTGAGATAGATAAGAAGTTCTTTCAACTTTTCGATACTGAACAGGAATTTACAGATCCTAAAATTGTGGCTGATGTTTTAATGGAGAAACATACTACATTTTTAGAACTATGGATTAAAACGACGGGAACAGTCAATTTGGTTTGTGATATTACAAATAAAAATTTTGATCACCCCATAGAAAATGAAATTGAAGTTTTGGTAAATTTCGGGGAAGAATTTGATGACAGCAATGTTGATGTGATTACGATTCCACGAACCGATCATGCCTTCAATGTTTCACAGTTGATTTATGAAGATGTCATGTTGAGTATCCCAATGAAGAAAGTGACTCCTGATATTTCTGATGAAGATTTAAAAGTTTTAGAAAGATTCAGCCCGGAAGAAGAGATAGAAGAAGAACCGAAGAGTGACCCACGTTGGGAAGCGTTAAAGAAATTAAAAGATAAAAATTAAATAGTTTAAAATGATGAGCATTGTGCAAATAAATACTCATCGCTCATCAAATTAAAAAATTATAGAAAATGGCACATCCAAAGAGAAGACAATCGTCAACAAGAAGAGATAAGAGAAGAACTCACTACAAAGCAGTAGTTCCTCAATTGGCAAAAGATGCAACTTCAGGTGAAATGCACTTGTATCACAGAGCACACTGGCATGAAGGAAAACTTTATTACAGAGGTAAAGTAGTCATGGAAAAAGAAGTAGAAACTTTAGAAGAAAACTAAGAGTTAAATCTTAGAAAAACTTCGTTTTTATACAAAAACCACTCAATTTTTTCAATTTTGAGTGGTTTTTTATTGTTTTTTAGTATCTTTGACATAATAATAAAATACCAAATATATGGACATTAAAGACATACAGAATCTTATTAAATTTGTGTCTAAAGCTGAGGTTTCGGAAGTAAAATACAAGACGAAAGATTTTGAAATTACAATCAAAACCCCATTAGCAGGAAGTGAAACAAATTATATGACTTCACCTGCAGTTTATCATACAGCACCACAACAAGCGCAAGCTCCCGCACCGGCAGCAAGTGCACCTGCAGCTTCCTCTCCAGAAGTAAAAGCAGAAGACGACAGCAAGTTTGTCACCATTAAATCCCCTATGATCGGGACATTTTACAGAAAACCAGCTCCAGACAAAGATTTGTTTGTAAACGTAGGAGATGAAATTTCTGAAGGAAAAGTAGTGTGTGTAATCGAAGCAATGAAATTATTCAACCAAATTGAATCTGAAATTTCAGGTAAAATTGTAAAAGTTTTGGTAGATGACGCTACGCCTGTAGAATATGATCAACCATTGTTTTTGGTAGACCCTTCTTAAAGTAATTTTAAATTATAAATTATAAATTTTAGGTCAAAGTATCTAAAATAATTTAAAATTCAGGATTTAAAATTTAAAATTTCTAATAGATGTTCAAAAAAATATTAATCGCCAATCGCGGCGAGATTGCAATGCGAATTCTTCGTACCTGCAAAGAAATGGGGATTAAAACGGTCGCGGTATACTCTACAGCCGACAAAGACAGTCTTCATGTAAGGTTTGCAGATGAAGCAGTATGCATTGGTCCTGCGATGAGCAAAGATTCTTATCTTAAAATTCCCAATATTATTTCTGCAGCGGAAATAACCAACGCAGATGCGATTCATCCTGGATACGGATTTTTGTCTGAGAATGCAAACTTCTCCAGAATCTGTCAGAAAAACGGAATCAAATTTATCGGTGCGACTCCAGAGCAAATCGATAGAATGGGAGATAAAGCCAACGCCAAAGCGACCATGAAAGAAGCCGGTGTTCCTTGTGTTCCCGGTTCCGAAGGTTTGATTGATTCTTACGAACACGCGATCGTAATTGCTAAAGAAATCGGTTATCCGGTGATGATTAAAGCAACTGCCGGTGGTGGTGGAAAAGGAATGAGAGCGGTGTGGAAAGAAGAAGATATGAAGGAGCACTGGGAATCTGCAGTTCAGGAAGCGGTTGCCGCTTTCGGAAATGGTGGGATGTACATGGAAAAACTTATTGAAGAACCTAGACATATCGAAATACAGATTGCAGGTGACCAATATGGAAAAGCATGTCATTTATCTGAAAGAGACTGTTCCGTTCAAAGAAGAAATCAAAAATTAACTGAAGAAACTCCGTCGCCATTTATGACCGACGAACTTCGTCAGAAAATGGGTGAGGCTGCAGTGAAAGCTGCTGAATATATCGGTTACGAAGGAGTAGGAACGATTGAGTTTTTGGTTGATAAACACCGGAACTTCTATTTCATGGAAATGAATACAAGAATTCAGGTGGAGCATCCAATTACGGAACAGGTTGTTGATTATGATTTGGTTCGTGAGCAAATTCTTTTGGCATCCGGAAGTGCGATTTCGGGTCAGAATTATTTACCAAAACTTCATTCAATTGAATGTAGAATTAATGCAGAAGATCCTTTTAATGATTTCCGCCCTTCACCGGGAAAAATCACCGAACTGAATATTCCAGGCGGTCACGGAATTCGCGTCGATACCCATGTTTATTCAGGATATACCATTCCTTCCAACTACGATTCTATGATTGCAAAGCTTATTACCACTGCACAAACGCGTGATGAAGCGATTGCAAAAATGAAGCGCGCTTTGGAAGAATTTTACATTGAAGGTGTAAAAACCACCATTCCTTTCCACAGACAATTGATGGAAAACGAAGATTATCTTGCAGGAAATTACACCACAAAATTCATGGAAGATTTTAAAATGGATAAAAAGTTTGATAACTAATTCTTCATTATTTATATAAAAAATTGCCTCTTTACGAGGCAATTTTCGTTTTGTAGGATTACAATAATTATCATTAAATTTGTAGAAAGTAAAAAGTAAAATTTATGTCAGATACAGCAGTTTTAAAAAATTCACAATATTATATTGATTTGGAAAATGAGCACGGCGCTCACAATTATCATCCACTCCCTGTAGTTTTAGAAAAGGGAGAAGGAGTATTTGTATGGGATGTTGCAGGTAAAAAATATTATGATTTTCTATCTGCCTATTCTGCCGTGAATCAGGGACATTCGCATCCTAAAATTGTCGAAGCTTTGGTCGATCAGGCAAGGAAATTGGCCTTAACTTCTCGGGCTTTTTATAATTCAAGTTTAGGCGAATACGAAAAAAAGGTCACTTCTTTATTCGGATTTGATAAAGTATTACCAATGAATTCTGGTGCAGAAGCAGTAGAAACTGCCGTTAAACTTGCCAGAAAATGGAGTTACGAAGTAAAAGGAATTGCAGAAAATGCTGCAAAAATAATCGTGTGTGAAAATAATTTCCATGGAAGAACAACCACGATCGTTTCTTTTTCTAATGACCCTGATGCCAGTAAAAATTACGGGCCTTTCACTCCCGGATTTATCAAAATTCCTTACAATGATATTCAGGCTTTAGAAGAAGTTTTAAAAAATGATGCACCAAACATTGCGGCATTTTTAGTTGAACCTATTCAGGGTGAAGCGGGTGTTTATGTACCGGATGAAGGTTATTTAAAACAGGCATCTGAACTTTGTAAAAAATATAATGTTCTTTTTATTGCTGACGAAGTTCAAACTGGAATTGCACGAACAGGAAGATTAATTGCATGTCATCATGAAGATGTACAACCCGATATTTTGGTTTTAGGAAAAGCTATTTCTGGAGGAATGTATCCTGTTTCCGCAGTTTTAGCCAACAATTCGATTATGAATGTTATTCATCCGGGTCAGCATGGATCTACTTTTGGTGGGAATCCAATTGCCTGTGCCGTTGCGATGGCCGCTTTAAAAGTTGTAGAAGAAGAGAAATTATCCGAAAGAGCAGAAGAACTGGGAAAATTATTCCGTTCGGAAATTGAAAAGGTGATTGAAAAAACAGACTTAATTACCAAAGTTCGCGGAAAAGGTCTATTGAATGCGATCCTTATTAATGATACCCCGGAAAGTTCAACCGCTTGGGATCTATGCTTGGCTTTGAAGGAAAATGGCTTATTGGCAAAACCAACACACGGAAATATCATCCGTTTGGCACCACCGTTGGTCATCACTGAAGAGCAACTTTTGGACTGTGTGAAGATTATCGAGAAAACCATTTTGGAGCATAAGAAGTAATTTAGATTGGAAGTACAACCTAAGGTCAGCGGACTGATCATCACTTTTAACGAAGAAAAAAACATTCAGGAAATTCTTGAAAATTTTAATTTCTGTGATGAAATCATCGTGGTTGATTCTTTTAGTACGGACAAAACAGTTGCAATCGCCTCGCAAAATCCAAAAGTCAAAATTATCAGTAATCCATTCGAAGATTTTACAAAGCAGCGAAATATAGCATTGGATGCAGCTAAAAATGACTGGGTTCTTTTCCTAGATGGCGACGAAAGAATAACACCGGAATTGCGTCAGGAAATCCTGGATGAGCTGCGTAAGCCCCAAAAAAAAGATGCTTACTATTTCTATCGTAAATTTTATTTCGCGGGGAAGCCCATTAATTATTCGGGAACGCAAACCGACAAGAATTTCAGACTCTTTCGAAAAAGCAAATGTCGCTATGTTTCAGAAAAAAAAGTGCATGAAACCTTATTAGTAAATGGAAAAATTGGAGTTTTTAACAATAAACTCCTGCATTTTTCCGTTGCTGATTATGAAAGTTACCGAAAGAAAATGATTCATTACGGGCAATTAAAAGGACAAGAGCTTTTTACAAAAGGCAAAAAATACAGTATCACTACTCAATATATTAAATCTGCATTTAAATTTTTTAAAACTTATATTTTAAGAATGGGTTTTATGGATGGTAAAGAAGGTTATCAACTGTCAGTTTTACAAACTTTAAGCGTTTTTGAAACCTATGAATCATTAAAAAAGCAATACAGAATTAATATCAATCGTTCATGAAAATTTGCGTTATCAGTTTTGATTTTTGGAATTACGATGCTCATATTGTTGAAGAGCTTCGTCGCAAAGGTGTAGACGCGCATCATATTAATATTGGAGCATATCAGCATAAAGATTTATCTGCCCGGGTTAAAAATACCATTTCCAAAATCGTACTTCAGCGAAATTTAAAGAATGAATTACGTCAGGAAATGATTTTGGATACGCTGAAGAAATTGGGACCTCAGGACCAAATTTTGGTAATCAATCCCGAATTGATTGACATGGAGTTTCATCATCAAATTAAGCAGTGTACAAAGCGTTACATTGCGTATTTATATGACAGTTTGGCCCGCTGTCCCGCCCAGCATCTCTTCAGTGAGTTCGATGAAATTTTCACTTTTGATAAAAAAGATGCGCTTGATCATCATTTTAAATTGATCACCAATTATAATTATTTGCCGGAACAAAAAAGTCCTGTCCAGCCGAAATATGATTTAGTTTATCTCGGTTCCTTTGATAATCGAATTTCTTTGCTTTCTACCATTAGTGCGCAGATGGAGAAGTTGAATTTAAGTTACAATTTCGTAGTAGTTGGTAAAAAAAGCTGGACGAAAAATATCAGTTTTCAGAATCAAAATACCATTCTTTATAAACGACAGCGTGTAAAGCACGAAGATATTCCAGATTTCTATTTGCAGGGCAATATCGTACTGGATTTGGTGCGCGATAATCAAACGGGCCTAAGTTTCAGAATATTTGAGGCGATGGCTTTAAAAAAGAAAATCATCACCAACAATCCAACGATTAAGGATTACGATTTTTACAATCCGGAAAATGTTTTTATTTTAAATGAGGAAGCTTCAAATATAGAAAAGTCATTTTTTGATGGTTCATATCAAGAGATTCCTGCAGAGATCTATGAGAAATATACTTTGAGTTCTTGGGTTGAAACGATTTTTAGTCTAGATTTATGAAGACATCGGTTGCAATTTGTACGTATAATGGAGAGCGTTTTCTAAAAAAACAGATTGATTCTATTCTTAATCAGACTATTCCCGTTGATGAAATTGTAATCTGTGATGATTGTTCTACGGATTCTACGTTATCTATTTTAAATTTCTATAAAGAAAGATTCCCGAGTATTTTTAAAATTCATGTTAATGATCATAACCTTGGATGTGTAAAAAATTTTGAAAAAGCAGTTTCTTGCTGTGAAAATGAAATCATTTTTTTATGTGATCAAGATGATATTTGGAAGGCAGAAAAGGTAAGTTTTTTCTTAAATCACTTTAAAGAAAATATTTCGTTAAAAGTTTTAGCCTCTAATGCCTGGATTGTAGATGAGAGTGAAAATGTTATTGATAAAAATACAATTTGGGACGTTGTTAGTTTTCTGCATAAGAGAAATATTGAATACGATTTTTTCACCATTTTTTCTGTTGTGGGTAATTTAGCTACGGGCGCAAATATGGCTTTTAGAAAATCTTTTGTCTCGAGTGCATTGCCTTTTCCAGAGAAATACTTCTATCATGATGAGTGGATTTCGTTGTCAGCAAGTTCAAAAAAGCAATTTGGTTTTATGGAGGAAAAAACTTCTTTTTACCGTGTACACAGTTCACAGCAGGTTGGTGGTGTCTTTTTTGACAGCAGTAAGAATACGGAAAAAAATCTGCTGCGTAGATTTGATGTAAATAGTAAATGCTATAGTTTTAGGGAAATTAAAAGAAGAATAAGGTCATTGAACCAAAATAGAAAAAAAATTATCTCCGTATCTGCAAACAGTCACAATAAAGTTTTGAATGATGCCTTGCAGATTATAGAAAATTTTGAAATAAATTTAAAGAATGATTTAAAGAGAAAAAGTTATTTGAAGTATCTTTTTTATAAAATTTTCTATTTTCAGTAATTATTTTATGGAGGACAAAAATAAAAATTTTGGGTTAAATATTTCGGGCTATATTAATAAGCAGTTCGGTCTGGGAGAAGGAGTTCGCTCGAATGTCAGAGCAGTAAAAACTACTTCGGTTCCATTTGTTATCAATGATTTTAATATTGTTATTTCAAAACATATTCAAGATGATGTACAAAACGCACTCGAAACAACATCTGAAAATCCGTACGATGTAAATCTGGTTCAAATTAATATTGACCGTCTTCATTCTGTTTTGCAGGAAACGGATAACTCCTATTTTAAAGACAAATATAATATTGCTTTTTGGGCTTGGGAGTTAGAAAATTTCCCAGACGAATCTAAAGTGTTTTTTACTTTATTTGATGAAATTTGGGTTCCAAGTAATTTCTGTGCCGAAGCAATTTCAAAAATTTCTCCAGTTCCAGTCATCAAAATAATGCACTCCATTGAGATTGAAAAAACGACTATGAAAAGGCGTGATTTTAATTTGCCGGAAGATTCATTTATTTTCATGACCATGTTTGATTATTACAGCTCGGTTGCAAGAAAAAATCCTTTGGCAACGATTGAGGCTTACGAAAAATCTTTTGGTAAAAATAATAGGGACGTTCTATTAATTATAAAAACATCCCTAAGTATCGAGTTTCCTGAAGAAAAAAAAATGTTGCTAGAAAGAATTGCAGATAATAAGAGCATTATTGTTTATGAGGAAATTATGGAACGGGATAAATTATACAGTTTGATGAGTTGTTGTGATAGTTTTGTTTCTCTTCACCGCTCGGAAGGTTTTGGTTTGACCATGGCAGAAGCAATGTATCTCGGTAAACCCGTCATTGCAACCGGGTATTCTGCAAATCTCGAATTTATGAATGTTAATAACAGTTTTTTGGTAAAATTTGATGTTGTGCCTACGGGCGATCAATATTATTTCAGTACCGAAAAAGACTTTTGGGCGGATCCCAATGTTAGTCATGCATCAACTTTAATGAAAATTGTAGTGGAGAATCCGGAGATAGCAAAAGAAATAGCGCTTCAGGGTCAGTTAGATGTTCAAAAAAATTTAAGTCCGAGCAAAATGGGAGAAAAAATTGAAGCGAGGTTACGATATATTAATGATACAATTATTCCAAATAAAAGCAAAGAAAACTCCCAAGACATTCAGTTTTATAAATTTAAAAATGAATTGTTGCAGAAGAAAATCGATAAGATGAAAACCCTCTTCGGGGTCCGATTAAAATTGAAGTTTAAAAATTTACAAAATAAAATAACTGGTAAAAATCGCAAATATTTCTGGGAGTAAATATTTTAAATCGAGGTTAGATCATTGAATTTTTTCTAAAATTACCTAAGCAAGTTGATGAATTTTGATTTATTGTCGCTCATAATCATCCTGTAACCTTACAATATCATCTTCCCCAAAGTAAGTTCCTGTTTGCACTTCTACAAATACAAGCAGTTCATCACTACGGTTTTCAATACGGTGTTTTGCGCCTAAAGGAATGTGAATGCTTTCCCCATATTTTACAGTGATTTCTTCTCCATCTAAAGTTACGACAGCTTCTCCCTCAACAATGGTCCAATATTCCTGGCGGTGATGATGAAATTGGTAAGACAATCTATGACCCGGATTCACTTCGATTCTCTTCAATTTATAATGAGGCTCATCAGCCAATACAAAATATTTTCCCCAAGGTCTTTCCCCAATTTCTAACATATCACACATAATTTATATGCAAAAATAAGTATTTTTATGTCACTGCCACATTAGATTTCTCCTAAACTCAAACAATTGCTTAAAGAGTTCCTAAAACCATCGAAATGAACACGAATAAAAAGAAGGAACCGCGATATTTTCTTTAAATTTGTACTTTAAAAATTTTACGGAAAATGAGCAAAGTAAGAGTGCGTTTTGCGCCAAGTCCAACCGGACCGTTACATTTAGGCGGAGTGAGAACTGCTTTATATGATTATCTTTTTGCCAAGAATCATGGCGGCGAATTTATATTGAGAATTGAAGATACAGATACTGCAAGATATGTTGAAGGTGCCGAGGAATATATTATGGAAGCCTTGGAATGGTGTGGTATTATTCCAGATGAGAGCCCGAAGCACGGTGGTAAATTTGCACCCTATCGTCAGTCCGAAAGACGCGATATTTACGAGAAACACTTAGCAGAAATTCTAAAAACCGACTACGCCTATATCGCTTTTGATACGCCGGAGGAGCTCGATGCTGTTCGGAATGAATTCGAAGCGAACGGGGAAGTTTTCGCCTATAATTACCTGACCAGAAACCGACTTAAAAATTCCTTAACTCTTTCCAAAGAAGAAGTTCAGAGATTAATAGATGAAAAAGTTCCTTATGTGGTTCGTTTCAAAATGCCGGTGGACCGCGTACTGAATCTGGAAGATATTATTCGTGGAAAATCTTCTGTGAATACCAACACTTTGGATGACAAAGTTTTGGTGAAGAATGACGGAATGCCAACCTACCACTTTGCCAATATTGTTGATGATCATGAAATGGAAATTACGCACGTCATTCGGGGCGAAGAGTGGTTGCCTTCTCTAGGTCTGCATTATTTATTATATGAAGCCATGGGTTGGGAACGGCCCCAGTTTGCACACTTATCTCTAATTCTTAAACCGGAAGGTAAAGGAAAATTGAGTAAAAGAGATGGCGATAAATTTGGATTTCCTGTATTTCCATTAAATTTTAAAGATCCGGAAACTGGAAACATTTCAAAAGGATACCGTGAAGCGGGTTATCTGCCCGAAGCCTTTATCAATATGGTCGCTCTTTTGGGTTGGAGTCCTGCAAATGACAGAGAGATCTTAACATTGGAGGAAATGGTTCAGGAATTTGATTTGAATAAAGTACATAAAGCCGGTGCCAGATTTAACAAAGAAAAGGCAGAGTGGTTTAACAGCGAATATCTGAGAGCTAGAACTGATGAAGAAGTTCTAGGACTTCTAAAAAATGTAGATGAAATTAATCTTGCAAATTCAAGCGACGCTCAATTATTGAAAATTATTTCATTAATGAAGGAAAGAGCCACTTTCGCAAAAGATATTTATAATGAAGGCAAATTTTTCTTTGAAGCGCCGACGCAATATGAGGAGAAGGCCGTTAAGAAAGCGTGGAATGAAGCTGCTGCAGAAGTAATGAATGCATTTTCTTTAAAACTTGAAAGCGCTGATTTTGAAACTGATGATCTAAAGCAACTGATTCACGATTTTGCAGAAAGCAAAGGTTTGGGAATGGGAAAAGTCATGATGCCCCTTCGTTTATGCTTAGTAGGAGAATTAAAAGGACCAGATGTTCCCGATATTATGCAAATCCTTGGAAAAGAAGAAACTATCGCCAGAATAAAAAATGCGGTGAATAATATTCTCTGATTTCCTATTATTTTCCCTAAATTTGAAAGATAATTTTAATTACTAAAATGGAATACTTAAGTTTTGAACTTCCGATTAAAGATCTAATGGATCAGTACCAAACCTGTTCATTGGTGGGTGAAGAAAGTGGAGTAGATGTAAAGCTCGCTTGCTCACAGATCGAAGATAAAATTATAGAAAAGAAAAAAGAAATTTACCTCAATCTTACGCCTTGGCAGCGGGTTCAACTTTCCCGTCATCCGGATCGTCCTTATACTTTGGATTTTATTAAAGGAATTACCGATAAAGACAGTTTCCTGGAACTGCACGGTGACCGGAATTTCGCTGATGATCCTGCGATGATCGGCGGTTTGGCAACAATCGATGGCCAAAGGGTAATGATCATCGGTACACAAAAAGGCCGTACTACTAAAGAAAGACAACACCGAAGATTCGGAATGAGTAATCCTGAAGGCTACCGAAAAGCTTTACGATTAATGAAACTGGCAGAGAAATTTAAAATTCCTGTTATTTCCTTAATTGATACACCAGGAGCTTATCCGGGATTAGAGGCGGAGGAACGTGGACAGGGAGAAGCAATCGCCCGTAATATTTTTGAAATGACCATGCTTAAAACTCCAATTTTTGTTTACATTATTGGCGAAGGAGCGAGTGGTGGAGCTTTAGGAATTGGTGTAGGAAACAAAGTGTATATGTTAGAAAACACCTGGTACACGGTAATTGCACCAGAAAGTTGTTCTTCAATCCTTTGGAGAAACTGGGATCATAAAGAAGATGCAGCCAATGCTTTGAAACTGACACCTCAGGATGCTTTACAGGAAAAGTTTATTGATGGTATTGTAGAAGAACCGCTTGGTGGCGCACATTACAATCCGCAGACTGCTTATGATCATTTAAAAACTTCAATTTTACAGAATATTAAAGCATTCTCTAAGTTTACCGGCAAGGAACTGGAAACACAGAGACAGGATAAGTTTATCGCAATGGGTCAGTTCAAAGGATAAGATTTATCTTTAAATTACCAGATAATAAATTTTGATAATAAAATAAAAACGGGCTTTCGGCACGTTTTTTTAGTTTTAAATATTCGATAGCTTTAGCCAAAAGTTATATAAGTCAAGTTGCAAGCTGAGGATTAAAAAAAATCCTGTAAAAAATTACAGGATTTAATTATTTTTAAAAGAAATCTTTTGTTATTCGAAAAGTTCACTCGTATCTAAGACCGTTACTTTGCCGTCTTCGCATCGTATGGCTTCTCCAGGGAAGTTTTGAATCATGTGGTAATCATGTGTTGCCATCACAACTGCTGATCCATTCTCAAATGCAACCTGCTTTAAGAGTGTCATAATTTCGTTCGACGTCTCAGGATCCAGGTTTCCGGTGGGCTCATCTGCCAGGATCAATTCAGGGTGGTTAAGAAGCGCTCTTGCGATGGCAATACGCTGTTGTTCGCCTCCCGAAAGTTCATGGGGCATCTTGTGCTTTTTAGATTTCATCCCAACACTTGCCAAAACCTCATTGATGCGGTCATCGATTTTTGTTTTATCAGTCCATCCTGTGGCTTCCAGCACGAATTTTAGATTTTTCTCTACGGTTCTGTCCGGCAACAATTGAAAATCCTGAAATACGATTCCTAATTTTCTTCTTAAGTTCGGGATGTCAGACGGGCGTAATTTTTCAAGATCGAATCCCGCGATATTGCCTTGTCCTGAACCAAGGGGAATATGTCCGTACAAAGTTTTCAATAAAGAACTCTTTCCCGACCCTGTTTTACCGATAAGGTAGCAAAATCTTCCTTTTTTAATACTCAGATTAACCTCATTGAGAACGGTGAAATTTTTCTGTGCAATTTTCGCATTTTTCAGTCGAATTACATCTTGTCCTTCCTGATAAGTATGTGGCATATTTAGTATGATTGTAGTAATTAATTAGAATTGCTGCAATAGCATCCCAAAAGTAAAAAAAAACTTTCTCTTTGGGTTACACTTTAGCAAATTTTAACAACAAAAAATGCCTGAAAAGTTACTTTTCAAGCATATTTGTATATGATTGTACAAGAGATTATCTCTTAGCTCTTTGCCCACTTACCGTTAGACTTTTTCTGCCTTTTGCTCTTCTAGCAGCCAAAATTCTTCTACCGTTAGGTGTTGACATTCTTTCACGGAAACCGTGTTTGTTTCTTTTCTTTCTTTCAGATGGCTGGAATGTTCTCTTGCTCATTGCTTATATTTTTAAGTAAAAAACTATATCTTATTTTTCAGACTGCAAAGATAGTAAAGTTTTTATTTTCTGCAAATTAAATTCAAATTATTTGTGGGAATTCAAATCGGCCTTTCAGAAGAAAAAGCTTTCTCTTTACTATGGAGTTGCAATAATAGGTTAATATTTTTTTTATTCATTATTAAAGTTAAGTTTTCTTCATTCAAAGGTTGAAAATCATCTTTTTCCTCTCATCAAAATTGAAAGATCTAAGTCCTTTAAAAGAGAATGTTTGTTTTATAATAATTCTATTCTAATTTATCTGCCAATTTTCTTTAAAATAAAAACAAAACCTATCTTTGCTCCTCTCAAAAAAATATCCCCGTTCATGTTTACTCCTACAGAAATTACAGAAATTCAGAAACTTTTAACACCCAACCATAATATCGTGATTATTACGCATTATAATCCCGATGGAGACGCAATTGGATCCAGTTTGGGTCTGAAGCATTTTCTAAAAGCAAAGGGTTTAGAAGCGGATGTTATTGTTCCAAATGACTTTCCGAAATTTCTAAAATGGATGCCGGAAGCGAAACAGATTATCATTGCAGATTATAAAAGAAAACAAGCCGGTGAAGCTATTTATAATGCAGATGTTATCTTTATTCTCGATTTTAATGCATCACACCGAAGTGGGCACTTAGTAGCACCCTGGATTGAAAAGGCCCGCGCAAAGAAAATTTTGATCGACCACCATCAGCAACCTGATAATTTTGATTTTATTTATTCAGATGTGACTGTGCCGGCAACTTCGCAGATGATTTATCATTTTATACAGGAATTGAACGAAGAGCATTTGGTGAATAAAGATATTGCAGAATGTTTGTATACGGGGATTATGACCGATACGGGTGGTTTCCGTTTTCGTTCTACGAGTGCAACAACCCACCGTATTACGGCGAACTTAATTGAAAAAGGCGCAGATCCAGCCATGATTACTTCGAATACGTGGGATACAAATACGGTTTCCAGACTGCATTTGTTGGCTTTAATTCTGGGTCGTATTGAGGTAGTGAAAGATGGTAAAGTCGCTATTCTTTGGCTAAAACGTGATGAATTAAAAGAATTTGGATTTCAGAAAGGCGATACGGAAGGCTTTGTAAATTACGGCTTAAGTATCATGGGAACGCAGGTTTCTGCATTTTTCATGGAGGATCTTTATGATGATTTTGTTAAAATTTCTTTCCGTTCGAAAGAAGATGTTGATGTGAATCAGTTCTCCCGAAAATATTTTAATGGTGGGGGACACATCAATGCTGCCGGTGGAAAGTATATGAAAACCATTGAAGAAACTATTGTAGATTTCAAAGAGAAAATTGAGCAGGAAGATTTTTAATTGGCCTTGCTTAATAGTATCAATGTTTATCAGTAGACTTTTAGAGGAACTTAATTAAATCTCTTTTATAACGATTCATTGAAATTGTCTTACCATTTTTTTTAAGGCGACTTTTTAAACTTTAACGTTTGAATTGTACATTAATCGATTTACTGTTGTATCAATTCTTTTTTATTGCATGAGGATTTAAATTGGTGAATTTCATCATTTACGTCTTAAGTTTTCATTGTCCATAGATATTTTTAAGGCTTTTTCAATTATTTCTATGATGAGATAAATTATTCTTAAATTTTTTAAAAAAATGTTTGGTATTTCATAATAAGCTCTATATTTGTTCGAATATTTTAATAAACAAATCGACCTATTATGAAGAAAAAATTACTTCCTTTGTTACTTGTTCTGCCTTTCTTAGCAAGTGCACAATTCTCAGAAAATTTTGATGCAGGAACAGTAAAACCAGTAGGTTGGACTGTATTAAATGGTGGTGATACCAATGGTTTTATTTTCGGTCCTGGTG
The DNA here is from genome assembly GCF_003860585.1 of Kaistella carnis. Taxonomy (NCBI): domain Bacteria; kingdom Pseudomonadati; phylum Bacteroidota; class Flavobacteriia; order Flavobacteriales; family Weeksellaceae; genus Kaistella; species Kaistella carnis. The sequence continues at coordinate 1,653,682 of NZ_CP034159.1, read as the reverse complement.
CTCCGGGATCATCACTTACGCAACCCAATGCGGCTCAAATTAATTACAGTGCTGCGGCACATGATGATTATTTGATTACGCCTCCAATTACTGTAACTGCCGGTTTGAACGACCGACTTTATTATTTCGTAAAAAGTCAGGATCCAGCTTATTTGGAAGCCTATGCTGTCAAGGTTTCTAAAACAACGCCGGTTGCTGCAGAGTTTACAGATGTAATTACGCCTACTGCAAATGCTTCGGGCGAGTGGACTTATTTTTCTGTTGATCTTTCGGCTTACATGGGACAAACGATTTATGTTGGTTTTCATGCTACTTCTGCAGATAAGTTTAGATTACTTTTTGATAATGTAGTTAATGGTACAATGCCAACAGTGGCTCCAGATTGTCCTTTGGCCTTAACTGGCCCTGCTGCCGGTGCAACTGGCGTAAACTACGATACAGTAAACTTTACATGGACCGCACCAACAACTGGTGGACCAGTAGAGCATTATGAATTATATTTAGATACCAATCCAAATCCAACCACTAAAAAAGGAATTACTGTTGATGCTAAACTGGCAGTATCTGGTTTAGAAGGAGGAACTACTTATTACTGGAAAGTTGTTTCTAAAAATGGTGCCAGTGATGCAACGGGTTGTTTGGTTTCCAGCTTTACAACAAAAGCAAATCCATTCTCACCTTATTGCGGACCATTAACGTACTCCAGTGGAGTTGAGCCGATGACCGGAATTGATTTTGGTGGAATGACCAATACTTCCTCTCCGGCAGTTGCAGGAGCAGCTCCTCATGAAACATTCTTAGACAAAGTGGCTACAGTTGAACAGGGAGGTACTTATCCTATCACATTACAAGGGAACACTGCTGGTAATTATACCAATCGATTTATTGTTTTTGTAGACTGGAATCAAGATGGTGATTTCTTAGATGCCGGCGAAACGTATTTCGGTACTACTGCCTTAACCATTATGGGTTCTACAGGCGTTGATGGAAAAACTGCGGTTGGCAACATTGTAGTTCCTGAGGGAGCCATGTTAGGCAATACAAGAATGCGGGTAAAGAAAAATTTCGGCACAGCGGCATATCCTAATCCTTGTGCTTCTGCAGGAACACTTGCAGCTCCAGCGCTTACCGGATACGGACAGGCCGAAGATTATATGGTGACTGTAAAAGAACCAGGTTTAGGAGTTTCTAACACGACCAAAGGGCAAATGTCGGTTTATCCTAATCCAGTAAAAGATCTATTGAACATCGAATCTGCGGATAGAAAAGTGACTGAAGTTGCCTTCTATTCTATGGATGGTAAATTGGTGAAAACAGTGAAAGAAAATGTTTCAAATATCAATGTAAGCACCCTTCCAAAAGGAGTTTATATTGTAAAAGTGAAAACGTCTGATGCTGAGAAATCATTCAAAGTAATCAAAGAATAACATTCTTAGTATTTTTAAACTAAAAAAGGTTGTCGAAAGACAGCCTTTTTTTATTTGTTTGACTTAGTAAGATTTTTTAGAAGACCAGTTTTTTAGGTAAATGATGAAGTAATTCTGTATTGATGATTTCTGCACAAATGCCTGGTTTTTCCCAATGCCCATTGTGTCCGCAGTCAATAAGATAAGATTTAATATTGGTTCGGTCCGGTAAGTTCTTTAGTGTAATATCGTTTTTTACAGCGTTATCATGTTTTCCCGCAATGACCAGAATTTTCCCTTCAAAATTCTTTAGTACTTCCATTTTGTCTGTTCTTTCGATCATTCCTTTTACCGCAGCCAAAACGCCGTCATTATCAGTTGAAAGCGCAATTTTTTTTGCCAGTTCAATTTTTCCTTCCAGAATATCTTTTTCGTTGGAATTAAATAGGTTTGGAACACCTGCATTCACGTAGTTGGGAAACGCTTCTTTTATAATTCTTAAACTTTTTTGGCGCTGTTCTTTCTTCTCTGCATCATCTTCCAGATACGTAGAAAAAAACAAAGTGATGCTTTTTAATACTTCCGGAAATTTTTCTGCGAAGGCTAAAGTGGTATATCCACCCATCGAATGCCCCAGCAAATGAAATGAATTAAGTTGTAAAGAATCGGTCACTTTCTTTACTTCTTCGGCCATCAGTTCCATCGTATGTACTTCTTTATAGACTTTCGATTTCCCGTGGCCAGGCAAGTCTATTTTAATTAAAGTAAAATGTGCTGAAAGTTGAGGTGTCATTTCTTCCCAGATGGTAAGATTCTCCATAAATCCATGGAGTAAAACAAGATGTTCTTTGCCTTGGCCTGATTTCTCGTAATGTAACATAATCGCTGTTTTTTAAAAGTAAATGTCGATGTAATCTACAAATCCTGAACCGTTTATTTTATTCTGTAAACGCCAGAAATTACCTTTGCCTTCATCAAAAAAAGTGGTTTTATCCGTTCTCTTATAGGTATTTCCGTTTATATTCTGCACAATTTCACCCTCGAAGTTGAGGTGTTTTTCAGATACTCTTTTCACAGTTCCTTTAACAGATAATGTATTATTTTCGGATGATGCTTTACCGGAAACATCATATAAATCTCTTCCCGTTTTTGTAAATGTTAGCGTTCCTTTAAGTGCATTAGCTTCATCTGAACTAAATTTTAGTTGATGATCACCACTTAAATCTTTAAACTTATTCTGTTGATTTTTAATGGCAATGCTGTCGTTCATTTTTTGTCGAACAGTATTAATGGATTCAATTTTTTTTGCTTCAGGAGAAAGCGTATTTTGGTCTGAAGACTCTTTTTTTGTACAGGACCAAAGTAAAACCAGAGAAAGTACGGCAACTGTTCTTTTCATATTAAAGGATTATTTCCTCAAATTTAATTAAAAATTAGAGTTCAAAAGTAGTATTGAGAATGAATGAGCTTACATTTTAGTTTTAGAATCCATAACAATTGTTACGGGACCATCGTTGAGGAGGGAAACCTTCATATCAGCGCCGAAAATTCCGCTTTCAATCTTGAGACCTGATTTTGCCATCTCTTCTTTAAAATATTCAAAAAGAGGAATCGCCACATCGGGCTTTGCCGCTTTTATGAAAGAGGGTCGGTTTCCTTTTTTATAATCAGCGATTAACGTAAATTGGCTGATGCAAAGGATTTCACCTTCCACGTCTTTCACAGAAAGATTAAGTTTCCCAATTTCATCCCCAAAAATTCTCAGATTTAAGACTTTCTGAATAAGCCAGTCAGCATCCGACTGCGTGTCTTCTTCATCAATACCAATCAAAAGAAGTAGTCCGTAGCTAATATTTCCGACAATAGTCCCTTCAACTTTTACATTCGCTTCAGAAACTCTTTGAATAACAATCTTCATTTTTTATGATTTAAAGGCATTTAGTAATAGACGGAAAGCACATTGCTGTAATTGTCAAAAGAGTAAGAATAAGTTTTTGGAGGAATTGAACTTGTTTTTAATGGCTCACCGGTGAGAAGGATCCATTCTGCACCATCTTTAGGGCATACAATTTTGATATCGTTCTCAACATTCAGCGTTGTATTTGAATCGGGGCAAATATGAGGTGCATTTCGGTCGTAAACTTTGAAACCGTTGGTGGTTTTTACGATGATCAAACCTCGCGTTCCGGATTGCTGTTCGTTCACATAAATCCAGCCTCCTACGGTTTGTAAATCAAAATAAGCCGGCAGATTTAGATTTATGACAACGTTAATGGGAGTACTCGGAAAGCAGGAAACCGTTTCCGCTCTGTCGGAGCAAGAGCTCGCATTTAATAGGCTGAAAATGAATAATATTGCAATAATGCGGAAGGAAAACTTTCTTTTCATTTAAAATAAATTTATATCTTTGTGAAACGAATCACCATAAAAATCATTGTCCGGCAAATGTCGGATTATTTTTTTATACTAACGCTAAATATATATACTATGGCAACTTATGTCACCCAAGAAGGTCTGGATAAAATGAAGGTTGAACTGGAACAGCTTGAAAAGATCGAAAGACCAAAAATCACACAACAAATCGCGGAAGCGCGTGATAAAGGGGATCTATCTGAAAACGCGGAATATGATGCGGCGAAAGAAGCACAAGGAATGCTGGAGATGAGAATTTCTAAATTAAAAAATATCATCTTCGATTCTAAAATTATTGATGAATCTAATTTGGATATTTCTAAAGTGTCCATGCTTACCACGGTGCGTCTTAAAAATAACGCGACGAAAGCAGAACAAAAGTTTACCCTTGTACCGGATAACGAAAGCGACATCAAAGCAGGTAAAATTTCAATAAATACTCCTATTGCCAAAGGTTTATTAGGTAAAGTAATCGGCGATACAGCTGATATAGAATTGCCAAATGGTAATAAACTTTCTTTCGAAATTTTAGAGATTTCTTTGTGAAAAAGATCTTAATAATCAGTAGTCTACTAAATCCAAAATAGAGGCTGCTGAAAAATTACGAGTTTTTTAACAGAGATTTTTCTTTACATTTTGTAATTTTGTTCCCTCGCAACAGCGCGGGTTTTTAATTAAAATTCATTCATCATGGCTTCTATCTTCACTAAAATTATCGACGGAGCAATACCTGCTTATGTCATCGCAGAAGATGATAAACATTTGGCTTTTTTAGATGCCATGCCTTTGGTTAAGGGGCACTGTCTTGTAATCCCGAAGCAGGAAACTGATTTTATTTTTGATTTGGAACAAGATGAGTTTAAAGAATTGTGGAGTTTTGCACAATCGGTAGCAAAGAAAATGGAGAAAGCTTATCCGGATCGAAGGATTGCCGTTGCGGTAGTTGGTCTGGAGGTTGCCCATGCTCACATTCATCTGATCCCCATTCATAAAATGGAAGATATGAATTTTAAAAATGAAAGGTTAAAATTTTCCGATAGTGAATATCTGGAAATTCAAAAACAAATTATTAATTCTTAAATATCATCATTTGTCAGAGTCAAGCGCTTTGGCAAATGTTTTTTTAAACTAACTATATTATATGGATTCAAACCAATGTTCTTTTTGCGGCAGAAAGCGAGATCAGGTTCAAATGTTAATTTCCGGGAATAACGGTTTTATTTGTGAAGAATGTATCGAGCAGGCGCATGGCATTGTAAAAGAAACTAGTTCCAAGAGTAGTACTTCTGCAGCAACAACCATTGAGGATTTAAAGAAGCCAAAGGAGATCAAAGAATTTCTGGATAATTATGTCATAGGACAGGATCAGGCTAAAAAACAACTTTGTGTTGCGGTTTATAATCATTACAAAAGATTACTGCACGCAAAGGATGAAAATCGGGAGGTAGAAATTGAGAAGTCAAATGTAATCATGATTGGTGAGACGGGTACGGGTAAAACGCTTTTGGCAAAAACAATTGCGAAAGAGCTTAATGTTCCCTTTTGTATCGTTGATGCCACTATTTTGACAGAAGCAGGTTATGTAGGGGAAGATGTGGAGAGTATTCTTTCCAGACTTTTGATGGTAGCTGACTATGATGTTGAAAAAGCAGAAAAAGGAATTGTATTCATTGATGAGATTGATAAAATTGCCCGTAAATCAGATAACCCAAGTATCACCCGAGATGTTTCTGGTGAGGGAGTGCAGCAGGGTCTATTAAAATTATTAGAAGGAAGTATTGTAAATGTTCCACCACAGGGAGGGAGAAAACATCCGGATCAGAAATACATTCAGGTGAATACCCAAAATATTCTTTTTATTGCTGGTGGTGCCTTTGACGGTATAAAGGAAATCATTGAAAGAAGGCTGAATAAACAAGCGATTGGCTTCAGCGCAGAAAAATTAAATAAAATTGAAGAGGATGATTACATCTTGAGTCAGCTTAATGCCATTGATTTGCGTAAATTTGGTTTAATTCCTGAGCTTTTAGGGCGTTTTCCTATCATTACCTATTTGGAGAAATTAACAAAAGAAACCATGATCAGGATTATGACCGAGCCTAAAAACTCTATTGTTAATCAGTTTGTGGAATTATTTAAAATGGATGGAGTGGAGCTTGAATTCACTACGGACGGTTTAGAACGTATTGTCGAAGAGACTATCGAAAAAGGTTTAGGAGCCAGAGGTCTGCGCGGAACAACAGAAAAGGTTTTGGAAGATTATATGTTCAACATCGCAGAACAAAAAGAAGTTATTATTAGTAAAGATCAACTTAATTTCTAATTATTTTTGATTAGGAAGTGTGATTAATTAAAAAAAATAAATATATTTGTGCTTGAATAGATATGTTCAATTTCAGAAACACATAAACACACAATATCGATGAAAAGAAATTTATTAACTGTGGGTCTATTAACTGCTTTCTTTGCAGTTAATGCACAAATGACCACGGATCCAAAAGTTCTTAGCCATATTGATGACAATGCTACTTTTTACGTAGGAAAAGGAGCGTTGGTATACAATGGCGGAGGTTTACAGGTGAAAGACACCGGGATTTTAGAAAACCACGGCAATATTATGATTGTCGCTAATGATCCTGCGAAGGATGTACTTAGAACTCTTAACGGAACAAGTGATAAAGTTGAAGGTTCCACGGTTGGAGGTACTATTGTAAATAAACTCAATGAACCAACTGCTTATGCAACTTGGAACACGAATAGTTCAACAGCAACTCCAGCTTATACCTATGGACAGCTTTATATTCAAGGGATTTCGCAAGATAACATCAAGGGAATTGTAAATCAAGAATTTAGATCCCCAAATCATGGTGGTTATCAGGAGTTCTCTGTTCCTTTTTTCGGAAAAACAGCGTCAACTTTAAGTGCTGAACTTGGCAAAACTTTTAATACTACTAGATGGTTACAAAATGAAATCCTCGTTTGGAACAACGATAAAATTGTTTTTGATAATTTATCTAGTATTTCAGAGGTTTTGGGAACTAATACACGAGCTCCTTTCTCTTATTATATCTTAGGTGGAAAGAATCTAGATGTGGCATCGGTCACTAGAACAGTACGCGGTGTTCCGGTTTCTGACCTTACCAATAATTCAAGAACATTATCGGGAGCAGGTGCAGGTATCGTTTATGGAACTAATGGAACTGCTATCAACCAATATAATGAAAGATATAACACGTATCTTGGTGATAATTTCGCGCGAACAAGAAACAAAATTTGGGATGGAACGGATTATGGAAAAAACATGTATTTTTTCACTAATCCTTATCTTACTAATCTTGATTTACGTAATTTAAACGTGTTAACAGATGTAAATTACATTCCAAACATTAATGGAATTAGACTTGAACCAACGAATGTACAATATCAACCAGGAGTTGGCGGAAGTATAGTAGGATTTAAGTATGTTACAAATTCAAATGGAGTTTGGACTGGTGATACGGATTATCTTCTAGTGAGACCTATGGGTACGTTCGTTATCAAATTGTTAGATAACTCTCAAACTCCTACACTCGATCTTTCGAAGCTTAGACGATTTAATTATTATTCGAGAGATACTTCAACGCCTTATACAGTAACGGCAAATCGTGGTCAAGCCAATGGAACCGTGAAAGAATTAGCAATAATTGGATTGAATAGTAGTGGAGGAGAAGTGGCAAGAATGTATTATGTGGTCTATCCTGAAGGTATTTCGGGTAACTCAGTCAACGTAAAAGGTCAAGCTGCAGCAGGTTCCACAAGCTTGTTGGGATCCTATGAGGAAAATCCAGTTAGTGGAGGTTATGATAATAATTACACCAACTCCTATTGGCTTTATATCAACGAAGCTAATGAAAATGATTTCAAGGGTAAGAATATCAAGATGGTAAAGTATAGCAATGATATTGTTTCTTTCAAAGTTCAGCTAAAAGAAAACGGATCTTTGGTTTCAGATGGTCAACATTTGCTTTCAACAAATGAAGGATTTTATTTTAAAGGACCAGATGGAAATGTTCAATCTTTAAGTCAAAATATGGTTTTACCTTCTGCTGGAAGTTCAAACCAAGATTATGATGTGTACTATGGTCTTCCGTCTGGAGTTTTAGGAAGTGATCAATCTACTGTTCCATCTAGAACTATGATTAGCTATGATCCTTACATCGGTAAGTATGTTGTAATATTCGATCCTAATTGGAAAAAAGCTGATGTTCAAGTGTATGATATGAGTGGAAAATTAGTAATTTCTTCAAAAGGTATTAACACTACATCGAATTATGAAATAGATCTTGTTCAAAATGTCAAAAATGTTTATTTTGTAAAGGTTGTTTCTGAAAAAGGGGTAACGGTTCAAAGCAAAATTATCAAATAAAACTTAAATTATGAAAATCTTCAATAAAGTAATTTTATTCTTATTTTTTGTATCCTATTCGGCAATGTTTGCAGAAAATCCGCCACCTTTACCTGCGCCACCAGGTGATGGTGGTGATACTGGAACACCCGGTGCGCCCGCCTCTCCAATCGATATGTATCTTTACTTATTGGTAATTGTCGCGGTGGGATTTATGGTTTATTATCATCATAAAACACGCAAAAGCATAGTATAAAAAATTTTTAATAATACAAAACTCATCGAAACTCGGTGAGTTTTTTTATATTTACATTATGAAAAAAATAGCCCTTTTTGCAACGGTATTGTTAGTCAATTCCTATCATGCACAGTTTAAGATTAAAATCGATGCTCCTGCGTCTTTCACCCCTAAAGAAGTTTATCTGTACACCCTGAACGGCTCCAAGGATGTTTTAAACAGCAAAGAAATGAAGAAAGGCAATTCATGGCAGTTTGATGTAGCCAAGCCTTATACTGGAATGTTGAAGCTGTATTTTCCGGAAGTGAATGCCTCAATTAATTTTATCTCAGAAAACAAAGATGTTCAGTTAAAATTTGATACAGATAAAAATAAGATCGTAAACATTGATTATCTTGATGAGGCCAATTTTACAATGAATCAGATTCAGGATATTCAGCAGAAGAAAGAGGTCATTTTACCCGCACTTTATCAAATTAAAGAATATTATAAAGGAACCGCTGGATTTGGCGGCGCTCTGGATACCGAAATTTCGCGGCTTTCAAAACCGATTGGGGATATTAGCAAATTCCCTTTTATTAAATTCTACAATTCCAATTATAGTAAATTTCTCGAAAAGAGTGCCGACAAACCTGCGATTACTCACACAGAAATCATCGATTTTTTAAATAAATCGACGGACATGCTGGAGACCTCATCACTTCTAAGACCTGTTTTGGTATCTTATCTTAATGTTGGTCCAAGTACGAGTTTGTCAGCTGATGTGGATAAGTTATTGGCAGCTGTGAATGTAGAAACTCCCCGCGGACAAACAATACTTTCTGAATTGATTGAAATTTTTGATACGTACGGAATGCAGGAATTAAAAGATAAATATCTGGCAGAAGCCAAAAGCTTGAAATGCACGATTAATGACCGCTTGTCTAAAACGATTGCGACCAACTTGAATACCGAAATTGGTGCTGTTTTTCCAAATTATGTATTTAATAAAGCCACAAATACCACGGCAAAATCAATTTATGACGTAAAAGCAGATAAAAAAATTATTATTTTCTGGGCTTCAACCTGTTCACATTGTGAAACCGATTTGCCGAAAATCATAGAGAAATACAGTTCCATTAAAGCAATGAAAGGAGAGGTTATTGCTTTCTCTTTAGACAGTGACAAAGCTGCTTATGACAACAAAGTCAAGATGTTACCGTGGATCAATGATACTGAATTGAAAGGGTGGTACAGTTCATTTTCAGAAACATATAACGTGCGTGCTACTCCCACATACTTTGTTTTAGACAGCAACAATAAAATTATTGCAAAGCCTGATCATGCAGCAGATGTAATTTCTTACTTAAAATTAAATTAATCTTTTGCTACCTCACAAAATATTTTTATATTTGCACCACTTTAGCGGCGAGGTAGCTCAGTTGGTTAGAGCGCAGGATTCATAACCCTGAGGTCACGGGTTCAATTCCCGTCTTCGCTACAAAAAACCCGACATCATGTTGGGTTTTTTTATGCTTAAATTTTAAGGTTTTCCTCATGTTCTATAAAATATTCGATGTTCATTCACTTTTTGGGGAATTGAAAAAGTCTTAACATTTGATTATGAGCCTATTCCATACTGAGAATTTTTTTCTAAGGAAAATTCACACAGTAAAAATTTAATAAATAATATTAATTTAATGTCAAATATTAAAAAAATTGTAAAGGTTAGCAGGTTTTATAGATAAAGTCGTAAATCTGTGGGGAGACCTATAATTTTAACAAATATTTAGAATAAAAAGTTTGCTATCTAAAAATTTAAGCTTACTTTTACAACGCTTTAATAATGGCATTCGTCATTGCTGAAGCAATAAATTTTTTTTCATCATTTGTGTTTTTAGAATCGTATCGTAAGATTCGATTCTTTTTTTATTTTAAATGAGGTGTTGATTCGTATCTCAACAGCAAATCAATAAAGTAGGAATACGTGATGCTTCCTTCCTGTTGATTGCTTTTCAAAAAAAGATCGTTGGTGTACCCAAAGAACACTTCCAGCAGACCTTCGTGTTTTTTCACAAAATCTTTTTCGGCCTTTCGGTCTCTCTGCATTCCGGCAGAAAAGTTTAATAAAACATCTTTTACAAAATCGGCGTCGGTTTCTGATAAACTGCTCAGCAGGGATTTTAAGACAAAATACTGCGTGCTGTATTTAAGATCTGCATTTTTGGAATCTTTACCTACCAAATAGCCAATAAAGTTTGCTTCCTGCTCCCGTGCATAACCGAGCTGATGTGCACTTTCATGAGATAAGGTAAAGGGAATGTAGGTAGCCGGCAGATCTGCGTTGTATTGCGCTTCTGCAGTGAATGGATTGTAATAACCCAAAATACCGGTGTAACTCATTATTCCTTTAAAAAGGCTTGGCTTCATGCAGTTAATTTCCGGACTTCTTTTAGCATTGAGGAAACTGGGTAGTTTATTTTGTTTTTGTAAGATCTCTTTCTTTATTGCATCGAGATTATTAATGTCGAAAACTCCGTTCACGTCTTCCCTCACTAAAAGTCTGCTTTCTTTGCAGCTGTTGAGATATTTTAACGTTAGAGTTTTCATTTGAGATATTTCAATTTCTTTTTCAGGAAGTTGATCCCTCAAAGGCTTCTGAAAATAGAGCATTCCCCAAAATACCTGATAGGTTAAATATAATATGTTTAATAACATTAAACTTTTAATCCATTGCCGATTTCTTTCCTTCTTTTTTATCGATTGAATGACCAGGTAAATTAGAAAACTAATCACTAAAATATAAAATACATCTCCCACAGAGAAAGGAAACGAGGCAAATAATTGTTGATGCCACTTCTTTTGAAGTTCAAAAAACATTTCAAAAAATGCAATAGCAAAATCGATTCTAGAAGCCACGTAGAATAAAAGAAATTGGGCAAGTAATATACCCGCCCAAAATCTTTTTTTTCTGTAAATCGGATATCTTTTAATTTCCGCCTTCATTTTTAATTTGATCTAAACTAATTCCCTGATTTTTCAAGATTTTGGTCACAGTAACTGCATAAAATGCAAGATATGCGAAACAGATCACACCCACGATGTAACTGATATGAATATTGGTGTAATCAGCAAGCATCCCTTGAAGCCAGGAAACGATACCGCCTCCCATAATCATCATAATTAAAAAACCGGAACCTTGATTGGTATGTTTTCCTAAACCATTAATGGCGAGTGCAAAGATACATGGCCAAAGCGTAGAACAGAATAACCCTACACTGGTAAAGGCGTAAACGGAGAGCATTCCTGTGGTCATCATTCCGATAACTAAAGCTAAAATTCCCATGACGGAGAAGATAAGTAACATTCTGGCCGGATTTCCTTTACTTGCAATATCACAGGCGATCATTACCAAAATTACAAGTCCATAGATGTAGAAGTGCGATAAATCGTGTTGTGCAATTGCATTTACCAGAAGAAAAACGCCGAATGCCAAATAAGGAGCTATAAATCTTAAGATTTTTTTTGCACCTGCCGTGATATCGAATGCTTCTACGGCGCCTGTCCATCGACCGATCATTAGTGACGCCCAATATAATGAAACATACGGAGCGATATCTTTGGTTGAAAAACCGAGAGAATTTTCCATATAAGCCGGCAAATTACTTGCGGTAGATACTTCAACACCAACGTAAACAAAAATAGCAATCATTCCTAAAACCAACTGCGGATATTTCAGCGCAGAATCGCGGTGTTCTCCTGTTACAAAATCTTGTGTATCTTCTGCAATTGTTGGGGTAATTTGTGGCAGTGAGGAGAATTTTAATAAAATAGCAACTAATATAAAAGCGCCTCCTAAAACCATATAAGGGATTTTCACAGATTCTATACTGGCTTCCGTGTTTGACGCAGTTGCAGAACCAAAGATGGCAAACGCGACGATCAACGGACCAATGGTAGTTCCCAGATTATTAATTCCGCCCGCCATGGTGAGTCGTTGAGATCCTGTTTCGGTAGGCCCAACTTCAATAGCCAATGGATTTGCTACAATTTGCTGTAATGAAAAACCCAGACCTAAAATAAAAAGACCGGAAATCATTAAAGGAAATGATCCCATATTAGCCGCCGGATAAAATAAAAGAGTTCCAGAAGCCGATATTAAAAGTCCTACTATAAGTCCGTTCTTATACCCAATTCTATTGACAACATCCTGTTTTATCGCTTTCGAAATAAACATATAAATTAAAGAACCAACCGTGTAGGCAACATAAAATGCAACCGAAACCAGCTGACTCTGTCCTTGGGTTAAATTAAAGGCTTTTTTAAATACGGGGATCAAAATATCGTTACTTGCTGCAACGAAACCCCAAAAGAAAAAAACAGTAACCAATGGTACGAACTGTCCCCAATTGGTTTGCTTAGAATAATTTGTTGACATAGTTAATTTATTATAGAAACAAATATAACTATTTAATTTGCTCACACCGGATTTTGCAAAACATTTTTAATTTTTTCGCGCGCCTCCATTTTCAGGATATCGACCTTGCAGTCGGGCTCCATGATATCGATGAAATAAACTTTTACTTTCCCAGGATAACCTTTCGAGGCATCAAAAGGAAACATCTCTTTTAAACCAACAAATGTGTAGATAACGAGCGGTGAATGGTGTTTACAAGCCAAAGTAAAAGCACCATCTTTAAAATCGTCTAAAATAACGGACGTATCATCAGGCACGCCTCCTTCCGGAAAGATAACGATACTCTGGCCTTCTTCCATTCTTTCTGCACATCTGCGGTAAACATCAGCCCGACTCTTTGCCGAACTGCGGTCCACCATGACGCAGATCCTTTTATAAATAATGCCGAAAATAGGGATTTTAACCAATTCCTTTTTACCGACATAACACAGCGGGTGATGCGGCATTAAGATACAAGGCAACATCACATCCATTATAGAAGTATGATTTGAAATGAACACGTATTGCTGTGATTTATCGATCTTTTTTTCGGTGAGTTTTTTAAGCTCATAGCGAAAGCCCATGCCATAAAACATTCCAAAACACCAAAAGCGTATAAATTGATAGGCGATCGGATAATGATTTTTTCTGATTGAAAATAAAAGAACCGGTATTCCAAAAACAATGGTTAAAACAGCTCCCAATAGAATCATCCAACCGCGCCAGATATAATTTAAAACTTTTTTCATTTGATTTTTTACTTTTTAAAGATCACGAATAATATCCTGAAGAAATTATCCATTAAAAATAATTTTTTTCTTAACGGAATAGTTAAGAATTGACACCACCAGAATCGCGGCAATTTTACTTAGCATTTCTTGACTGAAAACAAAGAAGCCCACATCAAAATGTTCTTTAAATACAAATCTGAAAAATATTTGGAAAAAGCTTAAACTCAAAATTGTAGAGAAAAAGGAGACGACCATAAAGTAAACAAACTCTCGACGCTTAGAGTGTTTGCCACGCTCAAAAACAAACCAAATACTCAGAAAGTAATTGGTGATTATTCCACAACTTGTTGATAATATGTTGCTTAGTGGGAAATGAATCCCGTGAAAGTTGTTTTCCTGCGACAAAATGGTCGGCAAATAAACGCTGAGCATTTTAAAAGATCCAATTTCGACTACGGCGCTTAGTGCACCGGCGATTACGAATAATAAGATCTGTTTTTGTTTAAATATAAATTCCTTCATCTCTATACATGCAAATTTAAAATTATATGTTAAACAATCAGAAAAACTTGTTAAAATATTTTTTTGTGTGAATTAATTGTCTAAATTTAATTTTTGAAACAGAGCAAGTAAGAGATATTATTTTTCATACTTTAGAAGATATTGTAGTGAAATTTCATCTTAAAAACCGGAACAGATTTATATTATCCGTTAAAAAACTAATAACACAATAAAAATGAGTATTAATCGACCTTACAGAAAATTCAAACCTCAGCAGGATAAAATTGAAAAGTTAGAGAAAAGCAGTCCCCGGTTCAAACGGGTGTACTCAGAATATGAATTGATGAGCAATGAATTATGGGATTTAGAAAATACAGATACTTCCACAATTCCGGATGACTTTTTAGAAGCTATTAAATTACAGACAGAATATTTGGAGGAGGAAATTGATGACTGGTTGTTGGGTGCTCCACAAGTCGATTAACTATGCTTACAAAAAACTCATATTCAATATGTTTTTTTTTTGTGCCCTTTGAGGAGTGTTTTTGACCCGTTCTTCCCCAATCATTGCGTGAGAAACTTTATCTTTGCAGAAATTGTCGAAGAATAGTTATGAACATCAATCTTGCCCAAAATAAAAATCTAAAACTCTTTAAACTTATTTCAGAAGTTGCTGAGAAAAATAATCAAACGGTTTTTATTGTTGGAGGTTACGTTCGGGATTTATTGATGAAGAGAAAAGCGCCAACCGATATTGATTTTGTAACGGAAGGCAATGGAATCGATTTGGCAAAAGCCGTTTCAAAAGAAATTAATCCGACACTGAAAGTTTCTGTTTTCAAAAATTATGGAACAGCGATGTTCAAATTTGATGGTTTAGATTTAGAATTTGTGGGAGCCAGAAAAGAAAGTTATGCTGAAGATTCCCGAAAACCGTCCGTAGAAATTGGAACATTAGAAGACGACCAAAAACGTCGGGATTTTACCATCAATGCTTTAGCGATTTCTTTAAATAAAGAAAATTTCGGCGATTTAATCGATCCCTTTGATGGAATTCACGATATCAAAAAAAGAATTCTCCGCACGCCATTAGAACCGAGCCAGACGTATTCCGATGATCCTCTGCGAATGATGCGGGCGATTCGTTTTGCGTCAACTTTAAATTTTAAGATTGAAGAAAATTCCCTGAAAGCCATCAAGAAAGAAGTAGAGCGAATCAAAATCGTTTCTATGGAAAGAATTATGGTGGAATTCAATAAAATTATGCTTTCCGAAAAACCTTCTGTCGGTTTAAAATTAATGGAACAAACGGGAATTTTACATTTAGTTATTCCGGAATTGACGGCTTTGAAAGGAATTGAAGAAGTAGAAGGACAAACCCATAAAGACAATTTTTGGCATACTTTAGAAGTAGTTGATAATATTTGTGAAAACACCGATAATCTCTGGCTTCGTTGGGCAGCCTTACTCCACGATATAGGAAAAGCACCAACCAAAAAATTTGTAGAAGGAACAGGCTGGACTTTCCACGGACATGAATTCTTAGGTTCGAAAATGGTAAAAAATCTTTTTTATCGTTTAAAGCTTCCCCTCGGAACCGATATGAAATATGTTCAGAAATTGGTAAAATTGTCTTCAAGACCAATTGCCTTAATTGATGATGGGACTTCTGATTCCGCACTGCGAAGACTTTTGTTCGATGCGGGCGAAGATTTGGAAGATTTATTTATTTTAAACAAGGCAGATATTACCACCAAGAATTCTTCAAAACAAGCGAAGTTCAAAAAGAATTTTGAATATGTGGCTTTGAAAATTAAGGAAGTAGAAGAAAAGGATCAGGTTCGCAATTTTCAGCCGCCGATTTCTGGAGAAGAAATCATGGAACTCTTTAATTTAAAACCCGGACGGGAAATCGGGATTTTAAAGGAGAAAGTAAAAGAAGCCATTCTGGAAGGTGAAATTGGAAATGACAAAGACCAAGCCCGGGAATTTGTCATTAAAGAAGCAAAATTACTCGGACTGGAAATTGCAGACTCAGTATAATTGTGTGTACCTACCTTATAGAAACAAAAAAAACGCCTTTTTCAAAGCGTTTTTTCGTTTATTATAAGTTATTTTTTAATGATTTTCTGGGTGATCTTTCCTTTAGCGGTAATTATTTCTAAAAGATAATTTCCGGCAGGAAGATTTTTCAGGTCAATTTTTTCATTTTCAGAAACGATCAGTTTTTGTCCTGTGATAGAATAAACATTGATTTTTTTAATTTCTTCTCTTGATTTAATTTGAACAAAATCACTGGTCGGATTTGGATAAATCTGGAAATCAGATTTTGATAAGTTTGCGGTTCCTAAAACCTCCGTGAATTCATTGATAACACCCACTGCATCGAGATCAAAACCTCCGGAAGCAAAATTTGTCGGATAGGGATCATTGACAATATTTCCAACACTGTCTAAGGTTCCATATTGCGGATTAATAGTCCCCACCACATCAATAATTTTCACATGGGTGATCTTATCTTTATTCAGCAACGAATGGTCTGGAAGTTCAGAAATGTCGAAAGGGGTTCCATAATTTGCTTTGTATTTTCCTGCCAGATTATTGATTTTTGTTGCATCTACAGCGCCAAAAGTTCCCACCTGAGTTGCTGTAGATGTAAGACTTGTTGCAGGGAATCTAAAAAAGTTAATCCCATCTGAACTCGCTTCCACAAAAGCCAGTTCCAAAAAAGTATCATTAAAAGAGTTCTCAAAGACCGCGAAATCTGCTCCGGAACCATTGGTAATTGGTTTAGCGAAAGTTAAAACCGCTGTTCCACCATCTCCCAAACTTACAATACCGCTTCCATCGGCAATTCCGGTAGCATTCACTGCAGTTCCCACCGAAGCTAAAACCACTGTACTTGCAGCAATATCTTGCGGTCCTCTAACTACTGACGCTTCTGTTGCCCAACTTTTAAAAAGTGGATCATTTTTAAAAATCGCTTTAGATCCGGCTTGGCCTGCAGGTGGATCGAATTGAGCGAGTAGAATCGATGGTAGTAAAGTCAGTAATAAATGATAATTTTTTGTCATTTTTTTTTAAATTTAGATGTAGAATTTTAAGACCTGTGCTTTTTGGTCTTTTTTAAGGTGTAAAAGTTTAAGAAAAATCCGCCTCAACAAAAATTATTGAGGCGGAGGAAATAATTTTTAGTTCTGGAAAAAACCGTTGGTTGCTCTTCCGGCCTCAAAAGTTTTGATCACACTTCCTGTAGTGGAATAAACGGTTACTTTGCTGTCTGCCGTAAATCCATTTGCATCCGAAGTATAGATTTTTCCGTTGATCACATTAAATCCGTAAAGAGCAGAATACTGTCCTCCTGTTGCAGTTACAATTGGTGTTGTAGGTGTTACAGTAGCACTCATATCCATCGAATAAACTTTGTTTCCAGAGGAAAAATAGTATTTTCCACCGTCAATATCAAGATTTGTCGCATTGGAAATTCCCGTAAGTGTAGTCGTTTTTGTAATCGTTCCTGCCGCCGAGATTTGATAAATATAGGAATCTGTAGTTCCTGCAGCAATGGTATAAACGGTTGAATTATTGGAAATGGTCTTATTAATATTCCCGTTTGGCAAAGTTACTACCGGAGCCACCTCATTTGTAGCAGGATTTATTCTGGTCAGTGTATTTCCGAAACCAAAAGTTGCATTTTGTACGAAAATAGTTCCACCTGCTTCAACAATGCGTTCTGCCGTATCTGTGAATGCGATTTTTTTAACAAAAGAAAGATCAGATAATTTGTAAATAGTCACAGATTTTGGACCTAAATATTCATCGTTCGTTACGTAAATGAAATTATTGGCAATTGTAATATAACGCGGCTGATTGATTTGAGCCGTGATTTCACCTGTTTTTTTGAAGGTATACCGATTGACAACTGTGATTTTATTTGAATTATTTAAAACCAGATAAGCATTATCGCCATTGTAAGTTAGGGTTTGTAATACATCACCCAGATCGGTACCGTTATTTTTTTTGTAAACATCCTGTTCAATGGTTGCTAAATCGTTGGAAAGAAAAGTAACTGATGCACTTGGAGTTCCGAAATTCCCTTCATTAAGAACGAATATTCCGTTTTCATATGCACCTTTTGGAAGTTCAATTGGTTCATCAGATTCAGTTCTACAGGAAATGTTGAACAGCAGAGTAAGTGCAAGAACCGACGAAAGAATTTTAGGAAATTTCATACTATTTATTTTTAAAAGTTGATTAAGAGATTAGCTGCATAATTCCTTTTTGGCAAAGGAAAGTAGGCTGTAGTTTCATAGATTTGATCAAATAAATTATTCGCTTTGAAACCAATTTGATAGTGTTTTAAGATTTTTATATGGAGTCCTGCATTCATTACAAAATAACTTTTCAGGGCGGAACCCAATTTTTCATCTTCGCTGGTAAACGTTAAACCATTGAACATTCCCTGCGCATAAATTTCGATGAAATCATAACGATAAGAAGCATTTCCGAAGATCTTATTTTTAGGAACGTATGATAAAAACCGATTGGTTTCTACATTTTTTGAATTTGTATAAATGTATCCAAGAGAGAATTTTGCATTATTTTTTCCGAAATCTTTTACAAAATCAAGTTGAGATTCCAATCCGTAACTTTCTACATTATTAATGTTGCTTGGCGACCAGATCCCGCCAGAATTCGGCAACCAACGAATCATGTTTTCGATGTTGATGTAAAATGGCGTTACATTCAATTTAAAATTTTTGTACTGAAAACGATTTCCCAGATCGGCCTGCAGCGAGGTTTCTGATTTCAGATCCAAATTTCCGCCCGGTTGCCAGTAGAGATCATTAAATGAGGGAAATCTGAAATTTTTTGAAGCATTAAAAATAAGGGAATACCAATTATTTACATTGACTTTTCCTGAAAACGAATATAGAACCGGAGTTTCAATTGCTTCTACAAAATCTTTCTTGAGTCCGGCTTCAAAATTAACTTTTTGCGAAGGATTCCATCTCACTAAACCTGCGATAGAACCTGCATTTCTTTCCACATTTGTAATTCCGGACTGAAAACCTTGGCCTTTGTTCAGTTGATATTCGCCTATGAAATTAAATGCCAGTTTTTCATTAAGAATATAATTGAAATCATTTTTCGCCAAATAAATTTTCGCACTTCCACCGCTGCTCTTTGCTTTGTTGATATTGCTGAAATATTGAAATTCATCTTCCAGATAGGCCAACCGAAAAATATTCTGCACTTTTTCTGTATGAAAATTCCAATTGACCAGACTTCGGAAAGTATCGGCGATATATTTCGTTTTCGTCACCGACTCCGAGAAAATAGGGTAGTGTTGAACACCGTTATAGATTTGAGTTTGCCAGGAAATGGTATTTTTCGAATTGATCCTGTAAGCGGCTCCCAAATTGAAATTACGGTTGTCGTATTCGCCGTTCAAATTGGTGTAGTTCTTTTCCGGAACATCATAATCATTGTCACTTTTTACAAAATTTCCAGACACTTTTACGGATAATTTTTCGTCGCTGTAGGAGCTTTTTAAGAAAGAATTAAAGGTGTTAAAAGAGCCGAATTCTGAAAATAAAGTGGTGTTAAAACCTTTATTAAAAGCCAATTCATTGTTCATGTGAATACTTCCCCCAATTGCGCCACTTCCATAGATTACGCTTCCGCCGCCGGATTTCACTTCGAGTTGGTCATAACCCAAAAGATTGAGATTGTTAATATCACCCTGTCCTAAAAAAATGGAATTCACATTAATTCCGTTCCAGATGAACGCAGTCTGTTGCGCAGTGGTTCCGCGAAAAGAAGGCGAAGAAACGGCACCACGACCATTTTCTTTGATGTACACCGACGATTGAAACCGTAAAACATCGGAAATATTTGCCGTATTTTTTAGCAGATCTTCTTCGTTTAAAGTAGAAATTTTCTGGAATTTTTTAGAATTCTTCAACTGACTGTCGAAGATATAAACGGTATCAATGGCAACTTCCTGAGCGAAACTCATAGAAATACAGCATAATAAAACCGACGAAAAGTGGTGTTTTAGATTCATTTTCAACCTTTCCTCCGAAAGTTATTTTTTATGTTAAAACTTTCAGCAAGGTCTCCTGACTTTCACATTTTTGCACCTTCCCGAAATTAATCAGTGGTTTGTTTGCAAAAATTTTTTATTAATAAATAGTGATTTACAGTTGCGGGGACAGTTTGTGATTTGCACACAATTCCCTTTTCTAAAAGCAGTGCAAAGATAGTAATTTCGTTTAATAACAATCTAAAAATAAAAATCTTTACTTCTTAAACCGCAAAAGAACATAATACAAATCAAAAAATAAACATCTCAAAAGTTCAAAAAAAATGGAAAATCTTTCTTGAATTTCGCTTCTGCAAAATTTTTGGCTTATTTAGATCAAAAAAAACTTTTGTCTTATTCGAGGTTAAGAAAAATCAGGCTAAAGTTTAATCCAGGACAGATTTATTTTTAAGATAATGATAAATTTCGATCTGCGAACGAATGGGTATTTTGCCTGAACTCACATATTCGTTGCGCATTTTTTTATCCAGGATACGCGCTTTTACGTTGTCACTCAGCTGAATGTCAAGCTGGTCTTTGATCTCTTTCTTCAGATTTTTCTGAGTTATTTTTGCGGCGGCCTCTATTCGGTAGTCCATATTCCGCGTCATCCAGTCAGCAGAAGAAATGTAAATATCTTCATGCCCTTTGTTATAAAAGTACATGATTCTGGAATGTTCCAGATATTCATCAACAATACTGATGGCCTCTATTTTTTCTTTAAAATCCTTCTGATTGATCGCACAATAAATTCCGCGGACAATCATTTTTATTACAACACCGGCTCTAGCTGCGTCATATAATTTCTGAATCAAATCGCGATCACTTAAAGAATTAACTTTTATGATGATCAACGTTTTTCGGCCGGCTTTTGCTTCTTCGATTTCTTTATCCATTTGTGCTATGATTTTTTCGCGCATCAGTTCAGGGCAGAGCACAAGTTTTTTACAAGATTTAAGTTCCGAAACTACATCATGTTTGGGTTTCCGAAGTACCGTAAATACTTTATTGATATCTGCCATAATTACGCGGTCGGAAGTCAACAGAAGATGATCTCCGTAAATTTTGGCGGTTTTTTCATTAAAGTTTCCGGTACTTACAAAACCGTATTGGATGGTTTTATTGTGCGCTCTTTTTTTAATGACACACAACTTCGCATGAACTTTTTTATCAGGAATTCCAACCAGAACTTTTACACCTTCCTGTTCCAGAATTTCTTTCCATTTTAGATTGTTCTCTTCATCGAAACGCGCGCGCAGTTCTAGCATCACGGTGACCTCTTTGCCATTTCTCACTGCATTGATCAAGGCATTAATTATTTTGGAATTGCTCGCCAATCGGTACGCCGTAATTTGAATCGATTTCACTTCCGGGTCCATGGCTGATTCCCGCAACAAATCGATGACCGGCGTATAGTTATGATAAGGGAAAGAAAGTAAAATATCAGTTTTTTGAATCACATCGGTAATTCGTTTGCCAACAAGATCGGGATGATCAAAAGATGTTCTTTCTTCCGGTTTTTTATACTTTTCGAAAACTTCGGGAAATTCCATAAAATGGCGGAAATTATGAATTTTTCCACCTGGGATTATGCTGTCTTTTTTGCTTAGATTTAATTTACGAATCAGGAATTCAAGCAAGGCTTTATCCATCTCTTTATCAAAAACAAAGCGGGTTGGTTTGCCTTTTCTACGCGATTTAACTCCTTTTTCAATTTTTTGGGCCAGCGTTGTTTTTATGTCGTTATCCAGATCGAATTCTGCATCTTTCGTTACTTTGAAACAGTGGGCCTCAAATTCTTCATAACCAAAATAAGAGAAAATGTGGGGAAGATTGAATTTGATCACATCTTCCAGTAAAATAACATTTTTTTCAGGACCTTCCGTAGGGAGCAAAACAAATCGCCCTAAAATCCTGGAAGGAATTTCGATAATGGCAAACTTACTTTCATATTGAAATTCTTTCTTCCGCATCGCAATCCCCAGATATAAAGATTTGTCGCGTAAGTAGGGCATTGCAGAATTATCATGAAGCAAAATAGGAATTACATTGCTCTCTACAATTTCATCAAAATATGCCACCACAAATTTCTCTTGTTCTTTAGTAAGATTTTTTGCGGTTTTAATGAAGACTTTTTGATCGGCCATTTCAACTTGAATCTTCTTCCAGGTTTTATCGAAATTTTGCTGCTGCTTGATCACGATTTCGTTTATTTTCTGCAGAATTTTCGTCGGAGGTTGATAAAAAGATTCCGTGATAAATTTATCTTTAAAATCCATGGCCCTTTTTAAACCGGCGACACGCACCCGGAAAAACTCATCCAGATTATTGGAAAAAATTCCCAGAAAGCGAATTCTTAAATGCAGAGGAACTTTTTGATCCATGGCTTCCTGTAAAACACGCTCATTAAATGCGAGCCAGGTGATATCTCGGGGATTAAAGTGATTGGACATTTTATCTTTATTGGTTGGTCAAAAATAGAGATTATAGTTTAATTTAGAAGGAATCCAAATTTAACATATTCTTCGGTCTCCCCATATAATTTTCGCAATCCTTTAAAAAATTTCTTATATTTGAAAAACTACAACTCTACCAGATGAAATTTTTATTGGATGACGACCTACTCGAAAGTACGAACGCGGATTTTAAAAAATATTACAAAGGTGATATTATTTTAAATGAGGGTGAGTGCTCCCAATATTTTCATTATCTAAAAGAAGGAGAGTTGTCGGTTTCTAATTTTACAGAAAAAGGAAAAGAACTACTTCAGCATAAAGTTAAAAGCGGTCAGTTTTTTGCGGAACCTGCCGTTTTGCTGAACGAGCCTTTTCCAGGGAACGTTGAGGTAAGTTCTGCGAAAGTTGATATTATAAAATTTAAGCGCCAATGTCTTATTGATTATTTAATATTACATCCCGAAAAACTCTTTCAGTTTACGCTTTCCGTCGCCAAAAAATCCCTGAAGAAAAGTCAGCTTTTAAAGCAGATTGTTTTATTTAATCCCGAAGACCGAATTCTGCAACAGTTAGAAAACTACAAACGGGAAAATGGTTGTGTGGACGAATCGGTGCTGATCAAACTCACACGTAAAGAAATTTCTCAAATGACGGGCCTTCGAATCGAAACAGTCATTCGTACGATAAAAAAAATGGAAAAGGAAGACAAGTTAAAAATTGTCAACGGCAAAATTATCTTCTAAAGTGACCTAAATCATAATATTAATCAGATTTTTCGACTTAATTTTGTAAGATGAAGAATATTATTTTTTGGCTCCGTTTTTCAGTTCTGAATTTTTTTATGGTTTCTGTTTTAGGCGTTTTGATGCGTTACAAAATTGCATTTTCTCTGCCCATGGTCGATCAGAAACATGTACAGGAGGCGCATTCGCATTTCGCCTTTTATGGGTGGATTACCCAAATTATTTATGTTCTCATTATTCGGTATTTACAAGGGATATTATCAGAAGAACAACTGAAGAAATACAATGTTTTATTAATTGTCAATGCGGTTTCGGCCTATATCATGATTCCAAGTTTTATTTATAAGGGATATTACTGGCTTTCAATTGCGGGGTCTACCGCAGCACTGTTGACGAGTTTCGTTTTCTTCTTTTTCTTACTTCGGGATCTGAAGGGCAAGCGGAATCTGATAAAATCCTGGTTCCTGGGAGGGTTGTTTTTTGCTGTCATTTCCTCTGCCGGCGTATTCATGTTGAGTTATATGATGATGTCCGATAACGTAACTCAAACCTTATATTTGGCGTCTACTTATTACTATTTACATTTTCAGTACAACGGATTTTTCATCTTTAGCTGTATTGGATTTTTGCTTTTGTCGCTCCGAAATATCGGCGCAGAAATATCTGAAAAAGACACCAAACTCATATTCTGGCTTCTGTTTTTTGGAACACTAATAGGCTATGGCCTTTCTGTACTTTGGATGAAACTACCGCTTTGGATTTTCATTGCTATTGTTTTGGCAACCATCGCGCAAACCATTGGAGCAGTGAAATTATACATGGTTGTGAAACAGAACTGGACCAAAGTCGTCTTGAGTTTTTCAGCTTTGCAACGTTTTGTTTTAATGTATGTCGGTTTTGCGTTTTTTGCAAAAATTATGTTACAACTGGGTTCCAATATTCCGGTGTTGAGCCAGTTTGCATTTGGTTTCAGAAACGTGGTCATCGCCTATCTGCACTTAATTTTGTTAATGTGTGTTTCTGTGTTTCTGCTGAATCAGATTTTAGCGACCAATGTTTTCAAAATGACCAAACCCGTAATCACCGGCCTAAAATTATTACTTCTCGGAATATTTTTAAATGAAGCGGTTTTGGGTATCATGGGCGTGCTTTCAATCAAATATGTTGCGGTGCCTTTTTCCGCGGAAATACTGCTCGCGGTGTCTTTACTGATGATGTTTTCCCTGCTCCTCATTTTCTTCAGTTTAAAGAAGAAATCGCTATAAAAAAAGCACTTCCCGAAATTTCAGGAAGTGCAACAAGACAATAAACTTAATTTAGGGAATTTCTTTTTAATCCGGTAAAATTACAGAATCTACAACGTGCACAATTCCGTTGGAAGCGGGCACGGAAGCCAAAATATTAATAGTGCCGTTCACCACGGGCTTTCCATCAACCATTTTGATGCTGATGGGTTTTCCATCGACCATTCCTAAGTTTTGTCCGTCTGTCAACTGATCTGTTTTTATAACGCCCACATAGGTGTGATGGCTCAGAATATCATTCAATTTATCTGCATTTTCAGGCTTCATTAAGTCATCTAAAACTCCCGCAGGCAATTTTGAAAATGCTTCATTGGTAGGAGCGAAAACGGTGAAAGGACCTGCGTTGCTTAGTGATGTGGCTAAACCTGCTGCCTGTACCGCTTTTACTAAAGTTGAAAGATCCGGATTGCTTACCGCCAATTTTACAATATCCGGTGCACTGTCATCATCTTTTACGGTTTCCTGTCCTCCTGGAGTGGTTTCTGCGGTGGCAGTTTCAGTAACTGTCGCTGTTCCTTCAGTCTTGTTGCAAGATGACAAAGCAAGGGCAACCACTGCAAGGATCATGATTGATTTTTTCATAGTTTCTATTTTTATTTGTTAGTTTTAAATTCTTTGTCTTTTAATTTCACTATAAAATTAACAATAAAAATCTCTGTTTTATATGATTCTATTCACATGATAAGTCATTAAATAGCTGAGTTTTATCAGCTGTTTTTAAGTCATATTTTAATCATTAAAGGTTCTTTTTGTTGAATAAAATGAGCGACCATAAGAAGGGTACGAAAGTCCAGATCGTAAGAATGAGAAGCGAAATAACCATTCCGCCACCGGCACCAAATACCTGTTTGAAAATTGCGCCCGCCTGACCTAACATCGCTGCAACATCTAATTGAAGAAGTACGAAAATTCGCGAAAGTCCGATGGGATTAATTGCTGCCAAAGTCGCCATAATTCCTTCAATAGGATAATCGGCAAACTGAAACATAAGGAGTAATAAAATTCCGTCGTAAATAATAGCAAAAAACATCCAGATAAAAATAGAAATCCCAATTCCTTTCGCACGGTCCCGGCTGAAGATGGCCGCCAACATCGCCAATGATGTAAAAATGATCGACAGAAAAATTCCTGTAATCAAAACCGAAAGACCGGTCTCAATGGAAGAGTAGAGTAGAATGGGAATTCCACATCCGAGAAGAAAAGCAAGAATCAAAGCCGTGGAAAGTCCTAGAAATAAATTAAACCAAACTTTCCCCCGCGGAACAGGCTGGCTCAGGAGCAGTTCGATAAACTGGCTGCTATTATAGACATAGATCGTAGAAAAAATAATACTCACCAAAGGCACAACGAGCAGTACGACGTTGAGTAAACTTAAGGTGGCTTTGGTTTCATTATTATCCAAGCCTAAAACTGACCAGGAAATAATGAAAAGTAAAATCGTATACATAATAACGATTTTGTTTTTTAAAATATCAAATAGGATGAAGCGTGCAATCTTGTTCATTTTTTCATGCTTTTTAAGATAGAAATAATTCCGTCAGAGATTTTCTCGGTTTGTGTTTCTTTTTTCAGATCTTCTACCGACTGGTGTACCACCACTTGACCTTCATTCATAAAAACGATCTCTGTGATGATGTCATCCAGTTCGCTTAGTAAATGAGAGGTGATCAGAATTAATTTTCCTTTGTTTTTTTCTTTGATGATCTTATTTTTTAGGATCTCGGTTGCCAATGGATCGAGTCCCGCCGTGGGTTCATCCAGAATGATGATTTTCGGATTAAAAAGAAATGCAAGCACTGCACTTACTTTTTGCGTCGTTCCGCCGGAAAGGGTGCGCATTTTTTTGTCATATATCTTTTCCAGTTCGAAAGCTTCCAAAAGTTCGGTATCAAGAGTAACATCTTTAATTTTCCGGGTGTCCTTGATCATTTTAATGGTTTCCTCAATGGTCATATTTTCCGGATATCGGCCAATTTGGGGCATGTAACCGATGATTTCACGATAGCGATAATCTTCTTTTACGCTTTTCCCATCCACCAAAACATCGCCGTCTTCTACTACATTTAAACCAAGAATGCATTTGATCATGGTGGTTTTTCCGCATCCGTTTGGACCAATCAGTGCGATAGAATGGCCGTTGTTAAAAGATAAATTCACCTTATTCAGCGCCGTGAACTTATTAAATTTTTTGCTTAAATTCTTAATTTCAATCATATCATGAGCTGCCTTCATTATCAGCTTTTCTTTATTTGAAAATATTTTTTTACTTTAAAATTGGTCGCCTTAATTTGGCGTTTGCAGAGGTTTCATTAAAGGTTGATCGTCTACAAAACTTTCGGGCGTAAGGCTTGGAATTATTTTTTCTGTACGGTCCAGCATATCGACCAGAAAACTTCTGAAAAGCAACATCACCGAAGGATTTTGCTCCACTAAAACGGAATATAAACTCAACGGATGAAAGGGCACATCGCCTATTTTGTCTTTATCCAGATCATAGCCTTCATATTTATCCCAGTAATTAAAACGGAAATCATTCATGACGGTAGAACCGCTTGTGCTGATGTCGAAAGTATTATTAATGAAATTATTTCTCATTACGCGGTTTTCCATACAATTGGCATTTATTTTTATGGCCCACCCATTATCTTCGAATTGATTCGTGTAGAAATCGATTTTGGTGGCGCCGTCGGCAAAAACTCCGGTCGTATTGTTTTGAAAAGTGTTGCCTTTAATTTTACTGTAAGAAATTTCCTTTAATAAAAGTCCGTACACGCTGTCGCCCCAGTTATTAATGAATTTATTGTTAAACATACTTACATTCATCGCATACATTACGGCCACACCGGCTCCATTATTATCAAAAACATTGGAGGTGTACACGCTGTCATTTGAGAACATAAAGTGAAGCCCGTAGCGTAAATTATTTCGGGACAGGTTGTGATATACGTAACATTTTGCATTTTTTTCTAAGTAAATGCCATCTTTGTGACCGCTGATGAAATTGTTTTTTATCCAGATTTCACGGCTGCCCAAAATGTGAATACCATCGCCGGAATTTTCCTGAGAATTCCCGCGGTTCGTGGTGATTTTATTACGATTAATAAGGATACGGTTTCCACGCTGCACATAAATGGCGAAATAATTATTTTCGAAAATATTGTTTTCGATGACCGAATCGGTGCTCGTGTAAATGTGAACTGCCGCTACACTGCGAATTTCTTCGCGTCCACTGTTGATGAGTTTAAAACCTTTTAATGTAATGCGGTCGGCTCGAAAGGTGATGATCTCTCCGTTTAAATTTCCGTCTAAAATTGGTCGGTCGATCCCGATAAGGCTTATCGGTTTTTCAATATCGATCGTACCTTCCCGGTAAATGCCTTTTTCAACGAAAATAGTATCGCCGCTTTTTGCTGCGGCGATTGCTTCTTTAATTGTTTTAAAATCTCCGCTTTTACCGACTTTTATCGTAGCTGAAAAGCAAAAAATCGGAAGGAGTAAAGCGAGGAAGTAAAATATTTTGTTTTTCATATTCATACCTACGGTCATCGCTATGGATTACGCGTTTGTAGATTTATAGGGTGGTTAAAGTTGCTCCAAGTGTTGCCGCTGATTTTTCTGCGGTGGCTTTATCTTTAAAAGCCTGGGTATTTCCGCCCATTGGACTTTTGATCTCGCCGCCTTTAATTAAAGTGGCCGTATTTGTTTCGATAAATTCACCCGTAGGAAAATCAACAACGTACGTTTTAGCATTCTTTGCGTTTTCGGGGTTGGACGATTCATAGTCCTTCAGACAGCTGATGTCATCAAATTTATATATTCTGCCTTTTTCCGTTAAAAGTTCGGTGGCATATTTTTGATCAGAAATGGTCATTTTACAGTTGTCACACTGATCTTTCCCGACTGCGATTTCCTGTGGGCCTTTTTCTGCACAAGCCATTAAAGTCATTACACTTCCGGCAACTAAAACGTTTTTAAATAATTTCATAATTTTAATTTTATTGAACTTCTTTTTTTGGAATAAAGGTAAATGATCAAACTGATTTTTTAGCCAATTTAAATTCCATAATCGCTAAGATAAACAAAATTACACCGGCTCCTATCATAATGCCACCACCAATATTTGGATAAGACCATACTTCAAAATTAAGCAACTGCTTGTAACCAAGTAACGGCGGTTGATAAGACATTCCGGGTACGATAATCGCTGCTTGAGGGTTAAGGTTGTGACCGTAGTCGTAAAGCCATCTCCAGAAATCGAATACGAATCCTACACCGAAGAGTAGATAAACACCTGTTAAGGTATAAAGAATTTTTCTGCTGTTAAGGAACGCGGCGAGGAAACACAAAATCGCGAAAATTCCCAGTGCGTAAGGCAATATTGTAAATTCCCAAAATTCATCGGCGTGTATTTCTTTCATTCCGATATAATGGTTCAAGCCATTAATAATCGAGTATTCTCCAGATACTTTATTGGAGTGAATGTACATGGCAAGACCTTCCGGATATTGCGGAGCATTCAGAAAGATGGACCAGATGGGAACAAAAATCGAGACGATTAATCCGATGCCCAAAAGGATTAGAAGTACTTTGCTCCATTTTTGTATTGCGTTTGTTTTCATTTTGATTTTTTTTAAGGTGCTTATTTCTTTAATATTTGGTCTAGTAAAGTTAATGACTTTGCTGGTTTTCTTTTGTAATGTTTGTTACAAAATGATATCAATCATAAAAAGAAAAAGGGCAGTGAAAACTGCCCTTTAATTAAAATAATTTACTTCGTTTCACCTTGTTTTACTGGGCTTTGAGCGTTGTCCTTTTTATTATTCAATGAATAAATAAGTGGAGTGTTGCTGCCTGCTGGTGATACCCTTACATATCCCTGCATCTCTTGGTGTAAAGCAGAACAGAAATCTGTACAATACATCGGATACATTCCTGCTTTCAATGGAACCCATTTCAGCGTACTGGTTTCACCCGGCATGATCAGGAGTTCGGCATTTTGTGCACCTTTGATTGCGAATCCATGAGGAACATCCCAGTCTTGTTCTAGGTTAGTTACGTGGAAATAAACTTCGTCACCTACTTTTACACCTTCGATGTTATCTGGAGCAAAGTGAGAACGGATAGAAGTCATATAAACATGAACTTTATTTCCTTCTCTAACCACTTTACTTTCGGCTTCACCTTTGGTTACGTATGGGTGTTTGTTATCTTCCAGTTTATAGAATTTCACCTGGTTTTTAGTAAACAATTCTGCCGGACCTGCCTGTGCGTAATGCGGCTCACCAATGGTTGGGAAATCAAGAAGCAGTTTCATTTTATCACCACTAATGTCAAAGAGCTGAGCAGATTGTGCCAATTCTGGACCTGTTGGCAGATATCTGTCTTTTGTGATTTTGTTGTAAGCAACAAGATATTTTCCGTAAGGTTTTGCAGTATCTCCTCCTACAACCATCAGGTGACCTGTAGAATAGAAAGTTGGCTGTCTGTCTAGAACTTTACAAGTTTTGATGTCCCATTTCACGATCTCAGAAGAAACGAACATGGAAGTATATGCATTTCCTTTTCCGTCAAACTCAGTGTGGAGTGGTCCTAAACCTGGTTTTTGAACTTCACCGTGTAAAACTGATTCATATTTTAGAATAGGAATTCCATCAAATTCACCAGAGAAATCTTTCTTTTCAATAGCTTGCATCAATTTATCAAAACTGAAAACAGGAATCAAAGCGGCCAATTTTCCAGAACCGATAATATATTCTCCTGTTGGATCAATATCACAACCATGCGGAGATTTTGGACATGGAATTAAATAACAGATGTCTTTTAATTCTTTAGCAGATAGTACAGAAACCTCTTTTAAAATTTCTGATTTCGCCATTTGGGTAGACTCATCAAAGGTATTGTGAGCATATTCTACGGCCATTTTTTTAGCTTTCCCAGCTTTCAGATATTCTTCTGCTTTTTTCCAGTTCACTGCCATGATGAAGTCTTTCTCATTTTGAGAAGCATTTACTTCCAGCAGCGTGTTGGCTTGCTCAGAGTTATAGCAAGAGAAGAAGAACCAACCGTGTGATTTACCTTTACCTGCGTGTGACAAGTCAAAGTTAAAACCTGGCGCCTCAATTTGGAAAGTGATATCCATTTTTCCATCTTCTTTACCAATTCCTATGAAAGAAAGATATCCTTTAAAGTTTTCTTTAAATGATTCGATCGGTACGTCTCCCTGGCCATCAGCAGGCACTGCGAAACGTGTTCCAGCAACTACATACTCTGTGTTTTCTGTAAGGAAAGGGGAGGAGTGATTTCCTGCAGAGTTTGGGATCTCGAGGATTTCTGTGGTTCTAAAGGTTGTGAGGTCAATTTTGGCAACACGAGGGGTATTGTTCGCATTTGCAAATAAATATCGACCGTCAATTTCACCTTTTGTCTGCGACAGCGCAAGGTGATGCTGGTCATCCCAAGGTACAAAACCGTGAGAAGTTTCAAGCATCGGCTTTGTTTCTTCACTGAAGCCGTAGCCGTTTTCCGGGTGTACAGAGAAGACCGGAACGATTTTTAAAGTTCGTCCACTTGGCAATCCCACCACACTAATTTGGCCATTAAAACCTCCACTGACAAAGTTGTAAACTTCATCATGTTTTCCTGGAGCTACATACACTTTCTCGGCTGCATCACCCGAAACGACGTTTTTAGTGCCTTTGGGTTTACATGCGACCATACTGACCGCAGCAAGAGCCGCAAGTCCAATTTTTTGGTAAGTTTTCATATATAATTGATTAATTCTTTTCGGAATAGAAAGGAACAAGAAAAGATGAATGGCAGATTGTTAACTGCATCTACCATTCATCGGGTAGGAAAATTATTTTGCTCCGTCGATTTCTCTCATGTATTCGAGAACTTCTCTGGCTTCTGTATCGCTAAGACCTTGATTCGGCATTCTCACCAAACAAAGTTCAAGTTGTTTCTGCAATTCTGGATCTACGTCGATCATTGGATCTGGATTTGAAATAAAGTTCATAATCCATTCTGGAGTTTGTCTTTTGGTTACGCCTAACCATCCTGGTCCCACTAATTTCTCATCTGTAGGTTTGTGGCAAGAAGTACATTTTACGTCTGCTACTTTTTTACCTGCAGCTGCCATGGCTGGATCGAATTTACTAACATCTACATTCTCATGTTTTCCAATACCTCTGTTTGGGTCGTATTTGGCTGCGTTAGCTTCCATTTCAGCAGTGCTTTCGTCTGTGGTTGAAGCTGCAGTAGTTTCAGTTGAACCCGATGGGATAGAATCTGTTTTTCCGTCACCTCCACAAGAGAATAAAGTAAAGGCTAGTGTTGCGAGTGCAATTGTTCTTAATGATTTCATTATATTTATTTTTTTGTATGTTCAAAATTACCATCATTTGCCCAATTTTTGTTATGACCGTAATCATATTCATCATATGATAATTATCGTGAAATTTGTGTCACTAAAAATTAGAGTAGAAATTTAAAAATAAGGGAATGAAAAAATACTTAGTAATCTGTGGGCTTATCGCAGTTGTTTCATGTAGTAAGAAAGAAAGTAATCCTAATATGGATTCTAATGTGATGCTGGAAGAACCGGTGGCTAAAGTCGTTGATTCTGCCGCAGCCGGTAAGAATGAAGGTCTGGCACTCATTGAAGGCGGAGACTGCTTAACGTGTCATAAAGTGGATACCCGAGTGGTAGGACCATCTTATCAGGAGGTTGCTGATAAGTATACCGAAGCAGATATTGAAATGCTTGCCACTAAAATTATTGAAGGAGGAAAGGGAAATTGGGGAGAAATACCGATGACACCACACGCAGGAATGAGTAAAGACAATGCGAAAAAAATGGTAGAATATATTCTTACATTGAAAAAATAAAAGCCATCAACATCATAATAAGGCATCTTGAAATACAGGATGCCTTTTTTAATGGAGATTTGACAGACATTGTGTCAATTTGTCATAATTTTTTGCTTGGTATAAATATTGAGAATTATGGAATATAAAATTTAACTAATTAAAAATTAAAAAATAATAATATGAGCAAAATAATTGGAATTGACTTAGGTACAACCAATTCATGTGTTGCGGTAATGGAAGGTAAAGATCCTGTAGTTATCCCTAACGCTGAAGGTAAGAGAACAACACCATCTATCGTGGCTTTCACAGAAGATGGAGAAAGAAAAGTGGGTGATCCTGCAAAAAGACAGGCAGTAACCAATCCAACTAAAACAGTATTCTCTATTAAAAGATTTATTGGGACTCACTTTAAAGATGATGCAAAAGAGGTTTCTAGAGTGCCTTACAAAGTAGTTTCTGGACCGAATGACACCATTAAAGTAAAAATTGACGACAGAGAATATACCCCTCAAGAAATTTCTGCAATGATTCTTCAGAAAATGAAGAAAACTGCTGAAGATTATTTAGGTCAGGAAGTAACTAGAGCGGTAATTACAGTTCCGGCTTACTTTAACGATGCCCAAAGACAGGCAACTAAAGAAGCGGGTGAAATCGCTGGTTTGAAAGTAGAAAGAATTATCAATGAGCCTACTGCAGCAGCTTTGGCTTATGGTTTAGATAAAAGTCATAAAGATCAAAAAATCGCAGTATACGATTTAGGTGGTGGTACGTTTGACGTTTCAATCCTTGATTTAGGAGACGGCGTATTCGAAGTATTATCTACAAATGGTGATACGCACTTAGGTGGTGATGATTTTGATGATGTAATCATTAACTGGTTGGCAGATGAATTCAAAACTGAAGAAGGTGTTGACTTAAAAGGAGATCCAATCGCATTACAAAGATTGAAAGAAGCAGCAGAGAAAGCAAAAATCGAATTGTCTTCTTCTTCTCAAACAGAAATCAACCTTCCTTATATTACAGCAACTGCAACAGGCCCGAAACACTTGGTTAAAACTTTAACTAAAGCGAAATTCGAACAATTAGCAGTTGATTTGGTAAGACGTTCAATGGAGCCTTGTAAAAAAGCGCTTTCAGATGCAGGTCTTTCAGTTTCAGATATTGATGAGGTAATCTTGGTTGGTGGTTCTACAAGAATCCCAATTATTCAGGAAGAAGTAGAAAAATTCTTCGGTAAAACCCCTTCAAAAGGAGTAAATCCAGATGAGGTTGTAGCATTAGGAGCTGCGATTCAAGGTGGAGTTTTAACAGGTGATGTAAAAGACGTTCTTTTATTAGATGTTACGCCACTTTCATTAGGAATTGAAACAATGGGTTCTGTGTTTACCAAATTAATTGAGGCGAACACAACCATTCCAACTAAAAAATCAGAGGTATTCTCTACCGCAAGTGATAACCAGCCTGCAGTTTCTATTAGAGTAGGACAGGGAGAAAGACCAATGTTTAATGATAACAAAGAAATCGGAAGATTTGACCTGACAGACATTCCACCAGCACAAAGAGGAGTTCCTCAAATCGAAGTTACTTTCGATATTGATGCAAACGGAATCTTGAGTGTTTCTGCAAAAGACAAAGGAACAGGAAAAGAGCAGTCTATTAAAATTCAGGCGAGTTCAGGACTTTCTGAAGAGGAAATCGCAAAAATGAAACGTGAAGCTGAAGAAAATGCAGCCTCAGATGCGAAGAAAAAAGAAGAAGTTGAAATCTTCAACAAAGCTGACGCATTGATTTTCCAAACAGAAAAACAATTGAAAGAGTTTGGTGACAAATTATCAGCTGACAAAAAAGCCGCGATCGAAACTGCACACGCAGAATTGAAAACAGCTTTTGAAGCAAAAGATATGGACAGCGTAAAAACAAAAACAGAAGCATTAGACGCAGCTTGGATGGCCGCTTCTGAAGAAATGTACGCCGCAGGAAACCAAGGACAACCAGGTGCTGATCAAGCGCAGGGAAATCCAGGAGGTGATGCAGGTACAGAAGATGTTCAGGATGCTGACTTCGAAGAAGTCAAGTAATTAGTAATTATCATCGATTAACATCGATTGAAATAAAGTAGTAAATCGCTGTAAACGTAATGTTTACAGCGATTTTTTTGTTTTTAACTTTTTTCAATAATAGTCGATTTTAATCAATTTTTATCGTATTATTGTATCTTAATTGTACCGCGTCTTAATAGCAGACAATCTGCTTCTTATTATGTCTTATTTAGGCTAATTTGATTTTTATTTATTTAAAATAGTGGAATTATGGGCTTTAGTAATCTTAGGATACCAAAACTTTGTGAATTTTGTGAGAAACCATTTGAAGCAAAAACAGTTACTACAAGATTTTGTAGCAAACTTTGTTCGGAAAAATCTGTAAAAAGACAAAAAAGACTAGTTCAGGAAGTAGAAGCGAAACAAGTTTTATTGGAAAAATCAATAAATAAAATTGCGGAAATTCAAACTCGACCCTATCTTTCTGTAGGTGAAGCTGCTGTATTTTTTGGAATGTCGAAGGATACAATTTATAGATTAATCAAAAGCAATAGAATTTCAGCACATAATTTTGGTGAAAGATTAACCCGAGTTTGTAAGTCGGATTTGGAATCAATATTTACTGCGGTAAAAATTGCGCCGGAAAAAGAAAAGATTGAGAAAAAACAAGTTTTTGAAATAGGTACTTGCTATACAATTTCAGAAATTAGTGCAAAATACCATGCTGATCCGGGAACGGTAAATAGTGTCATTAAAAGAAACAAAATCCCAACTAAAAAGGTGGGAAGTTTTGTGTACGCACCTAAAAATTTAATTGACAAAATTTTTGACGGAAAATGAAAGAGTTATTAAAAACCAAAGTTACCGTACGATTGCGAAAAGCCGAATTCAGAAGAGAATGGTTCATTTATTTGGAAAGTTATCCAGTAATGGTTCAAGGTAAAAATGATCCTCAAAGAATTCGGGAATACTTGAACCGGAGTGTAACAACTGTAGATTTCGATAAGAAAAGACCGGCACGGACAACACAAAATTCAGTTTCTTTTAAACCCAAACGAGATGATAATGGAATTATCGTTTGCAAAAGTGAAAATGACCGCGAGACCATGTTTTACGCAGATTCATTGCGAAAATTGAGACAGAGAGAATACGATAACATTGAACTTTATAACGAGCTTGATATAATTCAGCAGGAGGAAAAAGAAAGATCTCAGGAGAATTTTATAAGATATTTTGATTTGCTTGTCAATAAAAGGCATAAAAATAATTCCGAATCTATTCAGGTAAATTGGTATCGCTCGATAGAATTTCTAAAAGATTTCGGAGGTGAAAAAATTATGTTTTCACAGATTAATACAAAATTCTGTGAAAATTTCAAATCGTATTTGTTGACTGCAAAAAGTGGTAGCAATAAAGATGCGATAATTTCTCAAAATACAGCTTCAACCTATTTTTCTGTTTTCAAAGCTGCACTGAAAGAAGCGTTTATCGATGGCTATTTTACAATTGATATTGCGGCTAAAGTAAAATCAATTCCACATGAAGAATCGAGAAGGGAATATTTAACACTGGAAGAACTGAATACTTTAGTTGAAACACCATGCGAACTTGATGTTCTAAAACGTGCAGCGCTATTTTCTGCATTGACAGGTTTGCGACATTCCGATATTCAAAAATTGACGTGGAATGAAATAAGTATTGAAAACAATCAAGCCAGAATAAATTTCACTCAAAAAAAGACCAAAGGTGTAGAATATATGCCGATGTCTAAACAAGCTTTACAACTTTGCGGTGAATCTGGCGGTCCAACTGATTTGGTTTTTAAAGATTTAACGAACCCAGCTTGGATTTCTCGACCACTTAAAAAATGGATTGAAAGTGCAGGAATTACCAAAAAAATAACCTTTCACAATTTCAGACACACTTTCGCTACTTTGCAACTTTCTAGCGGAACAGATATTTATACAGTCAGTAAAATGCTTGGTCATACGAACGTAAAAACTACGCAGGTTTATGCAAAAGTTGTTGATGAAAAGAAAAATGAAGCATCAAAAGCAATTCAATTGAAAAACTTACAAAAATGAACTTGAAATATTTTGAATATATTGTTATTTACCTTTCGGTTCTGGTGGTATGTGTAGTCGTGGGAGCGTTAGCAAGAATCTCTTTTATTGGTAAAGGTGGTGATGAGTATACCGCAAATATTGTATTTTGGTCAATTACAGCATTAAGTATTTTATTTTATGCGATCATCATTTTGTTTCTTGATGTCATAATTGTTGGATTTAGAAAAATATTTCGCAAAAAGAATAATTCCACAAATTCTACTGTAGATTTTATTCAAACTAAAAATCATGAGAATATTACAATTGGGCAAATTGATGACAATACAACAAATCAGTTAATTCAAGATTCAAAGGAAGATATTAAGGTTCAAACTTCGGAAAAGGTAAATCTTGATTCTATAAGAAAAAACCAACTTCAGCAAAAGCAACAGATTGAAAGTGAAAAATTACAACTCGCTTTAGATTATACTCGAAATCAATTTATTTTATACTTAAAGGATGAAGATCTTGATGCACTTTGCGACGCGGTAAATTTATATTCAATAAAAGAAGATATTCTTAATAATATTTCTATTTACACAAATGGCTTAACAAATCTAGACCTTTATCACTTCGGCTGGAATATCTGGAATCATTTTAGACCAATAAAACAGGAGGAAGTTTCAAAACTACTAAAAAATGTTTTCGTTTCGCTTGATGATATTGATCTAGAAAGTATCAAATCACACCTGAAAGATGAACCTAAAAAAGGGATTATCAAAATTCTAGAAAATTTGGCAGACTACCAAAAGACATAAAAAATCACAAAACGAAGTGTTTATAAAGTGATTCCTCTGTGATTGCGTGTTTGCGCCCATCACAGATGAATCACTTTTTTTCTTTGCACCATAACAATCAAAAACAACAGTTATGGAGAGTAATGAGATCTCATTTGAAAATCTACCAAAAGCAGTGGCGCATCTGGTCAGCGAAATTGCGATAATAAAACTTTTGGTAGAAGTAAAGCAACCACAG
Organism: Kaistella carnis; assembly: GCF_003860585.1. NCBI lineage: Bacteria > Pseudomonadati > Bacteroidota > Flavobacteriia > Flavobacteriales > Weeksellaceae > Kaistella > Kaistella carnis. The sequence goes on along the minus strand of NZ_CP034159.1, from coordinate 1,615,996 downwards.
CAAGTTCCGCAAAAAAGAATTCCAATAGATATAACGGAAGCCTGCCAAATTATTGGAAAAGCCAAACCTACCGTTTACACTCTTGTGCGCAAAAGATTAATCCCCTGCTATAAAAATGGGAAGAAACTTTATTTTTTCGAGGAGGAACTATTGGAGTGGATTTCCAAAGGAAGAAAGAAAACTTTGCAGGAAATCGAATCTGAAGCAACTGCAGATTTTAAAAAGAATTTTAGAAAAACTTCAGCAGAATTTAATCTAAAATCTAAATTATGAGCACAGAAATCCCTTATTTAAGAGTAGGAACTTCCTACTACAAAACCATTGAAAAGCCACTGATTTCTGGTGATAAAATCTCAATTCTCGTTCGCTGGAATCGAGAAACGATCATAAGCGACCACGGAAAAACATACGTTTCAAGCGTTCCGAAATTTGATGGCTTTTGCTGTATTCCAAGCCATTTAGATTATCAACAAGTCATTGAAGGATTCTACAACGTATACAATGAAATGCCTTTTCAACCAAATGGTGAAAAAGAAGACCCTCAATCATTAAGAGAAAAAATTCCGTTTTCATTGAATTTCATGGAGCATATTTTCGGAGAACAGATAGAACTGGGATTAGACTATTTAAAAATTCTGCTGCTATATCCAACACAAATTCTTCCTATACTTTGTTTGGTCAGCAAAGAAAGAGTTACTGGAAAAACAACATTTATAAAATGGCTCAAATGTATTTTTGGATTGAATATGACCTACATCAAAGGAGACTCATTTGGAAGTCAGTTTAACGCAGATTGGACCTCTATGCTAATTGTGGCAATTGATGAAGTTTTCTTTGATAAAAAAGAGATTACTGAACGTTTAAAATATCTTTCCACCACAGATAAAGATAAAAAAGAAGCGAAAGGTAAAGACCGGGAAGAAGTTGATTTTTTTGCGAAGTTTA